>JANPDN010000193.1:0-25038 GCA_031431555.1 Rubrivivax sp.
GCGCAGGCCGCTTTCGAGGCCAACACGCAAGCGCGCACGCTGAACGAACTCGACGGCCGCGAGGCGCAGACCCACACACCGCATATGGTCACCGAGACCCTGATCCGCGGCATGTACGGTTATTGGCGCGGGGTCATGGGCTTGTGATCGCCGCGCTGATGACAAATCGCGGATGACAAACGCCATCGAGACCTGGTTTGCGGTGCAGTGCCTGCACGCAGAGGTCGCGCGCGTGCTCGACGCCGGCGACTACAAAAGCTGGCCCGCGTTTTTTACCGACGATGCGGTCTACCGCGTGCAGTCGCGTGAAAACTTCGACCGCGGCCTGCCGCTGGCCACGATCCGCCTCGAGAGCCGCGCGATGCTGCAAGACCGTGTCACCGGCGCCACCGATACGATCTTTCACGACCCGTATTACCAGCGCCATGTCATCGGCCCGCCGGTGATCCTGCAAGACGACGGCAGCAGCATCGAATGTGAATCGTCGTACATCGTGATCCGCACCCACCGCGACGCGATGCCCGAGACCTTGAGCGTCGGGCGCTATCTCGACCGCATCGTTGTCGTCGATGGCCAATGGCGCTTTGCGCAGCGCCTGTGCATCTTCGACAACGACCTGATCCCGAACTCGCTGATCTACCCCATCTGAAGTGATGGCAGCGCCCACGCTTGACATTGCGCCCGGCGCGCTCGCCAACGGTTGCACTGCATGATCGACCTGCTCGACATCCGCTATGTGCGCCTGGGCACCCGCGACTTGGCCGCCGCCGACCGCTTTGCGCGCGATGTGATCGGCCTCGAATTTGTGCGCGAAGAGCAGGGCGCGCGGTACTACCGCAGCGACGACCGCGACCACACGCTGGTTTATTTCCAGGGCGACCCGGCCGACCATGCCGCTGGCTTCGAGCTGCGTGATGCCGACGCGCTGCAAGCCGCCGCGGCAGAACTTTCCAACGCGGAGATCGCCGTCCACGCCGGCACACCCGATGAATGTGAAATGCGCCAGGTGCGCGACTTCATCCGCTTCAACGACCCCAGCGGCAACCCGATCGAACTGATCGTGCGGCCGGCGCACAGCGGGCGGCGTTACTTCCCGGCGCGCGACGCCGGCATCACGGGCTTCAGCCACATCGGCCTGTGCAGCACCGACGCGCCGCGCGACGAAGACTTCTGGACATCGACGCTCGGCGCCCGCGTGAGCGACCGCATCGGCGACGCCGCGCTGCTGCGCATCGACCCGGTGCACCACCGCATCGCGCTGTTCCCGACCACGCGCGCCGGCATCCAGCATGTCAACCACCAGGTCGCCAGCGTCGACGACGTGATGCGCGCCTGGTACCAGTTGCAACAGCAAGGTGTGCGCATCGTCTTCGGCCCCGGCCGGCACCCGACATCGGGCGCGGTATTCCTCTATTTCGAAGGACCCGACGGCATGGTCTTCGAGTACTCCACCGGCGTGCGCAGCATCGCGCCGCAGGACGAAGCGACTTACCAGCCGCGCCAGTTTCCCCGCGCAAATGGGTCGTTCTGCATGTGGGGCTCGGTGCCCGATATCGCGGAGTTTCGCAAGTAGGTTCGGCCAAGCCGGCGCGTGCGACGACTCGGGTTGCTCCGGCTGCCGCGCTGCTTGCCGGCAACGTAGACTTTCTGCCTGCCGCTGACAGCCACGATCATTCGCCGGGAACGTTCGGCGCTGAACTTCGGGCTCAGAACCTAGACCTCTATCCGGAGACCGCCGCGATGACCTACCTGCCCCGCCCGACCCCCCACGCCGCTGCGCTGCTCGCGCTGGCCGCTTGCCTGTCCACCGGCGCGTCAGCCCAGGCGCCGATCAAGATCGGCTTCATCGGTGAACTCTCCGGCCCGCAGGGCGCGCTGGGGCAGGACCAGTACGACGCCTTCATGCTCGTCGTCGAGCGCAACGGCGGCAAGCTCGGTGGCGTGCCCGTGCAGGTGCTGCGTGAAGACAGCCAGCTCAAGCCCGACGTGGCGACGCAGATAGTGCAGAAGCTGATCGAAAAAGAGAACGTGCCGATCATCACCGGCATCACTTTTTCGAACATCATGATGGCGATCCACAAGCCGATCACCGAGAAGGGTGTGTTCCTCATCGGCAGCAACGCCGGCCCGGCGCCGATCGCCGGCGCACAATGTTCGCCGTTTGCTTTTGTCACCAGCTGGCAGAACGACAACCAGGCCGAAGTGGTCGGCAAATACGCCACCGACAAGGGCTACAAAAAAGTCGTCGGCATGGCCCCCAACTACCAGGCCGGCAAGGACTTCATCGCCGGCTTCAAGCGCTTCTACAAAGGCGAGGTCGTCGACGAGATCTACACGCCGCTGACCCAGCCCGACTTCTCGGCCGAACTCGCGCAGGTCGCGGCCAAGAACCCGGATGCCGTCTACGTCTTTTACCCGGGCGGCCTGGGCGTGGCCTTTGTGCGCCAGTACCAGCAGGCCGGCCTGCTGGGCAAGATCCCGCTGCTGAGCACCTCGACGACCGATGGTTCGACACTGCCGGCGCAAAAAGAGGCCGCGCTCGGCATCATCTCTGGCACCTTCTGGGGGCCGGATTTCGACAACCCGGCGAACAAACAGTTTGTGGCCGAGTTCGAGGCCAAGTTCAACCGCATCCCGTCGCAGTACGCGGCGCAGAGTTATGACGCTGCGCTGCTGCTCGACTCGGCCATCGGCAAAGTCAAGGGCAATGTCGCCGACAAAAACGCCTTCCGCGCGGCGCTCAAGGCGGCCGATTTCAAATCGGTGCGCGGCAGCTTCAAGTTCGGAGCCAACCAGTTCCCGGTGCAGGACATGCATGTCTTTGAAGTCGCCAAGGACGGCAAGGGCCGCGTCTCGCTAAAAACCATCGGCACGCCGCTGAAGAACCACAGCGACATCTACGCCGCGCAATGCAAGATGTGAGACGACCCGGCGCTTGAGTGAGCACAGGCCGGCTGCACGCCGGCCTTTGTCTGCCGGGCGCTGCTGCCGGCGCGCTCACCGGCCCTGACTGCTGAAGCAAGATGTCAGCCACGCTGCTATTCACCCAACTGCTCAACGGCTTGCAGCTCGGCGTGCTGCTGTTCCTGCTCGCCTCGGGCCTGACCCTGGTCTTCGGGATCATGAACTTCGTGAACCTGACACATGGTTCGCTGTACATGATGGGGGCCTACTTTGCGGCGGCCGCGTTCAACACTTTTGGCGGCTCGTTTCTCGCGGCGGCAATAGCCGCGGTGCCGGGAACGCTGCTGCTGGGCCTGTTGATGGAGCGCCTGGCGCTGTCCACGCTCTACGGCCGCGACCACCTCGACCAGGTGCTCGCGACCTTCGGGCTGATCCTGTTTTTCAACGAGGTCGTGCGCTTCATCTGGGGCCCGGCATCGGTGTACATCAACGTGCCCGAATGGCTCACCGGGCCAGTCAACCTGTTCGGGTTGTCGTATCCGTCGTACCGGCTGGCGATCATCGCCGTTGGCCTGGTCGTTGGTGCTGGCCTGTACCTGCTGATTCACCGCACGCGCATCGGCATGCTGATCCGCGCCGGGGCGTCGAATGCCGATATGGTCTCGGCGCTGGGCGTCAATATCAAGGGCCTGAATTCGCTCGTCTTTGCACTCGGCGCGGGGCTGGCCGGGCTGGCCGGTTTGATGGCCGGGCCGATCGTCTCGGTGCAGTCGGGCATGGGCGAGCCGATCCTGATCCTGACCCTGGTGGTCATCGTCACCGGTGGCATCGGCTCGATCCGCGGCGCGTTTTACGGCGCGTTGATCGTGGGCATCGTGGACACCGTCGGGCGCGCTTTTTTGCCGGCGCTGCTGCGCGAATTTCTTGAGCGCTCGATCGCCCAGGCCGCTGGCCCGGCGATCGCGTCGATGTTGATTTATCTGCTGATGGCCGCGGTGCTGGCGCTCAAACCGGCGGGCCTGTTCCCGGTCAAACATGGTTGAGGTCACACCGCGCCGCTTGGTCGCCGTTGCGGTGCTGATTGGCCTCGGCGCGGTGCCGCTGCTTAGCGCCTGGTTCAACCAGCCTTTCTACGTGACGCTGTTCACCCGGATCCTGATCTTTGCGCTGGCCGCCACCGGCCTGAACCTGATCCTGGGTTACGGCGCGATGGTCAGCTTCGGGCACGCGATGTACATGGGCGTTGGGGCCTACGCGGTGGGCATCTTGTCGCACCACGGCGTGGGCAACGGTTTTGTGCAGCTCGCCACCGCGCTCGTCGCCGGCGGCGCGCTGGCCTTGGCGGTCGGTGCGATCTGCCTGCGCACCGGCGGCATGGCCTTCATCATGATCACGCTGGCTTTTGCGCAGATGCTGTTTTTCCTCGCCGTGAGCCTGAAGGAATATGGCGGCGACGACGGCCTGCCGGTGGCCGCGCGCAGCGACTTCGGCTTTTTCAGCCTCTCCGACAACAACAGCCTGTACTACGCGACCTATGCGCTGTTGCTGGCGACTTTGTTTGTTTTTTACCGCCTCATCCATGCCCGCTTCGGCACCGTGTTGCGTGGCTGCAAGAGCAACGAGAGACGCATGGCCGCTCTAGGCTTCCCGACCTTGCGCTACAAGCTCACCGCTTATGTGGTCTCCGCGCTGGTCTGTGTGCTCGCCGGCATGCTGCTCGCCAACCTGACCCGTTTTGTCGCGCCGGCGTACATGGCGTGGACGGTCTCCGGCGAGCTCATCGTGATGATCGTGCTCGGCGGCCTGGGCACCCTCATCGGCCCGGTCGTTGGCGCCGCAGCACTGCTCTCGCTCGAAGAGGTTCTGTCGTCGCTGAAGGTCGGCGTGCCGGCCATCGACAACGTCATCAACCAGCATTGGCTGGCGCTGATCGGCCTGTTCATCGTCTTTGTCGTGCTCGCGCTGAAGCAAGGGTTGTACGGCTGGATCACGGCGCGTGAGGGCGATTCGAAATGAGCCTTGTCGTCACCGGGCTGGTCAAACGTTTTGGCGGCCTGCTCGCCACCGATCATTTATCGCTGAGCCTCGAACCTGGCGAGATCCACGCCGTGATCGGCCCCAACGGCGCCGGCAAGACGACGCTGATCAACCAACTCGGCGGCGAGATCCAACCCGACGAAGGCCAGATCGTCTTCGACGGCCAAGACCTGACTGCGCTGCCGACCTTTCGGCGCGCGCTCGCCGGCCTCGGCCGCTCTTACCAGATCACCTCGGTATTCACCGACTTCAGCGTGCTGCAGAACGTCTGCATCGCCGTGCAGGCGCATGCCGGCCACAGCTTTCGCTTCTGGCGCGCGGCGGCCAGCGAGGCGGCGCTGGTCGGGCCGGCGATGGCGGCGCTGCAACTCGTCGGCTTGGGCGACCAAGCCCAGCGGCCCGTGGCCGCGCTGGCGCATGGTGAGCGCCGCCAGCTCGAGATCGCGATGACCCTGGCCACCGCGCCGAAGTTGCTGCTGCTCGACGAGCCGATGGCCGGCATGAGCCACGCCGAGAGTGAAGGGGTTGTTGCGCTGCTGCAAAAGCTCAAAGGCCGCTACACGATCCTGCTCGTCGAACACGATATGGACGCGGTGTTTGCCCTGGCCGACCGCATCACGGTGCTCGTCTACGGCCGGCCGATCGCCTGTGGCACGCCGGCGGAGATCCGCGCCAATGCCGATGTGCGCGAGGCTTATCTCGGCGAGCAGGAGGTGCTGTCTTGAGCGCCGCAGTCAAGGCCGCAGGCGGCGGCAGCGCGCCGCTGCTCGAAGTCGACGCCATCGAAACCGCGTACGGCACGAGCCAGGTGCTGTTTGGCGTGTCGCTGCACGTGCGCGCCGGTGAATGCCTGACCCTGATCGGCCGCAATGGCATGGGCAAGACCACCACCGTCAAATCGATCATGGGCCTGCTCGCGCCCAAAGCCGGACGCGTGACGATGGCCGGCGCGGCGCTGCAGGGCCGGCCGAGTTACCACGTCGCACGCGCCGGGCTCGGGCTGGTGCCTGAAGGCCGGCAGATTTTTCCCAACCTCAGCGTGCGCGAAAACCTCGTTGCCACCGCCGGCAACCGGCATCGCGCGGCACAGCCGTGGACCATCGAGATGATCTACAAGATGTTCCCGCGCTTGCACGAGCGTGAGCGCAACCTGGGCTCCAACCTCTCCGGCGGCGAACAGCAGATGCTGGCCATCGGCCGCGCCTTGATGACCAACCCGCGGCTGCTGATCCTGGACGAAGCCACCGAAGGCCTGGCGCCGCTGATCCGCGCCGAAATCTGGGCCTGCCTGCAGCGCCTCAAAGACAGCGGCCTGGCGATGATCGTGATCGACAAAAACGTCGGCCCGCTGTTGCGCCTGGCCGACCGCCACTGCGTGCTCGAAAAAGGCCGCGTCGTCTGGCAGGGCAGCTCCGACGAACTGCGCGCGCAGCCTGGCGTGCTGCATCAATACGTCGGCGTTTGAGCGCCGCCTGCGTCAGTGCTTGAGGCCGCCCGATAGACTGGTGGCAACCCCCCACACCAGGAGCCCAGCGTGATCCTCGAAATCGCCGACATTCGCATCCAATCCGGCCAGCAGGCCGCTTTTGAAGAAGCCATCCAGCGCGGCGTAAAAACCGTCGCCAGCCAGGCCCGGGGCTTTCGCGGCTACAAGGTCAACAAGGGAATCGAAAGCCCCGAGCGCTATGTGTTGATGATTTTCTGGGACACGCTGGAGGACCACACCGTCGGCTTCCGCCAGGGCCCGCTGTTCCCGCAATGGCGCGCCATCGTCGGGCCGTTTTTTGCGGCACCTCCGCAAGTCGAACATTTCACGCTGATCGCCAAGTCGTGAGCCTTGCGGCGGACAGCGCAGCGGCCGCGGCCGTTGGGCGCGAAGCGGCGCTGGTGCTGGCACGGTTGCACTTTGACGGCGGCGACTTCTTGCGCGACCTGGCACGCCGGGTCGCGATCCGCACCGAAAGCCAAGACCCGGCGAGTGCGCCGGCGCTGCGCGCTTATGTCGCCGACGAGATGTCGTCGTCGCTGGCAGCGCTCGGCTTCAGCACCGCGGTCTACGACAACCCGCTGCCAGCTTTCGGGCCCTTGCTCATCGCCACCCGACATGAAGCCGACGCACTGCCCACGGTGCTGATGTACGGCCACGGCGATGTCATCCGCGGCCAGGACAAATCGTGGACCTGCGGCGCCGGGCCGTGGACGTTGATGCAGGACGGCGAGCGCCTCTACGGCCGCGGCACGGCCGACAACAAGGGCCAGCACAGCATCAATATCGCGGCCCTGGCGCAGGTGCTCGCGGCCCGCGGCGGCAGCCTAGGCTTCAACGTCAAGTGGCTGATCGAGACCGGCGAAGAAACCGGCTCACCGGGTCTCGCGGAGTTCTGCCTTGCACACCGCAGCGCGCTCGCCGCCGATGCGCTGATCGCCAGCGACGGCCCCCGTTTGCGGCGCCAGCGGCCGACGGTTTTTCTCGGCACCCGCGGTGTCGCCAACTTCGATCTCACGCTGAAACTGCGCGACGGCGCCCACCATTCCGGCAACTGGGGCGGCCTGCTGCGCAACCCGGGCACGGTGCTGGCTAACGCGATCGCCTGCCTCGTCGACGGCCGCGGCCGCATCCTCATCGACGCGCTGCGCCCGCCACCGGTGCCGACGAATGTGCGCGCCGCGCTGGTCGGCCTGGCCTTTGGTGGCGACCCCGGCGATCCCGAGGTCGATGCCGATTGGGGCGAGCCTGGCCTGACGCCGACCGAGCGCGTCATCGCCTGGAATACGCTCGAGGTGTTGGCCTACCGCACCGGCAACCCGGACCACCCCATCAACGCCATCCCGGCCCATGCCCAGGCGCATATGCACATGCGTTTTGTCGTCGGCACCGATGTCTCTCAGTTGCAAGACCAGGTGCGGGCCCATCTTGCGGAACGCGGATTTGGCGACATCGACGTGAGCGCGCCGGTGGTCATGGCCGCGACCCGCCTGGACGCCGACAATGCCTGGGTGCGCTTCACGCTTGAATCGATCCAGCGCAGCACCGGCATCGTGCCGGCGCTGCTGCCCAACCTCGGCGGCTCGCTGCCCAACGATGTGTTTGCTGACATCCTCGGCCTGCCGACGGTCTGGGTGCCCCACAGCTACCCGGCCTGCCAGCAACATGCACCCGACGAACACCTGCTCGCGCCGGTGGCACGCCAGGCGCTCGAGTTGATGACCGGCCTGTTCTGGGATCTTGGCGAAGAAGCCGCCTCACTGCCGCGCCGTGCGGCCCACTCTCACTGAGACCTTGTTGATGACCCCTCTAACGCTCCAAGTCAACGGCCAGCCGGTGCAGGCCGATGTCGCCCCGACGACCCTGCTCGTGCAGCTGCTGCGCGAGACCTTGCGCCTGACCGGCACCCACATCGGCTGCGATACCGCGCAGTGTGGCGCCTGCACGGTGCTCGTCGACGGCCTCGCGGTGAAGAGCTGCAGCATCCTGGCGCTGCAAGCCCAAGGCCGCAGCGTGACCACCGTCGAGGGCCTGGCCACGCAGGCGCCGGGCGGGGAAAAACTGCACCCGCTGCAAGAAGCGTTTTCGGTCTGCCACGGCCTGCAATGTGGTTACTGCACGCCAGGCATGTTGATGTCCGCCGCCGGCCTGCTGTTGACCACGCCAGCGCCGAGCGAAGCGCAGATCGTCGATGCGCTCGAAGGCAACCTTTGCCGCTGCACCGGCTACGTGAATATCGTCACCGCGGTGCAGCAGGCCAGCGCGGTGATGCGCGCAGGAGCTTCGAAATGAACAGCCCCAACGAGACTCTGCGCTTCGGCAGCGGCCACACTGTGCGCCGCATCGAAGACCCGGCGCTGATCACCGGCCGCGGCCAGTTCACCGACGATTTGCAGCGCGCGGGCCTGTTGCACCTGGTCTTCGTGCGCTCGCCGCATGCCCACGCCACGATCAAACAAATCGATATCGCCGATGCGGTGGCAGTGCCCGGCGTGCTCGCGGTGATCACCGGTGCCGACCTGGTCGAGGCCGGTGTCAAGCCGATGCCCGGCCCGCCGCCGATCATCTTCCGGCCCGACGGCAAACCCGCCGCGACCGCGCTGCGGCGCGCGATGGCCACCGACCTCGTGCGCTTTGTCGGCGAAGCGGTTGTCGCCGTCGTCGCCGAGTCGCGTGAAGCGGCCGTCAACGCCGCCGAGGCCGTCTTCGTCGACTACGAAGCGCTGCCCGCAGTCACCAACGTGCAAGCTGCGACGGCCCCCGGCGCGCCGGCCCTGTGCGACGCAGCGCCGGACAATATCGCCGCGCAGACGCGCCCCGGCGACGCCGCTGCGGTCGCCGCTGCGTTTGCCAGCGCGGCGCACGTCGTCGCGCTCGACCTCGTCAACCAGCGGCTGGCGCCGACGGCGATGGAGCCGCGTGTCGTGCTCGCTGAAGTGCTCGGCGGGCGCTTGATCGTGACCCTGTCGTGCCAGATGCCGACCGCGGTACGCGGCGGCCTGGTCGACCTGCTGCCCGGCCTGAAGGTCGAAGACGTGCAGGTGCGCGTGGTCGATGTCGGCGGCGGCTTCGGCATGAAAACCGGCATCTACCCCGAAGACCTGGTCGTCGCGCATGCCGCGCGCAGCCTGAACCGGCCGGTGAAATGGTGTGCGCAGCGGGTCGAGGAGTTCACGGCGTCTGTCCATGGCCGCGACCTCGTCAGTCATGCCGAGATGGCGCTGGACGCCGACGGCCGGGTGCTCGCCATGCGGGTGCGCTCGACGGCCAATGTCGGCGCCTACGCGACTGGCGTGGCTTGCATGATCCCGCTCGTCATCGGGCCCTGGGTCTCGACCGGCGTCTACGACATCCCGTTGCTGGCGATGACGCTGACTGCCGTGATGACGCACACCACGCCGGTGGGCGCCTACCGCGGCGCCGGCCGGCCCGAGGCGATTTATATCGTCGAGCGCTTGATGGACGCCGCCGCGCGCACGCTGCAAATGGACCCGGCCGCGCTGCGCCGGCGCAATCTGGTCCGCGCCGATCAGATGCCCTACACCAACGCGATGGGCCAGACCTACGACGTGGGTGAATTCGAGAAGATGCTCGACCAGGGCCTGGCGCTGGCCGACTGGGCCGGCGGCGCTGCCCGCGCCGCGCAGTCGCGCGCCCGCGGCCAGTTGCCCGGCCGCAGCGTGACGACCTTTCTGGAGTGGACCAGCGGCAACTCGTTTGTCGAAACGGTGGCCTTCAAGGTGCGCGCCGACGGCATCATCGAGCTGACTTCGGCGACCCAGGCGATGGGCCAGGGCATCGCCACCAGCTACGCGCAGTTGGCGGTCGATATCTTCGGCGTGCCGATCGAATGCATCCGCGTGCTGCAAGGCGATACCGACCGCGCCAATGGTTTTGGCAGCGCCGGCAGCCGCTCGCTGTATATCGGCGGCAGCGCGGTGCAGGTCGCTGCCGAGCGCACCGTCGACCATGCCAAAGGCCTGGCCGGTGAGGCGCTCGAGGCCGCGCCTTCGGATATCGAATACCGCGCCGGCGCCTTCACTGTGGTCGGCACCGATTTGAAAATCGGCCTCTTCGAGCTCGCGGCGCGACAGGCTGACGCGGCCATCACGATGAGCGCTGACGCCACATCCACCGGCCCGAGCTGGCCCAACGCCTGCCACATCTGCGAAGTCGAGATCGACCCCGACACCGGCGCGGTGGCGATCACCGCCTATGCCTCGGTCAACGATATCGGCCGCATCGTCAGCCCGCAGATCGTGCAGGGCCAGGTCGACGGCGGCGCGGTGCAGGGCATCGGCCAGGCGCTGTGCGAGCAGATCGTCTACGACAACAGCGGCCAGCTCGTGACCGCGAGCTTCATGGACTACGCGATGCCGCACGCAGACGTCTTCCGCGGTTTCAAGACCACCTTCGATACGTCGGTGCCGAGCAAGACCAACGTGCTCGGCGCCAAGGGTGTCGGCGAACTCGGCACCATCGGCGCGACGCCAGCGGTGGTCAACGCCGTCGTCGACGCCTTGATCTCGGCCGGCGTGCCACGCGCGGTGGCTGAAAGCTTGCAGATGCCGCTGGAGCCGGCGCGGGTGTGGGCCGCCTTGCAGACCCGCGCCTGAACGTCGGCGTTTGCGCCGACCGGCGCAGCGTCAGTGCCGGCCGTGCACCAGCAGCGCGGCAGCAAAGATCGGCTTGGCCCAGGCGGGCAAACGCTGCAGCGCCAGATGGTCGACGATGCGCCGCTCGTGCATCAGCAAGAGCAGCCGCGGCTCGGGCCGCAAGCCGGCCTTGGGGTCACGCGCGAGGCTGTTGTCAAAGACCCGCAGGGTGGCCAGGTGCGGAGCCAAGCGGATCAGGTTGGCGCGGCTCGATTCGCAACGCGCGCGGATCGTGGCCTCAGGGATATCGTGGCCGCCGGCGGCTACCCGCTCGCGCACGCGCTGGATATGCAGCTCGGGACTGGCCAGCCCGGCGTACCAGAGATGCAGCTGGGCGCCGCGCGCCGAGCCAGCGATGAGCATGTCGGTGATCGTGCGGGCACCGAGCGTGGTCTCGAAGGCATAGGCCAGGCCTTCGCGCAGCGCACGCTCGAGCCCGGCGCGGCCGAGTTCCCAGGCCTGGGCGTTGGCGTGCGTCACGCCGAGCGCCGGCTGGGCATCCAGGATGCGGCGCGCCGCGAGATCGGGGTTGTAGTAAGGCGCGCCTTGGGCCAACAAGGCCGCGCCGCCGATGCTGCTCTTGCCGGCGCCGTTGACACCGGCAATGACGTAGATCTGCGCCGGCATTTGCAAGCTGACGATCTTTTGCTGCGCGGCGCGGTCGGCTGCTGCCGATTGCGCAGTGCGGCGGTCAGCGTGCCTTGGTGGCCTTGGCCGGCCGCTTCGATGCAGCGCCAACCGCCGGCGCCGCGGCCAGCGCCGCGGCGCGCCCGAGCTTCGCCGGAGTCATCTCAAAAGCCTGCGCCATGCCACGCACGGCGTCGGGCGTCTGCATGCGCGCGAGCATGTCGTCGAACTGCCGCGTCAGGCCTTGCAGGTCGGGCTCGGCGGCACGTTCGAGCGCCAGATAACGCTCCACCGACAGCATCACCATCGTCGGCACCTCGTGGCGCGTGATCACGATCGCGCCCTTGGTCATGACCTCGTGCGTGACCTGCTGCATGCCGCCGACGAGCTTGCTGGCGGTGACGCTGCTCAGGCGCTGCGTGAGCAGATCCTGCGCGCTGGGCATCGACGCCGCCGATGCGGCGGGGGCGCGCACCGAGGCATGCGCGGGCCCGCGTGGTCGGGCGGTGGCTTGAGTGGCGTGGCTGCTGGACATCAGAGCTCCTGCGGTGGTCAATGGTCCATTTTACCCAATTTGGACTCATTCCGCACCGCCAGCGTAGTGCGGTTCTCCACCGACCGGCCGCCAGGCGCCGGCCCGGCAACAGCCCGCGCCTACGCTGCCGCCAGCATCACCGCTGACATCGCCCACAAACGCTGGGCACCATCGGCGTCCATCACATGCGGCGAAAAGCCCGAGACCCGGTTGCTCGGCGCCGCCGGCAGACCTTCGGCGCAGTCTTCGAGATAAAGCCCGCCCTGGCCCTGCAAGGCCGCGGCGGTAGCCGCCCAGACCGTCGTCGAAGCGCCCTGCTCGGGGTTCTTGAACAAATCCAGCGGCGTATCGTCGGCCTTCAACCAGCCCAAGGCGCGCATCTCTTCGAGCGGCAGAAATTTCTGCAAGCCGGTCATGATGCCGCCGGGGTGCACCGCGTTGGACGTGATGCCGTCCTGCGCATGGCGCAGATGCAGGCCGAGCGACATCAGCGCATTCGCGCTCTTGGCCTGGCCGTAGGCCTGCCACTTGTTGTACGGCCGGCGCTCGAAGTGGATATCGTCGAAGTCGACACCGCAGATCTTGTGGCCCGAAGAACTCAGGCTCACGACCCGCGCGCCGCCCGCGGTCTGGCCGGCGGCCTGCAGCGCCGGCAGCAGCGCGGTGGTCAGCAAAAAGTGGCCGAGATGGTTGGTCGCAAACTGCGCTTCCCAGCCCTGCGCGCTGCGTGTCAACGGGCAGGCCATGATCGCCGCGTTGTTGACCAGGATGTGCAGCGGCGCGGAACCCCAGTCGACGGCCAGGCGCCGCACGCTGCCCAGGTCGGCGAGGTCCAACACCGACACGCTGACTTGCGCATGCGCACTCTCGGCGCGCAGCATCGCCGCCGCGGCGGCACCCTGCTCGCGGTTGCGCACCGCCAGCGTCAGCGTCGCGCCGGCACGCGCCAGCGCACGCGATGTTTCCAGGCCGAGGCCCGATGCGCCACCAGTGACCAAGGCGTTTTGGCCGCGCAGGTCGATCCCGGCGACGACCTCGAGTGCGGTGCTGCGGGCGTTGAAGGCCGAGGTGATGGGCATGCTGGGCTTCCGGGGCGTCGAAGTGTCGAGCCGCGCAGTTTCGCACCGCCGGGTCGCAGCGCAATCGCCATTGGCGTAGCCGACCCCATCCTCATCCCGACCTCAAGCCAGCACCAGCCCCGCCAGCTCGCGCCTTGGCGTGCCTTGCGCGACCACCGCGCCGTAGCCAACACGCGCGAGCATCTGCACCGTCACCTGCGTCGGGTCAAAACCGAGCAGTTGGTGACTAGCGTTGAACTGGCTGCGCACTTCGGTAAATTCCTGGATCGACTGCGACTGCGGATGCATGTCGACACCCGCGGCGGTGGCTTGCAGATGGGCGCGCACATAAGCCCGCCCGGCATCGAGCTGGCTGCGCCGGCCGTTGCCGCGCGATGCGATCCATAAGTAGCCGCTGCCCGTCTCTTCGGCCTGGAACCGCTCGGTCACGCGCGTGAAGTTCGACGTGCCGCGAACGGGCACCTCGAAGCGGTCGAACACGCCGATGCTGCTCATCACCCGCGGCATCAGGCCCATCAACGAAATGCCGTCGCGGTGTTTTTCGATTTCGCCCGGACCGATGCGCAGCAGGTGTGCCGATTCGAGCCAGGTGCGTGGTGTGATCATCTCGGTCTCGAAAGCAGCGCGCGCGACCTTGCGCACCGCGGCCACGCGCTCGGGCGCGACGATCTCGCCGGCGAGCAAGCCGCGGGTCTGCGCTGTCGCCACGAGTTGCTGCAACAGCGGCGCAGGGACGGCGCGGCTGCTGTCGTAGGCGGCCTTGTTGGTATGACGGCGGCGGATTTGGGCAAACAGCGGGTCGCGTGGCAGGGCGGCGTCGGGTTTCAACACCAGCCGCGCCACCACACGCCCGCCGGGCAGCTCTTGTGCGCCGGGTTCGCCGCCCGGGAAAGGCAGCACCTCGACAGCGAAGCCGCGCTCGGCAGCGGCGATGACGGCGAGTTCGATGAACGCACCGCAGCCGATCACGATCTGGCGGCCGAAGGGGTCGGTCTCGGGCAGCAGCCGATCCTTGTCGCAGACCAGGCTGATCTCGTCATCGCGGCGCAGGTCAGCCAGCCAGGGCTGGCGGTTGTGCGGGTTGGGTGCGAGCAGCGCATGCGCGAGCATGTAGCGGCGCAGGTCCCCGGCATCGGGTGTGGCCTGCCAGGCCTGCACCGCGCCGCTCGGGAATGCCCCCGAGCAGCCGGCCAGCGTTGCAGTGGCGAGCACCACACCCCCGCCGACCAGGCCGATGGCGCGGCGACGGGTCGGGTTCTCAAGCGGCGCTCCCGGATCGTTCGAATCGCCGGCGGCGGTGGAGCGGGTTGTGTTCATGGTGATGTCCTCAGGTGATGAAGATCGGGGTCGATGGCGGCGATGGGTTTGAAAGGCTTCAGAGCCCGAACAACAGCGGCACGCCGGCGATCGCCTGCACCAACGTCAGTGCGGTCAAGACGACATAAGCCACCGCGAAGACGTGCACGCCGCGCAGCGCCTGGCGCTCGGGCCAGCGCCGCGCCAACCACCAGCCGACAAGCGGCAAGAACTGCATGGCGTGGATGCCCAGGAAGTGCGCCACCCGCAGGTCGCCGCCGCTGCGCGACCAGCCGATGAGCGGCAGCCCGCCGGCGTCGTTGCCCAGCGCGCCGACGGCATGACCGGGCTGCGCACTGAGGTAGATGCCGGCCAGGCCGCCGAGGATCGGCGTCAGCCACAGGCCCCAGCGCAGGCTGGCCAGCCAGGCGGCGTTGACACCGGGTCGCGCGTGCCGGCGCAGCAGGATAGCCAGCGCACCCGAGGCCCAAACCAGCAGCACCGCGCCGACACCCATCAAGGTGTAGGCCACGCTGGCCGCGGGCGAGCCGACGTTGAAATGCGAGCCTTCGCCTCGTGTCGCACGCCACAGGATGTAGAGCACCTCGCCAAAACCGGCGACGATCGGCACCGCGCTGGTCCAGATCGCCAACCAGCGCTGGCGGCCGGCCGCATCGACATAGCTGCGCAGCCAGGCCAGGCAAAGCAGGTACAGGCCCAGCGAGAGCTGAAACTTCATCGGCTTGAGATAGGCGTCGATGCCGTTCACTGTCTGGGGCTGCAGCACCGACAGCGCCCAAGTCGGCAACAGCCACAGCAACATCAGCGCGCCGGCGATCATCAGCGCGGGGCTCTCCGCCCAGCAGCGCGCCATCAGGTGGCGGAGCCCGCCGTGGGCACTGGCTGGCAGCAGCCGGTGGGCGGTGGGGGGCATGGAGAGTTGGTTCATGGCGGGGTGATCGGGCGGGTTGTTGGATCTCGGTGCCCACACTGTGCCGACAAGCGCGCCGCTTCACCACGCCCAGGCCAACATGCCTGCCATGCGAAACTGCATGACGTGAGCAAACGCCAGCCCCAGCAGCCAGAAATCAACCCGGCGCCGCCGCCTGGCCCGCGCCTGGAAGACTGGAACCTGCTGCGCTCGTTCATCACGATCTTCGAGACCGGCACGCTGACCGAAGCCGCACGCCGCCTGGGCACCACCCAACCGAACATGGGCCGGCATTTGCGCGAGCTCGAATCCCAGGTTGGCGAGACGCTTTTCGTGCGCCTGCCCGGCCAGCTCAAACCCACCGCGCGGGCGCAGGCGCTCTTCGAAGCGACGGCACCGATGCAGCTGGCGCTGCGCGACGCCGCCAGCCTGTTCAACGAGAGTCAGGAACAAGTCGTTGGTGTCGTCCGCGTGGCGGTCTCGGAGGCCTACGGTTACCACATCGTGCCGCGCCTGCTGGCGCCGCTGCTGCACGCCCACCCCGAGCTCGAAATCGAACTGGCGGTGTCCAACCGCAGCGACAACCTGCTGCGCCGCGACGCCGATATCGCGGTGCGCCACTTCCGCCCGCAGCAGGACGACCTCGTCGTGCGCAAGGTCGGCAGCACCGAGATGGGCCTCTTCGCCCACGAGACCTACATCAAGCGCTTTGGCGAGCCCACTGGCTTCGAGCTGCCCGAAGGCGCGCTGTTGTGCGGTTTCGACCGCGAGCCGATGGCGATCGCCCCGGCACTGCGTGGGCCGGCGCCGACAACGCCGTTGCGTTTTCGCTGGCGCAGCGACTCGATCCTGGCGCTGCAAGCCGCCGTCGAATGTGGTGCCGCTGTCGGCATCTATTTTGTCGATATCGCCGCCGAGCGCCCGGGCCTGCGGCGCGTGCTCGCCGACCACATCGGCCTGCCGCAGGAGGTCTGGCTCTGCGCCCACGACGAACTGCGCCGCAGCCGGCGCATGCGCCTGGTCTGGGACTGTCTGGGCGATGGATTGGAAGCACGTTTTGCGGGTGCTGCGCCGGCCGGGATTTGACGCGCGCCGGCCAGCGCTGAAGCCCGCAACGCCCTGAGGCCGGGTGCTTGCAAGTTGAAACCATGCGTCCGCGACCCAAGGTCGTCTCGGGGCGGCATGAGCGCTCCGCGGACCGCACAAGTCCTGCCGGGGCGATGCGCAGTACACAGGCAAGGGGCTGGCATCGATTGAGCGACGTCGGCACGATGCGCGCTTGGCCAAGGCGATCACGGCCATGCACGACAAGCCCGAACAATCCTGGTCGCTCCAAGCGTTTGGCCGGGCTTGCCGCGCCACGGCTGACTTGGCGCACGGTTGCGTAAGCAAATCGGTGCGCGCTCGACTAGCAACAGATACCGCCGGTCCACCTCGAACCCACAACGCTATCCGCATGCTTCTGTCCGCCGCTCCGACCGCGCCTGCGCCGCGTCCAGGCAGACCCTGATGGCCGCCCCCCGACTCACCCTCGGCCGGCGGCTGGCCGGCTTCATCGCCCGGCCGCGGCATGTCCACGTCGCGTCGGTGGCGGCCGACCCGACGCCACTGCGCGACTGCCTGCGGCCGGGTGACGTGCTGCTGGTGGAAGGTCACAGCCGCATCAGCACGGCCGTCAAGTACCTCACGCAGTCCACCTGGTCGCATGCCGCGTTGTACGTTGGGCCGTTGCCGGCGCTCGCCGGTGGGCCAGACATCGCCGAGGCGGACCTGCCCTGCTTTGTCGAAGCCGACATGCTGGACGGCGTGCGTGCCGTGGCAATGAAGCATTTCGCGGGGCTGCACGCGCGTGTCTGCCGGCCGGCCAGCCTGTCGAGCGGCGACGTGCGGCGCGTGATCGAGCATGTGCTGGCGCGCCTCGGGCAGCGCTATGACCTGCGCAACATCATCGACCTCGTGCGCTACCTGCTGCCCACACCACCGGTGCCGCTGCGTTGGCGCCGCCGCATGCTGGTGCTCGGCAGCGGGGACCCGACGCGGGCGATCTGCTCGACCTTGATCGCCCAGGCATTCGAGTCCGTGCGCTACCCGATCCTGCCCATCGTCGAGCGCCGGCCGCGCGGCGACCCGTTTTGCCCCGGCTGCATCGACGAGATCCTGCACGTGCGACACCACAGTCTGTATGTGCCGCGCGACTTCGATGTGTCACCGTACTTCGAAGTCGTCAAGCCCACGCTGGCGGGCGGCTTCGACCATCGCAGCCTGCGCTGGCACGACGCCCAGTAAAACGGCGCAGTGCCGGTGCGCTGCGGTTTCATCAAGAGTCGGGCAGCGCCGTGCAATCGTTCAGATCAACGCCGCGTCAGCGCGATGGCCTAGACCACGAAGCGACCGCGCGACTGCATCGCCACCACGCTCGGCGACTCGGTGTCGATCCAGGTCAGGAAGTCGACGGTTCTGAACTCGCGGTCGATCGCCGGCGGGCCACAGATCCCGGCGCCGAACGCCAGGTAGGCCGACAGCAGGCGCGGGATGCGCGGTGCCTCGGCGGCGATGGGCAACGAGGGGCAAACAAAAGCCGGCACCGGTTGTGTGCGCCAGGCCTCGGGCACGAGGTGGTTGGTCAGGCGTTGATAGGCCGCAGCGCCGACCGCCGCGTCCTGCGTGGTGAATGAACTGCAGCCGATCAGATAGCGCGCGCCATGGTCGCGTGCGTAGGTGCCGATGCCCTTCCAGAGCAGATTGAGCACCGCAAAGCTGCGGTGCTTGCGTTGGATGCAGGCACGACCGAGCTCGACGATGTGGGCGCGCATCGGCTCGAAGGGCGCGAAGTCGAACTCGCGCTCGCTGTAATAGCCCATTGCGGCACGCGCTCGCAGCCCGGTCTGCAGCCGGTAAGTGCCGACCACCGCGCCGTCGCTCGTGTCTTCGACGATGAGGTGGTCGCACACGGCGTCGAACGGGTCGGCGTCGAGCCCGGTGTCATAGGACTGCACGAGGCCCTCGTCGAGCTCCAGATTGAAGACCTCGAAGCGCAGCGCTTGTGCGGCCCGCAAGTCGGCGGCCGTGACCGCCAGGCGCGCTCGGTAAGCGGGTGCGGGACGCGAGTCGGACACCGCGGCGGGGACGGTGAGATGCAACATCGGCATGCGAGCTTTTCGTGAAAGGTTCGGTGACAGCTGGTCGGGCAAACGGCGCCGGGCTTACAGGCCTTCTGTAATGAACACCGTACCCGCGCGACTATGACGACTGGGTATGACCGCGCGATGGCACCTTGCGCAGCCCCGAGGGTTTTGCAATGTCTCAACGATCGGCCGACCCATGCGCGGCGAAGACGATGCCGTGGCGCCACCGCGCCCACGCCGCCTCGCGCGGGCGGTTGTGGAGTGCCGTCGGCGTCGCGTTGGCGGCGATGGGCTGCGCGCCGCCAGGCCCGCGCGCCAACGAGACCGCCACCGACGCGCTGCGCGAACGCATCGCCGTGGCGGCGCCGCTGGGTGTGGACGTTAGCTACTTGCGCGCCGGCGATGGCACCGGGCCGCGCGTGATTCTGGTGCACGGCACGCCGGGCTCGGCCAGTTCCTGGGCCGACTACCTCGTGTCGCCACCGGCCGGCATGGAGGTCGTGGCCTTGGACCGCCCGGGCTTCGGCCAGAGCGGGCCCGAGGCGGCCGTGCCAGGTATGGCTGAACAAGCCGCCGCGGTGCTGGCACTGCTGCCCAAGGACGGCCGCAAGGCAGTGTTGCTCGGGCACTCGCTCGGCGGCCCGATCGTCGCCCGCGTCGCGGCCGACCACCCTGACCGCGTGCACGCGCTGGTGCTGCTGGCCGCGTCGCTGGACCCTGGCCTCGAAGACATCCACCCGATGCAGCATGTCGGCGCTTGGGTCGCAGTGCGCGGCATGTTGCCGCGCGCGATCCGCAATGCCAACAGCGAGCTGATGGCACTCAAGCCCGAGCTCGTTGCGCTGACTGCGCTGCTGCCGCGCATCACTGCAAAGGTGGTCATCGTGCATGGCACAAAAGACGATCTGGTGCTGGTGGCCAACGTCGCCTTCATGCAGGCCCACCTCACCGGCGCGCGTTGCGTGACGACCATGCTGCTCGAAGGACGCAACCACTTCCTGCCCTGGAATTCCGAGGCCGAGGTGCGCCAGGCGATCCGCCTGGCGCTGGAGCCCGCGTGTTGAGCGCGGGCCACGGGTTGCTGGCCTGGTTCCAGGCGGTGCTGGCGGGCATGGCCACGCCGCTCGTGATCGCACTCGTGCTCGCCCTGACCACCTTGTTGCTCGAAGACCTGGCGATTGCCGCCGGCGTCACACTGGCCACGCAAGGCCTGATTTCGTGGGAGCTGTCGCTGGCCGCCGTCGGCGGCGGCATCGCACTCGGCGACCTCGCCCTGTACACGATGGGCCACTACGCAACCCGCGTGGCCTGGCTGCGCCGGCGCTATGTCGGCGACCGGTCGCTCTGGGCGCGTGAACAGCTCGAGCGCCGCTTGCCCAGTGCGGTGCTGCTGGCCCGCGTGATCCCCGGCCTGCGGCTGGCGACCTACACCGCCTGCGGCTTCGTGGCTGTGCCGCTGCTGCCTTTCACGGCCTGGGTCATCGCCGCGGTGACGCTGTGGACGCTGGGTTTGTACGCCCTGTCCGCGGCAATCGGCCAAGCGCTCGCCGAGCGCTTCGGCCTACCGCCCGCGGTGGCCGTCGCGCTGCCCGTCGTCGCGCTCGCGCTGGCCGTGCCGCTGTGGCGCGGCGCCCGCCAACGTTTCAAACGAGCCGCCACATGAGTGCGCTGCCCCAAACCCTGCCGCCCTCGATGAACCAGCCACTCGACAACCCCGCGGTGCGACCACACCAAGGCATGCCGCCGCTGGCCCAAGACGGCCCGCCGCTGAGCTTTTTCGAGTTCTGGCCGATGTGGGCGTTCTACCCGCCGGTGATGGCGTATGCCGTGTGGCTGATGTTGCGCTACCGCGGCCTGCTGCTGCCCACCGTGGCCAACCCGTCGTTCCCCGGCGGCGGCTTCTATGGCGAATCGAAAGCCGAGATCCTGGCGCTGGCGATGCAGCATGTGCCCGAATGGGTGGCGCCGTTCGTGCGCATCGAACTGCCCGACGCAGCGATGCAGAACACGCTCGTGGAGCGCGACGCTGCCCTGGCCGCATTGGCGGCTGCGGGCCTGGGCCTGCCGGTCGTCGCCAAACCCGATCTGGGCTGCCGCGGCGCGGGCGTGAAGCTCGTGCGCACGCCGACCGATCTGCAGGCCTATGTCGACGCCTTTCCGCGCGGCGCGACTTTCCTGCTGCAACGTCTGGTGCCGTTCGAAGGCGAAGCAGGCATCTTTTATTGCCGCCGACCGGGCCAGGCCAGGGGCCGCATCATTTCGATCACACTGAAGTACTTTCCGCATGTCGCCGGCGACGGCCAACATACGTTGCGCGAGTTGATCCTGGCCGACCCTCGGGCGGGCCTGCTGTCGCACCTCTATCTCAAGCGGCACACTGCACGGCTAGAGGCCGTGCCGGCCGCCGGCGAGTCGATCCGCCTCGCCTTTGCCGGCAGCCACAGCCGCGGCGCGATCTTTCGCAACGGCACGCACCTGGTCACGCCGCAGATGGAAGCCAGCTTCGATGCCATCGCCAAGCGCCTGCCCGAGTTCCACTTCGGCCGCTTCGACGTGCGCTTCGAGCGCTTCGCCGATCTGCAGCAAGGCAGCGGCTTCACGATCGTCGAAATCAACGGCGCCGGTGCCGAGAGCACCCACATCTGGGACCGCGGCACCGGCTTGCTGCAAGCTTGGCGCGACTTGATGCGGCAGTACCGCTGGCTGTTCGAGATCGGCGCGGCCAACCGCGCGCGTGGCTTCGAGCCGATGCGCTGGGCCGACTTCGTGCGCGACTACCGGCGCGAAAAGCGTCTGACACCGCGCTACCCCGCCACCGATTGAATGCCCGATGCTGGCGGTCCGTACAACCCGCGCAGCGTAATCATTTCGCCGCGCGACCGACTGACCATCGCGACGAGCAAGCTATGTCCACGATGCTGCCCACGCAACCATCGCCGTCCTGCGCGGAGACGGCGGCACATGCAAGGGCCGCGTCCGCCACCCCCGTTCCATCCTTCCCAGGAGCCCCTATGTCCAGCATCTCTTCTTTCGGCCTGAACCGGCGCACGGCTTTGACGCTGGGCACCGCCGCCATGCTTTTTGCCACCGCCGCGATCGCCGCGGAGCCGCCCGCGAATACACTCAAGAGCCACCTGTTTGGTGGCCGCAGCGACACCGCGATCAACGGCTACGACACGGTGGCCTATTTCACCCTGGGCAAGCCGGTGAAGGGGCAGGACAGCCTGGTGCACGAATGGAACGGCGCCAAGTGGAAGTTCTCCAGCCAGGCCCACCTGGACCTGTTCAAAGCCAGCCCCGAGAAGTACGCGCCGCAGTACGGCGGCTACTGCGCCTACGGCGTGGCGCAAGGGTATCTGGTGAAGGTTGAACCCGACCAGTTCACGGTGCGCGACGGCAAGCTCTTCCTCAACTACGACGCCGATGTGCAGGCCAAGTGGCTCAAGGACGTGCCTGGCTACGCCAAGACCGCCGACGCCAAGTTCACGTCGCTGCTGAAGTGAGCGCGCCAATGAACTGGTTGCGCACAAACGGGCACTGGCTGCTGACATTGTTCGTCGCTTTTGTCTTCATCCAGTCGCTGTTCTTCAAGTTCAGCGGCTCGCCCGAAACGGTCTACATCTTCCAGGGCAAGCTCGACCCCTGGGCGGCGTCGCTCGGCTTTGCCGGCGTGTTCGCGCCCGGGGGCATCTTCTCGGCCAAGGTTGTCGGCACCTTCGAGTTGATCGCTTCCATGCTGCTGCTGGCCGGTGCGTTGATCCCCTCGCAGCGCGCCGTGCAGGTGCTGGGTGCGGCGATGGGCCTGGGCGTGATCAGCGGCGCGATCTTCTTTCACCTCTTCACGCCTCTCGGCGTGGCGGTGGTCAATACCGACGGCAGCAGCGACGGCGGTGAGTTGTTCATGCTGGCCTGTGGCGTCTGGGTGTCGTGCGCGCTGCTGCTTTGGCTACGGCGCGATGTCTGGCTGGGCTGGATCGCACGGGTGACCCGGCGCTGACCATGCCGTCGCCGTCTTGCGCGGACCTTCGGCCGTTCATGGCTGGTCAGGTGTCTTGCCCGCAGCGTCCAGACTAGGCAGCGCATGGCCGCGCCTGTGACCCAAGCTAGCGACCCAGGGCCGGGGTCGAGCCAGCATGTGTGCAGTGGCGCCGAGGTCTACCTGCGAGCTTTGGCCGGTGCCGGTGAACGGGAAGTCGAAGCACCCCAGTGACCTTGGCTCAGATCGCCCACGGCCGCGGCCTTTCCAGCCAACAGCATCTGAGCAATGTCTTGCGCCGACACCTGGGCACAACGCTGAGCCGGTATCGCGCCGGCGCCCGGCAAGCCGCCGTTTGCTGATGTCTGTCTAGAGCGCATTTGCGCTTGGCACGCGCCAAGGTCTTTACGGGTTTGCCTTCTCCGGGATCGCGCGCGCCGGTGGCTTTGTGCAATACGCCGGGGGCTGCCGCATGCGGAAATGGATCTTGTTCCGTGCCTTGCCCCAACCACCCGATCAACTGACTTTGGAGTACCCGTGAAACTGAACATCAATCGCCGAGGCCTGTTGCGTTCCTCACTGCTCGCCGGCACTGCCGGCATCCTGGGCGCGCCCGCTGTGGCCGGCGCCAGGTCGGCACAGGAGTGCCGCATCCGGGTGCGCAGCGGCAAGCTCTTCATGAGCACCGATGGCGTCAGCGGCAACGAGGTGCAGGTCTACGACAGGCTCGACGACGGCCCCGTCGGCCTGCTCTTCAGCGTGCCCACCGCGGGCGTCGGCACCGGCGCTGGCCTGGCCTCACAAGGCGCGGTGACGCTGAGCGAAGACGGCCGCTACCTGTGTGTCGTCAATGCCGGTTCGAACACCCTCACCACCTTCTCGGTCGGCAACGAGGGGCTGGCGCCGCGGGTCTGGCCGCCAACTGAGCGCAGGCGCGGGCCGCTGCCGGCGCGGGCACCTGGAGCCAGCCGGCGACAATCGTCGCCGCGTCTTGCTGCAGGGCGTCTGCCGCCCTTCGTCAGCCGCCTGGTTTGACGCGGCCGGCGCTACCGTCGCGACCACCTGCGCCGGCCAGTCGGCGCTCCAACTCTTCGGCGCGCACCGCCCCCGGCAGCCGGCTGCCATCGACAAATACAGCCGCTGGCGTGCCTTGCACGTTGTGCTTGGCGCCCAGCGCCTGGTTTCGCGCCAGCGCGCTGCTGTCGCAGTCGGCCGGCGCGGCGACGGGCACGACGCCATTGAGCATCCAGTCGCGCCAGGCTTTTGCGGGCTCCTTGTGGCACCAGATGTCGCGCGATCGCGCCAGCGAAGCCGGGCCGAGGATGGGGTAGACAAAGGCGCGGATGGTCACGTCTTTCAGGCCCGCCAGTTCGCGCTCGAACTGCTTGCAGTATCCGCAGAACGGATCGACAAAAACCACCAGCTGGCGCGAACCATCGCCTTGTTTGAAGACGATGGCGTCGGCCCAGGGCAGCGCGCTGAACTTGAACGCGCTGAGTTGATCGATGCGTGTTTCGCTCAGGTCGATCTTGCTGCGCGTGTCGACCAGCGGACCGCGCAGGATGTGGTTGCCGCGGGCATCGGTATAGAGCAGCTCGTGGCCCATCGTGACTTCAAAGATGCCGGGCACGGGCGTGCGCCGCACCGCGTCGATGGCCGGCAGTTGTGGCATCCGCGCGCGCAGGTTTTTGCGGATCGTCGCCGGGTCGGCCCCGGCGGGGGTGGGCAACAAACCCGCGCTGACCAGCAGCAGCACCAGCGCCCAGCCCCAGGCGAACGCGCCACCGCCAGAACCGCCGGCCGGCGGCGGCTCAGGGTCTGGCACCGGTGGGTTGGGTGGGTCCGGCGGCAGCGGCCGGCCGAGCAGCACCGCGCAGGCGCGGATGCGCGTGTCGGCGAGCACCACCGGCGCGCGCACCGGCGCGCTGTACGCCGCCGGCGCGACTGCATAACGCAGCGCCTCATCGGCATCGAGCATGCCGGCGCCACAAGTGCCGGTGCTGCATTCGCAGCGGCCATTGAAATTGCCCGCAAAAGCGCAAGCGCCAATCAGCGGCACTTGCACATGTGGCCGCGCCGACGCCCGCAGGCCGGCCTCGATCTGCGCCGGCGTCAGCGCCGGGTTCAGCGCCAACATCAGCGTCGCCGCCGAGGCCACCGCGGGTGCGGCAAAACTGGTGCCCGACGCCGCGGCATAACCCGCCGCAGCGGGGAAGATGTCGCCCAGGTTGCCAGTGGAGACAACCCCGCTGTCGGCCAGCTGAGCGTCGCAGGTGCCACCGGTCGCGCCGTCGCCGCCGGGCGTGGCGAGGGCGATCGCCGCGCCGAAGTTGGCGTAGGTCGCCTTGTAGCCTTCGCGGTTGAGTGCGGTGACGCCAAAGGCCCCG
>JANPDN010000194.1:0-33962 GCA_031431555.1 Rubrivivax sp.
CACCCTGGCGTCGATCGGCGCACTGTGGCGGGCCGGTGACGCGCTGTACCTGCTGGTCGGTTTTTTGATGGTCTGTTATTCGGCTGCGGTGGCCGCGGCGGTGTTGTCTTCGGCACGCCAGGCGACGGCGCTGCTGCGCTCGGAGCGCACCGCGGCGCGGCAGGGCCGGATGGTGCAATTGCTGCTGCACGATTTTGAGGACCATGCTGCCGAGGCTTTCTGGGAAACCGATCTTCAAGGCCGCCTGACCCATGTCTCGGCGCGCTTGTCGGAGTTGCTCCGCGTCGCGGCGACGCCGCTGGAGCGCCAGGCGCTGTTGCCGATGCTGGAGGCGCGCAGCGCGCAGGCGGCGGCCTCGCTGAAAGAGGCACTCGCCGCCGGCCGGCCGTTCCGTGACTTGCGCCTGCTCGTCGACGAAGGTGATGGCGCCCGCTGGTGGTCGCTCGGCGCCAAGCCGATGGTCGACGATGCCGGGCATGCCAGTGGCTGGCGCGGCGTGCTCGCCGATGTCACCGCCGAGATGCAGGCCCGCGAGCGCTTGCAACATCTGGCGCACCACGACCTGCTCACCGGCCTGGCCAACCGCGTGACGCTGCACGAAGCGCTGGGCGCGGCGCTGCAATTGCAGCGGCCCGGCGCGATGATGGTCGTCGACCTCGACCACTTCAAGGCGGTCAACGATTCGATGGGCCATGCGGCTGGCGACGAGGTGCTGCGGCTGGTGGCGCAGCGCCTGCGCGACTGCGTCAGCGCCGGTGACCTGGTGGTTCGACTCGGCGGCGATGAATTTGCGTTGCTGGTCTTTTCAGCACACAACGAAGTTGCTGCCGAGACGGTTGCCGATCGCGTGGCGCAGGCGCTGGCGGCGCCATGCTTTCCGGCCGGCAGCCGGCTGACGGTTGGCGCCAGCATCGGCATGGCGATGTTGCCGGCCAGCGTTGGCGGTGATGGCAGCGTCGACGAGTTGATCGGCCGCGCCGATCTCGCGCTCTACGACGCCAAGGAAGGCGGGCGCGGGCGCCACGCGATGTTCACGGCGCAGATCGGCGAGCGCGGGCGGCGTCGGGCGGCGCTGGCGCAGGCGCTGCGCGAAGCGGTCGGCTTGGGTCAACTCGCGCTGCACTGGCAACCCAAAGTGAATCTGGCCGACGGCCGGCTCAGCGGCGCCGAGGCGCTGCTGCGCTGGTCGCATCCTGGCTTCGGGCAAGTCGAGCCAGGTGAATTTATCGCCGTCGCCGAGCGTTCCGGGTTGCTCGACGAGATCGGCGGCTGGGCCTTGAACGAGGCCTGCCTGCAGGCCGCCGATGCGCTGCCGGGCATGACCATCTCGGTCAACGTATCGCCGTCGCAGTTGCGCCAGCCGGCCTACCCGGCGCAGGTGGCGGCGGCGCTGGCGGCATCCGGCTTGGCGCCGACGCGGCTGGAGCTTGAAGTCACCGAGTCGGTCTTCATCGAAGACGAAGCTGGCGCGCTGGCGTCGATGCGGGCGCTGCGCGGCCTGGGCGTGCGCATCGCGCTGGACGACTTTGGTACCGGCTACTCTGCGCTGGCCTACCTGCGGCGTTTTCGTTTCGACACCCTGAAGATCGACCGCTCTTTTGTCGCCGAACTGCGCGTGCCCGGTGACGCCAGGGCGATCGTGCGCATGATCGTGCAGTTGGCGCGCACCCTGGGCATCCGCACTGTGGCCGAAGGCGTCGAAGACACCGACCAACTCGCGGTGCTGGCCGAGGCCGGCTGCGAGCAGGTGCAGGGCTGCGTGGTGGCCGCGGCGATGCCCTTGGCCGATTTGGTGGCGCTGCGCGAGCGTTGGGCCGACCGCGAAGAAGCCCGCGATGGCGCCGCTGCGCTGACCGGACGATAGCGCCAGCGTTGTGGCGTGGCGCGGTGAAACCGGCGTCCGCGATAATCGGCGGTTTCCTTTCAGACAGGCAGATCGCTCCCCACCATGGCCCAATACGTCTTTACCATGAACCGCGTCGGCAAGATCGTGCCGCCGAAGCGGCAGATCCTGAAGGGCGTGTCGCTCTCGTTTTTCCCGGGCGCCAAGATCGGCGTGCTCGGCACCAACGGCTCGGGCAAGAGCACGCTGCTGAAGATCATGGCCGGGCTGGACAAGGAGATCGAAGGCGAAGCCACGCCGATGCCCGGCCTGCGCATCGGCTACCTGCCGCAGGAGCCGCAGCTCGACCCCGAGCAGACGGTGCGCCAATGTGTCGAAGAAGGCATCGGCGGTGTGCTCTTGGCGAAGAAGCGCCTCGACGAGGTGTACGCCGAATATGCCGAGCCCGATGCCGACTTCGACAAGCTCGCCGCCGAGCAGGCTGACCTGGAAGCGACGATCGCTGCCGCCGGCAGCGAGAACACCGACCTGCAGCTCGAACTTGCCGCCGACGCGCTGCGCCTGGCGCCCTGGGATGCCGTGATCCGCAATCTGTCTGGCGGTGAAAAGCGCCGCGTCGCGCTGTGCCGGCTGCTGCTGTCCAAGCCCGACATGCTACTGCTCGACGAGCCGACCAACCACCTGGACGCCGAGAGTGTCGAGTGGCTCGAACATTTCCTGCAGCGCTTCCCGGGCACCGTGGTGGCGATCACCCACGACCGCTATTTCCTCGACAACGCCGCCGAGTGGATCCTCGAACTCGACCGCGGCCAGGGCATCCCCTGGAAGGGCAATTACAGCGACTGGCTGGACCAGAAAGAACGCCGCCTCGAGCTGGAGCAAAAGACCGAAGACGCGCGCATGAAGGCGATGAAAGAAGAGCTCAAGTGGGTGCGCTCCAACGCCAAGGGCCGGCAGACCAAGAGCAAGGCACGCCTGGCGCGGTTTGAAGAGCTCTCCGACGTCGACTACCAGAAGCGCAACGAGACCAACGAGATCTTCATCCCGGTCGCCGAGCGCCTGGGCAACGAGGTCATCGAGTTCAAGGATGTCAGCAAATCGTTTGGCGACCGCCTGCTCATCGACCGCTTGAGCTTCAAGGTGCCGGCGGGTGCACTCGTCGGCATCATCGGCCCCAACGGCGCCGGCAAGTCGACCCTCTTTCGCATGATCCAGGGCGTCGAAAAACCCGACAGCGGCGAGGTCCTCATCGGCAAGACAGCGCACCTGGCTTTTGTCGATCAGAGCCGCGAAAGCCTGGCTAACGACAAGACGGTCTGGCAAGACGTTTCTGGCGAGCTCGACAACATCATCGTCGGCAAATTTGTGATGCCCAGCCGGGCCTACCTGGGCCGCTTCAACTTCAAGGGCAACGACCAGCAAAAGCTCGTCGGCTCGTTGTCCGGCGGTGAACGCGGCCGGCTGCACCTGGCCAAGACGCTGGCGCTGGGCGGCAATGTGCTGATGCTCGACGAGCCGTCGAACGACCTCGACGTCGAAACGCTGCGCGCGCACGAAGAAGCGCTGCTCGAATTTGCCGGCAGCGCGATGGTCATCAGCCACGACCGCTGGTTTCTCGACCGCATCTGCACCCACATCCTGGCCTGCGAGGGCGACTCGCAATGGGTCTTCTTCAACGGCAACTACCAGGAATACGAAGCCGACAAGAAAAAGCGTCTCGGCGAAGAAGGTGCCAGGCCGAAGCGGGTGCGTTTCAAGCCGATCCATTGAATCGAGCCCGAATCCAAGCCGACGGGCCGGGGCAGAAGATCCGCCCTTGAATCACAATGGTTGCCGTCGTCGCGAGCCCCTTGCGGCGCGGCATTCACCGAGGCCCGTGTTCACCATGCGCTCTACTCAAGTCCTGCCCACGTTGATCGTCGTTGCGCTGACGGTGGCCGGCTGCGCCACCACGCCGGTCAGCGGGCCGGCCAGCGCGCCGGCGGCCGGCGTCGCCGCGCGCCCGGTGGTTGGCGCCGCGACCAGCCCGGCAGCAGCGCCAGCACCCGCGCGCCCCGCGTCAGGCGCGCCGATCCCCGGCACACCGCCGCCTGCGCCACCGCCTGCGCCGCCGGTTTTGGGGGCACCACCGGCGCACGCCGTGGTCATCAAGGACGCGAAGAAGACCGAGGGCCTGTTCACGCTCTGGCAGAAGGAAGACAAGGTCTGGATCGAACTGAAGCCCGACCAGCTCGGAAAGGCCTACTTTTTGTCGCCGAAGATCGCGCAGGGCCTCGGCGAGGCGGGCATCTTCGGCGGCACGATGATCGGCCGCTGGGGCCGCTACGGGCGCAGCCAGCTGGTCGAGTTTCAGCGTGTGCACAACCAGGTGCGGCTGATGGCGGTCAACACCGAATATGTGGCCGCCGCAGGCAGCCCCGAAGCGCGTGCCGTGGCAGCGGCGTTTTCACCGAGCCTGCTGTCGAGCACCGTTGTCGCGAGCCAGCCGCACCCTGAATCCAAAGCGATCCTGGTCGAGGCGAGCCCGCTCTTCCTGGGCGACCTGCTCGGCCTGGGCACGGTCTTGCAAACCACCTTCCGACAAGGTTATGGCCTCGATCCGCGGCATACGTCGTTCACGTCGGTGCGCGGCAGCGCCGACCAGGTGGTGTTCAACGTGCAAGCCCACTTTGCCACTGGCGCCATCGCCAGCCCGGTGCCTGGTGCGCCACCGGGCGCGCCGGTGCCCAGCACGCCGCGGTCGACACCCGATGCCCGCAGCATGTTCATCGGCCTTTACTACGCGATCACCAAGCTGCCCGAAACGCCAATGGCCAAGCGTGCTGCCGACCAGCGGGTGGGCTATTTTTCGACGCCGGTCTACGACTTTTCCAGCGACCTCGGGCGCAGCGCGCGGCAGGTCATGGTCAACCGCTGGCGGCTGGAGAAAAAAGACCCCGCGGCGGCCGTTTCCGAGCCCGTCAAGCCGATCGAATTTCATGTCGACCGCAGCGTGCCGGTGAAGTACCGCGAGTCGGTCAAGGCCGGCATCCTGGCCTGGAACGCGGCCTTCGAACGCATCGGCTTCAAGGACGCGATCAAAGTCACGGTCCAGGCCGATGACTCGACGGTCGAGACCCTCGATGTCGGCATCGCCTCGGTGCGCTGGATCACGACGCGCCAGCCGCAGTTCGGCGGCATCGGCCCAAGCCAGGTCGACCCGCGCAGCGGCGAGATTCTGGATGCCGATATCCTCATCGACGCCGCTAACACACGCAGCTTGCGCAGTCTGCGATCGCGGGTCTTCAACGCCGGTGAGGCGATCGACTGGGACGCTCGTTTGCAGTCGGGGGGGGCGCACAAGGCCGCCGATCTGGCGGCCGGACACGGCCACGGCGGCGGCGCTCCCTGCACCTACGCCAGCCATGCCGCTGAACAACTCGGTTATGCGCTGGACGTGCTGGCGGCGCGCGGCGAAGTCGCGCCCGACAGCGCCGAGGCCGAACGGTTTGTCCAGGAATGGGTCAAGGATGTCGTGCTGCACGAAGTCGGCCACACCCTCGGCCTGCGCCACAACTTCCGCTCGTCGCGGGCGTACACGTTGGCCCAGCTTGCCGACCCGGTATTCACCGCCGCCAACGGCATCGCCGGCTCGGTGATGGACTACTCGCGTATCAATCTGCCGCCCTCGGGCGTGCCTTTCGCGCGCCATGGTTCGCCTTTCGGCGCCGCGCTCGGCCCCTACGACCATTGGGCGATCGAGTTCGGCTACAAGCCTTTCGCGCCGGCCGACGAAGTGGTCGAGCTGCAACGAATCGCCGCGCGCAGCAGCGAGCCGCAGCTGGCCTTTGGCACCGACGAAGACAACTCGCTCGGCATCGACCCCGAGAGCCTGCAATCCGACCTGGGTGACGACCCGATCGCTTTTGCCAAACTGCGTTTCGACATCGCACGCGAGATGTTCAAGCGCCAGGAAACCCGTCAGCTCGACCCGGCAGACGACTGGTCGATGCTGCGCCGCACGCTGCGTTTTGCGGTGCTCGACGCCACCGGTGCGGCCGGTGTGCTGGCGCGCCAGATCGGTGGTGTGCGCACGCTGCGCGACCATGTCGGCAGCGGGCGCGACCCGCTGCAGCCGGTGCCCGGCGACTTGCAGCGCAGGGCGCTGGAGGCGCTGGCCACCGGCGTGCTTGCCAGCGACAGCTTCAAGCTGTCAGCCGCGCTGCAACGCAAACTCGCGCCCGACTACCTGGACCGCGGCGAATCGTTTTTTGCTGGCGAGGCCGCGCAGCCGACCGATTTCACCGTCGCCGGCATGGTGCTGGACATGCAGCGCGCGCTGCTCAACCAGTTGATGGGCGACGGCATTGCCACGCGCATCCTCGACAGCCAAGGCAAGGTCGACGATCCGGCAGCGGCGTTCAGGTTGTCGGAGCTGCATTCGCGGCTGAGCAGGGCAATCTGGAGCGAACTCGGCTCGCGCAGCGATATCAGCGCACAGCGACGCGAGTTGCAGCGCGACCATGCCAACCGGCTCGCGTCGCTGCTGATGCGCCCGTCGATGGGCCCGCGCGCCGATGCACGCAGCCTGGTGCGGGTTGAAGCTGCCACGCTGCTCAAGCAGATCCAGCGCGTGATCAAGACACCGGCGCTGTCGGCCGAAGCGCGAGCGCACCTGGCCGAGACCGCCGAAGTGCTGGGCCAGGCGCTGTCGGCCAAAGTTGTGCGGCCGGGGGTTTGAGGCTGCTGACGCTGGGGACGACGCTGCAGCCCCGCTGACGCTCGTGACTGCACGCGGCGTTCGTCGGCCGCTTGATCGCAAGCCCGGTTCCGCGGTTTCCTTCGCTTTTGCGCAAAGTTGCCGCTTGGTCTATCGTCGGGCTGCGGGCAGCGCGAGGCAGCGCCTGTCCATCCTGACCCGGGATCTGCATGACGCTCCTCGCGGCCTCTGAGTTCGAGGCGACAACCGAACCATGAACCCTTCTGACTTCCTTGCGGCCCTGCTGGCGATCATCGTCATCGACCTCGTGCTGGCGGGAGACAACGCTATCGTGATTGCGCTGGCAGCGCGCAGCCTGCCATTGCAGCTGCGAAGACGTGCCATCGTCTGGGGGGCCGTCGGCGCGATCGTGGTGCGTTGTCTGATGACGGCGATCGTCGTCTGGCTGCTCAAGATTCCCGGCCTGCTGCTCGCAGGTGGCGCGATGCTGGTCTGGATCGGCTACCGCCTGCTGCTGCCCGAGGGCGGCGACGACCATGCCACGCACCCGGCAGCGACCACCTTCTGGGCGGCGATGCGCACCATCGTCGTCGCCGATGCGGTGATGGGCCTGGACAATGTGCTCGCGGTGGCCGGCGCGGCGCATGGCAGTTATCTGCTGGTGGTGTTGGGCCTGGCAATCAGCGTGCCCATCGTCGTCTGGGGCAGCGCGCTGGTGCTGAAAGTCGTCGATCGCCACCCGGCGGTGGTCTACCTCGGTGCGGCCGTGCTCTTGTGGACGGCGGCCAAGATGATGACCAGCGAAGCGCTTGTGGCACCCTTGCTCGAGGCCGCACCGATGCTGCGGATCGTTGTCTATCTGATCATCCCGCTGGTGCTGTGGCTGGCGTTCGTGAAGAACCACCGCCGATTCGAGTCGCGCATTCATGCGCGCCTGGCCGAATTTGCCGCCCGGCGCCCGGATGGTAAAAGCTCGGCTGCGTCGTGCCTCAACCCGATGTTTTCGATCACCCCAAGCGAAGGAGAATTCAGCATGCTCAAAGTCCTCGTCCCGGTCGACGGCTCGGCCAATTCGCTGCGCGCCGTCGACCATTCGGTGCAGGAGTACCGACGCCACCACGAACTCGTCTTGTGCCTGTTGAACGTGCAGGCGCCGCTGTCGCGGCACATCGCACGTTTCCTCAGCCGCCAGGACCGCGACAGCTGGCACAAGGAACAAGCCGACCTTGCTTTGGCGGGCGCGCGCAAGGTGCTCGACGCAGCCGGCGTGCCCTACGAAACCGAATGGGTCTTGGGTGAGCGGGCGGCCGAGATTTGCAGCGCCGCAACACGCTTGGACGTGCACCACATCGTGATGGGCACGGCACGCAAGAACTCGCTGACCCGAATGCTCGAGGATTCAGTCACCGACAAGGTGTTGCAACAGACGACGGTGCCGGTCGAAGTGGTCACCGGTGAGGCGGTGTCGAAATGGGAGCGCTGGGGCCTGCCGGTGGGCGCATTGGGAACCGGCGGGCTTCTGTTGTTGGCGACCCTGGACTGAGGCACTTCGCGCCGCTGGCGGCAACCGCTGCGGGTACGGTCTCGCGCCGCCGGGATCAGCCCAGCATGTCGGCCCAGATCGCCTGCGCCCAGCCCCAGGCGTAGGCGCCTTCGGCGGCCCAGCCGGCGCGGTCTGCGGGGCTCAGGCCGCCTGATCCGGGCACCGTCTCCATCGTCCGCTTCTCGGCGACGTATCGATGCACGCTGGCGACATGGATCGCCTGGGCGCCGTCGACATAGCTGTAGCAGGTATTGGCCATCATCGGCGGCACCGGCGTGCGGCCGTTCATCAGCTCGACGATCGCCGCCGCCGCGGCCTTGCCATGCTGGTTGGCCATGTGGCCGGACTTGGGCATCGCCGGCGCCGACAGCGTGGCATCGCCGAGCACGTGCACGTTTTTCACGCGCACCGATTCCATCGTCGTCCAGTCGACTTCGCACCAGCGGTTGTTGGCGGTGATGACGCCGGCGTCGCGCGCGATATTGCCCGCGCGCTGCGGCGGGATCAGGTTGAGCACATCACCACCGACGCGGTCGCCAAGCTCGGTGACCAGCGCGCGGCCGCCGAGGTCGACTTCGTTGACGCTTGAGTTCGGCCGGTACTCGATGAAGCCCTTGTAGTCGTTGTTGTAGACCGCGGTGAAGAGGCCGGCCTTGGAGACCATCGCCGGGTTGGCGTCGAGCACGATGAGCTTGCTGCGAGGCTTATTGGCTTTGAGATAACTCGCGATCTGGCAGGCACGCTCGTAGGGCCCGGGCGGGCAGCGGTAGGGCGCCAGCGGCACGCTCATGACCACCGTGCCGCCATCACGCATCGCCACCAGTTGGTCGCGGATCAATTGTGTTTGCGGCCCGGCGCGCCAGCCATGCGGCACTTGTGTGATGGCGCCTTCGTTCATGCCACGCACGGCGTCGAACAAAAATTCGATGCCGGGCGAGAGCACGACACGGTCAAACGGCAGCAGGCTGCCATCGGCCAGGCGAACGTGTTTTTTCTCGGCGTCGACGGCGCTGGCCAGGCCGCGCACGACCTTCACGCCATGCCGGCCCAAGCCCGCATACGGCAGCGTGATATCGGCCATCTGCTTGTGGCCGCCGATGACCAGGTTCGACATCGGGCAGGACGTGAACCGTTCGTTCGGCTCGACCAGGGTCACGTCGATGCGGCCTTCGGACCACAGGCGCAGATACTTCGCCGCGGTGGCGCCACCGTAGCCACCACCGACGACGACAACCCGGCCGATCGGCGCTGCGCCGCCGAGGCTGGCGCAGCCGCCCAGCGCGGCCAGGGCCAGGCTGCCCGCAGTGCCGCCGATCAGCCGGCGGCGGGAGACGGAGTTTTTGGTGTTGTTCATGATGGTTCTCGATGCAGGCGTCTTCGATGCGATCTGAGGTTTCACTTGGGAAGCTGGCGCGACAGGTATTCGGCGATCAGGCCGAGTTGTTCGTCGCTGTAGCCCTTGGTGATCTGGTGCATCAAGGTGGCCGGCCGGCGGCCATCACGAAACTCGGCCAAGCTGCGCAGCAGGTTGTCCTTGGGCACCCCGGCAAGCGACGGCATCGTGCCGGCCGCGCGCCCCGCGGTGCCGTGGCAGTTGGCGCAATTGCCGGCGAGGTAGGCGCCAGTGCGCAGGTCGGCTGGGCTGGGTTGGGCCCAGGCGGGTGCTGCCGCCGCTACCCCCAGCAGGGCCGCCGAGGCGGCGGCCCATGCAGCGGCAGGCAAGCGACGGTGGCGGTGCAGGAGGTGCGGATTCATGGTGTCCTCTGGGTGTCGGGTTGATGGGGTCCTGGCGCGCTCACGGTGCTGCGGCCGCGTCGGGCAGCACCGCGGTAACTTCGATCTCGACCTGGGCCCGGTCTTCGATCAGCGCGACGACCTGCACTGCGGTCATGGCCACGGTATAGCTGCCGATGACTTCGCGGTAGGCCGCGCCGATCTCTTTGGCGCGCTGCAGGTAGGCCTGTTTGTCGACCAGGTACCAGGTCATGCGCGTGATGTGCTGCGGCGTCGCGCCGGCTTCGGCCAGCACCGCGCGCACATTGAGCAAGGCTTGGCGCACCTGCACCACGAGGTCGTCGCTTTCGAATTGACATTGGGCGTTCCAGCCGATCTGGCCGGCGACAAAAATCTGCGCGCCGCTGACCATGACGCCGTTGACATACCCGCGCGGCGCCGCCCAGCCGGGGGGTTGCAGCACTTTCATCATGTCGACGGCCCCGGTTCGACGTTGCTGATGTATGGCGCCATCGCGGCACGCACATCGTCGGGCAGCGGCTGCGCGCGGTGGGTGTGCAGCGAGGTGCAGACCAGCACCTGTCGGGCGCGCAGCCGAAGCTCGTCATTCGCGCCAAAAAACTCGATCTTCAGATCGACCGAGCTGCGCCCGGCGCGGCTGACTTCGAGGTATTGCAGCAAGTCGTCGCCATGCCGGCTGACGGCGGTGAAATCGACCTCGAGCCGCACCGTCGGCATGCCGGTGCGGCGCTCGCCGAGCAGTTGGTGGTAGGGCACCTTCAGCGCTTCGTCGAACCAGCGCTCGTGCAGGGTGTTGATCATCACCAGGTACTGCGGGAAGAAGACGATGCCGGCCGGGTCGCAGTCGGCAAAACGCACTCTGGAAAGGGCTTCGAATCTCATGGCGCCGATCTCAATCTGAAGCGCTGGAGTTTGCCTGTTTCGGTGCGTGGCAGTTCGGCCACGAAGTCGATCGCCCGCGGATATTTGTAGGGCGCGATTTTTTGCTTGACCCAGTCCTGCAAAGTCTTGGCCAGCGCCGCGCCGCCGTCGTGGCCGGGATGGAGCACGACAAATGCGCGCACGATCTGGCCGCGTTCTTCGTCGGGCCAGCCGACCACGCCACATTCAGCCACAGCAGGGTGCAGCAGCAGTGCACTTTCGACTTCGGGCCCGGCGATGTTGTAGCCGCCGGAGATGATCATGTCGTCGGTGCGTGCCTGGTAGACAAACTGGCCGTCGGCATCGACGAGGTAGGCGTCGCCGGTGAGGTTCCAGCCGTCTTGCACATAAGTCGCCTGGCGCGGGTCGTCGAGATATTTGCAGCCGGTCGGGCCCTTGACTGCGAGCCGGCCGACCTGGCCGGGCGGCAGCGGCTGGCCGCTGTCGTCGAGCACGCAGGCGGTATAGCCGGGCACCACAAAGCCGGTCGCGCCGGGTTTGGCGTGGGCTTCGTCGGCGGAGATGAAGATATGCAGCATCTCGGTCGAGCCGATGCCGTCGATCATCTCGATGCCGCTGGCCTGCCGCCACAGCAGGCGCGTCGCGGCCGGCAGCGCTTCGCCGGCAGAGACACATTTGCGCAGGCTCGACAGGTCATGCAGCGCGGCGCTCGCGGCCATCGCGCGGTACGACGTCGGCGCGGTAACACACACCGTCGCGCGGTGTTTTGCGATTGCCGGCAGCAAGGCGTCGGGCGCGACTTTTTCAAGCAGCACCGTGCTCGCGCCGATGCTCAACGGAAACAGCAGCAGGCCGCCGAGGCCGAAGGTAAATGCCAACGGCGGGCTGCCGATGAACACATCGTCGGGCAACGCGCGCAGCACATGTGGTGGCCAACAGGCGCACGCTGCGAGCAGGTCGCGATGAAAGTGCATCGTGCCTTTGGGCTGGCCGGTGGTGCCCGAGGTGAAAGCGATCAGGCAGGTGTCGTCGGCGGCGGTATCGGCGTTGTCGAAGTGGCCACTCTTGAGCGCAGCGCGGGCCTCGAGCGATGGCGAAGATGACGAAAGCGATGCCGCCGCAGCGCCGGCGTTGAAATGCAGCACCGCCTTCAGCGTCGGGCAGGCGGGCAGCGCGGCCACCAGTTCGTCGGTCAAGCGGGCGTCACACAGCGCGATCGACACCTGCGCCTTGGTCGCGATCTGGGTCAGCTCATTGGCGCGCAGCAGCGGCATGCTGCCGACTGCGATGCCGCCGGCCTTGAACACGGCCAGAAAACACGCCGCCAGCATCGGCGAATTGGCGCCGCGCAGCAGCACCCGGTTGCCGGGGATCAGGCCGAGGTCGTCGACCAGCACCTGCGCGATGCGGTTGGCGTGTGACTGCAGGTCGGCGTAGGTCCAGGTCTTGCCGTCAGCGCCGGTGATGCAGCGGCGCGCACCCTGGCCCAGCGCCACCCGGCGGTCGAGCAGCTCGGTGGCGCAGTTGATGCGGGCCGCAAACTGCAGCTCGGGCAGGTCGAAGCGGAAGTCGGGCAGCAACTCATGCGCCGGCAGGCGATCGCGCGCAAAGGTATCGACGCGGCTGGAGCGGGGCACTTCTGGCGGCACTTCAGGGGGCACGGACGGGGGCACCATGTGGCCACTCTAAGGCAAAAGTTTCGGCCGCAGAATCGGGGCTGTTCACTACAAAGCAAGCGACCAGGAGCGAGCCCGATGCAGCCCAACGTTGAACCCGCTACCGATGTGAATGTCGATGGCGCCAAGACCGACTTCGCCAAGGACATGAGCTACGGCGACTACCTGCACCTGGACGCGGTGCTCAACGCGCAGCATCCGCGCTCGCCCGACCACAACGAGATGCTGTTCATCGTGCAGCACCAGACCAGCGAGTTGTGGATGAAGCTGATGCTGCACGAGCTGCGCGCGGCGGTCGCCTGCGTCGCCAACGACCAGCTCGGCAGCGCCTTCAAGATGCTGGCGCGGGTGAGCAAGATCATGGAGCAGCTGGTGCATGCCTGGGACGTGCTGGCGACGATGACGCCGCCCGAGTACAGCGCGATCCGGCCCTACCTGGCCAGCTCCAGCGGCTTCCAGAGCTGGCAGTACCGCTGCATCGAATTCATGCTCGGCAACAAAAACGCGCAGATGCTCAAGCCCCATGCCCACCGCGCGGACCTGCTGGCGCAGGTGCAGGCGGCGCACGAAGCGCCGTCGCTGTACGACGAAGCGCTGCGCCTGCTGGCCCGCCGCGGCTTGAGTCTGCCGGCCAGCCACATCGACCGCGACTGGCGTCAGCCCTACGAATCGAGCGACGCGGTCGAGCAGGCCTGGCTGGTGGTCTACCGCAACCCGCAAAAACACTGGGATCTGTACCAGCTGGGCGAAGAACTCACCGACCTCGAAGACGCCTTCCGACTCTGGCGCTTCAGGCATGTGACGACGGTCGAGCGCATCATCGGCTTCAAGCGCGGCACCGGCGGCACCAACGGCGTCGGCTATCTGCGCAAGATGCTCGACGTGGTGCTGTTCCCAGAAATCTGGAAGCTGCGCACCGACCTGTGATCGCACCGCGCGCGACAATGTGCGGTATGAAGCTCCCCAACATCGCGCTGCTGGTTGCCGCTCAGGCGTTCACCCCCGCGCTGGCCAACACGGCGTTTGATCTGGCCGTCCGCGCCGGCAAGGTCGAAGAAGTCTGCATGCCGCTCAAAGCCGGCACAACGCTGCAATGGCAGTTCAGCGCCGACGCGCCGGTGGATTTCAACTTGCACCACCATATCGGCAAGGACGTGGTGATGCCCGTTGACCTGAAAGCCGTCGCCACGCACGCTGGTCAGCAAAAGATCGACCGCAACAACGACTGGTGCCTGATGTGGACGGCACCCAAGTCCGCCGCGGCGCGGGTGCGGGGCCATTGGTCGGTGCTGCCAAATTGATGCGCTGAGATGGCGCCTCAGATGAAGTTGCCGCATGTGGTTGTCATCGGCTGCGGCTTCGGCGGGCTCGAGGCGGTGCGTGTGCTGGCGCGCTCTGGCGCCGTCGAGATCACGCTCGTTGACCGTACCAACCACCATCTCTTCCAGCCCTTGCTGTACCAGGTCGCGACGGCGGGCTTGAGTGCGCCGGCGATCTCGGCGCCAATCCGGCACTTGTTGCGACACGAGATGCAGGGCGGTCGGTTGACGGTGCTGCAGGCGGATGTGGCGACGATCGATGTCGCCGCGGCGGAGGTTGTTTTTGACCGCGGCGCGCGCCTGCACTACGACTATCTGATCGTTGCCGCCGGGGCCACCCACAGCTACTTTGGCAACGACGCTTGGGCTGCTTACGCACCGGGCCTGAAAACGCTGGCCGATGCTTTTGACATTCGCACGCGGCTGATCGGCGCCTTCGAGCGCGCCGAGCGCGCGCAGAGTGTGGGCGACGATGCCGAGCGCGCCGCCTGCATGAGTTTTGTCGTCATCGGCGCCGGGCCAACGGGTGTCGAGCTGGCCGGCACGTTGGTCGAGATCGCGCGCCACACGCTGCCCGACGAGTTCCGCCATATCGATTCGCGCCAGGCGCGGGTGCTGCTCGTCGAAGGTGCCGATCGGGTGCTGGGCGCTTTTGACCCGCGCTTGTCAGCCAGCGCGCAGCGCCAGCTCGAAAAACTCGGCGTTGAAGTTTTGACGGGCTGCCGCGTCACCGGCATCGATGCCGATGGCGTGCAACTGGCCACCGCTAACGGCACAACGCAGCTGCAGTCCAGAACCGTGTTGTGGGCCGCCGGCGTCGCCGCGTCGCCGCTCGGACGGTCCTTGGCAAAAGCCGCCGGTGTGGTGCTCGACCGCGCCGGTCGCGTGCCAGTGCTTGCCGATCTGAGCCTGGCCGGCCATCCGAATATCAGCGTTGTCGGTGACCTGGCCGCGGCGATCGATTCCAGCACGGCCAAGCCGGTGCCCGGGGTCAGCCCGGCGGCCAAACAGATGGGGCGCCGCGCGGCGGCGAATATCTTGGCGCGTGTCAAGGGCCAGCCGACCACCAGCTTTGTCTACGCCGACTACGGCACGCTGGCGACGATCGGCCGCAACGCGGCGGTGGTGCAGATTGAAGTGCCCCTCTTCGGCCAGATCCGTTTTGCGGGCTATGCGGCCTGGCTGTTCTGGCTGTTCGCGCACATCTACTTTCTGATCGGCTTTCGCAACCGCCTCGTGGTGCTGATCGATTGGGCCTGGAGCTATCTCAGCTTCGCGCGGCATGCCCGCGTCGTCGCCGAGCCGGCGCGGGCGCTTGATCACAGCCCGGCCGCCAACGTCGAACGGCGAACCTAAAATCGGCATCAACGAGCACCTGAATCGACACCCGCAAGGACACCCGCATGGACACCCGAACTTCAGCCCACCGTTTGCGCATCGACCGCCTGCGCGAGGAACTGGCACGCCTGGGTGTACACGCCTTGCTCGTGCCCAGCGCCGACCCCCATCTGTCGGAATACCTGCCCGGCCGCTGGCAGGGCCGCGAATGGCTTTCTGGTTTCACCGGCTCGATGGCGACGCTGGTCGTCAGCGCCGACCGCGCTGCGCTGTTTGCCGACAGCCGCTATTGGGAGCAGGCCGAGCGCGAACTGCTCGGCTCGGGTATCGAGCTGGTGAAGATCAACACCGGCAGCGCGGCCACCCATATCGACTGGCTCGCGCGCGAGGTGCCCGCCGGCCAGACCGTCGCCGTCGACGGTCAGGTGCTCGGCCTGGCGGCTGCGCAAGCGCTGCGTGGCGCGCTCGACCGCGCCGGCGTCAAGTTGCGCACCGACATCGACCCGATCGATGCCGTCTGGCCCGACCGGCCGGCGTTGCCGACGGCGGCGGTCTACGAACACCGCGCGCCGCACGCAGCGTTGTCGCGGGCGCAAAAACTGGCGCTGCTGCGTGAGCAGATGGCCGGCGTCGTCGCGACGCACCAATTCGTTTCCCGCGTCGACGATATCGCCTGGATTACCAATCTGCGCGGCGCCGACGTGACCTACAACCCGGTCTTCCTGGCCCATCTGTTGATCACGCTCACCGGTGCCACGATGTTTGTCGGCGCCGGCAAGATCGACGTCGCGCTGGCCGACGCACTCGCCGTCGACGGCATCACGCTGGCGCCTTACGCGGACGTGGTCGCGGCGCTGGCTGCGCTGCCCGCGGCAGGCAATGCGAGCGTGCTGCTCATCGACCCGCGCCGCGTCACCCACGGTCTGCGCGCCAATGTCGCCGCCGGCGTGCGTGTCGTCGAGGGGATCAACCCGAGCACGCTGCTGAAAAGCCGCAAAGGTGATGTCGAGGCGGGGCATATCCGCGCCGCGATGGCGCAGGACGGTGCTGCGATGTGCGAGTTTTACGCCTGGTTCGAAGCGGCGCTCGCGGCCAGCGAACCCGGCAACACCGACATCACCGAGCTCACCGTCGACGAACAACTCTCGGCGGCACGCGCACGCCGGCCGGGTTTTGTGGGCTTGAGTTTTTCAACCATCGCCGGTTTCAACGCCAACGGCGCGATGCCGCATTACCGCGCCACCGAGAGCTCGCACGCGGCGATCGTCGGTGACGGCCTGCTGCTCATCGACTCCGGCGGGCAGTACCTCGGCGGCACCACCGACATCACCCGTGTCTGGCCGATCGGCCAGGTCAGCGACGCGATGAAACGCGACTACACGCTGGTGCTCAAGGGCACCTTGGCCTTGTCGCGCACAAGATTTCCGCGTGGCACGCTGAGCCCGATGCTCGACGCCATTGCACGTGCGCCGCTGTGGGAGCAGGGGGTCGAGTTCGGTCATGGCACTGGCCATGGCGTGGGTTATTTCCTGGCCGTTCACGAAGGCCCGCAGAGCATCAGCAAGGCGATCCCCGATGCGCATATGGCGATGGAGCCGGGCATGATCACTTCGATCGAGCCGGGGCTGTACCGGCCCGGACAATGGGGCATCCGCATCGAGAACCTGGTGCTCAATGTGCCGGCGGTCACGCCCGAGGGCAGTACCTTTGCTGAGTTTCTCGAGTTCGAAACCCTGACCCTGTGCCCGATCGACACCCGCAATATCCAGCGCGCGCTGCTGCGTGACGATGAAGTGGCGTGGTTGAACGGCTACCACGCGACGGTGCGTGAGCGCCTCACGCCGCTGGTTTCTGGCGCGGCGCTGGCCTGGTTGATCGAACGCACCGAAGCGCTAGTCTGAGACTCCAAGAGTCCGATCCGAACTGGCATTCAGCCGAATCGTTCGGTGCGATCAAGGGGTTGTCCTCGCAGCCGGGATTGGGGAATCCCGGCTGCGAGGACAACAAGAGCCGAACGCCGAGAGCCGCCGCTTTCAGCCCTGCATCGCAAAGCGACAGCGCGACCAGAGCGAGCCCATCAACCGATGGCTCTTCCTCGAGCGAGTCAACTCAGACCGGGGTTACAGCACCCGCCCCGGATTCATCAACCCGAGCGGATCAATCGCCGCCTTGACACTGCGCATCAGCGCCAGCGCTACCGCTGATTTGCGCAGTTGGAGCTCTTCGCGCTTGAGCACGCCGATGCCATGCTCGGCCGAGATCGAGCCGCCGCAGGCCTGCACCGCGTCGTAGACGATTTTGTTCACCGCCGGCTCTTCGTCGCGCAGGAAAGCGGCGCCATCGGTGCCAGCGGGCGCCTGCACGTTGTAGTGCAGGTTGCCGTCGCCAAGATGGCCGAAGTCGACCAGGCGCACGCCGGGATAACGAGCTTTCAGCGCAGCATCGGTGCTTTCGACAAAGGCCGGAATGGCCGACACCGGCAGCGAGATGTCGTGTTTGATATTCAGCCCTTCCTGCGCCTGCGCCAGCGGGATCGATTCGCGCAGATGCCACAAGGCGTTGGACTGCGCCAGGCTCTCGGCGACCACTGCGTCGTGCACGCAGCCGCTGGCAATCGCCGCTTCGAGCAAGGCCTCGAAGCGCGTGCGTGCAGTGGCTTCGCCTTCGGTGTCCGACTGCTCTAGCAGCACCGTCCAGGTAGCCGCGGGCAGTGGTTGCGCCAGGCCTGAGAAGTGGCGTGCGACGAGGTCGAGTGAAAAGCGGTTCATGACCTCGAAGCCGGTGAGGCCGGCGCCCAGTCGCGCGCGGGCCAGCGACAACAGCGCCACGCAGTCGGCCAGCGTTGCGCAGGCAGCGAACGCGGTGCTCACCGCGGCCGGCTGCGGGTAGAGCTTCAGCGTCGCCGCGGTGATGACGCCGAGCGTGCCTTCGCTGCCGATGAACAGGTTGCGCAGGTCGTAGCCGGTGTTGTCTTTGCGCAGGCCGGACAGGCCGTGCCAGACCTCGCCCTGCGGCGTCACCACTTCGAGCCCCAGGCACAACTCGCGGGCATTGCCGAAGCGCAGCACCTGGGTGCCGCCCGCATTGGTTGCCAGGTTGCCGCCGATCGTGCAACTGCCTTCTGCGGCCAGGCTCAAGGGGAAGAGCAGCGACTGCGCCGCGGCGGCTTGCTGCACGGCTTGCAGCACGCAGCCGGCTTCGCCAGTGAGTGTCAGGTTTGCCGCATCGATCTCGCGCACGCGGTTCATGCGCTGCAGCGACAGCAAGACTTGGGCGCCGCTGGCATCGGGCACACCACCGCCGACGAGGCCGGTATTGCCACCTTGCGGCACGATCGAGACGCCGCGCGCGACGCAGGCGCGGACCACGGCCGCAACCTCGTCGGTCCTGCCCGGTCGCACGATGACCAACGCGCGGCCCTGCCAGCGTTTGCGCCAATCGTTTTCGAACGCTGGCTGGTCGCCGCCGGCGATGACGTTGGCGGTGCCGACAGTGCCGCGAAGCTCGTCGATCAAACCGGAGGCTTCGCTCACGGTTTGGCCTTTGCCAGCCGCCAGCGGATGTGCCAGGTGCAAGCCGCAAACAGAATCAGGCTGAGCACGATCTCTACAATGGCAAGCAACTGCGACAGCCCCGATTCACTGGCCGCGCGCACCGCGCCTTCGGTGAAATACAGCCACACCAGCAGGCTCGTGGCGCGGTACGTCGTCATGCGGTAGCGCAGCAACCCGGCCAGCGGCAGCACCAGCGGCAAGACCTTGAAGGCCAGCGAGCCCGACCCGGTCGGCGCGAGTTTGAGTTCCCAAGCCAGACCGAGCACGATCAGCGCCAGCAGGCTGGTCACCGCGAGCGCGCGGCTGGCACGCACCGCGGCGTCTGCCTTGGCGGGTTCGGTCAGTTCGATGGCGGCCTGCGCGGCCGGTGCATTCGTCAAAGGCATGCTGGCATCATAGCCAGCATGAATTTACCGAAGGCCGCATCGGCAGACCTGCCAGCCAACACGGCGGCGCAGAGTTCGGCCGACACGCCAGCCATGGTGGCACGCAAGACACGGCCCTCGTTGCGCGCGCGCGTCAGCGCAGCGCTGCAGACATTGAGCGACTGGCCCTGGATCGACACACTGCGCACGCTGCGCCAGCGTTTTCGCGACGACCGACTCGGCCTGACCGCGAGCAGCCTGACCTTCACGACACTGATCTCGCTGGTGCCGCTGTTGACGGTGATGCTCGCGGTGTTCACCGCCTTCCCGATGTTTTCGTCGTTCCAGGGGGCGCTGGAAAAACTCTTCCTGCAAAACCTCATCCCCGATGGCATCGCGCGGCCGGTGCTTGCAGCACTGACCCAATTCGCTGGCAAAGCCAGCCGGCTCGGTGCGGCCGGCCTGGGCGTGCTGGTGGTCACCGCGCTGGCGCTGATGTTGACCATCGACCGCACGCTCAATGCGATCTGGCGCGTGCCGCGGCCGCGCCGGTTTGCGCAGCGCCTGCTGGTCCATTGGGCCGCGCTGACCCTCGGCCCGCTGCTGCTGGGTGCCAGCCTGACGTTGACCTCGTATGCGATCTCGGCGTCCAAGGGCCTGGTCTCGGCGCTGCCCGGTGGTGTCAGCCTGTTGATCGACCTGCTGCAGTTTGTGCTGCTCGCTGGCGCCGCCGCGGGGCTCTTTCACTTCGTGCCCAACACCCACGTGCGCTGGGCCCACGCCTGGGCCGGCGGCCTGTTTGTCGCGGCGGCTTTTGAAGTCGCCAAGCAGGCGCTGGCCTGGTACCTGGTCGCGGTGCCGACCTATGCATCGGTCTACGGCGCATTCGCCACCGCGCCGATCCTGCTGCTGTGGATCTACCTCGTGTGGGTCATCGTCTTGCTCGGTGCGGTGATCGCAGCGTATGCACCGAGCCTGTCGATGCACATCATCCTGCGCCCGCCCAGCGCCGGCCAGCGCTTCGAACTGGCGGTCGCGCTGCTCGGCCGGCTCGAAGCGGCGCGCCACACCGCGGTGCATGGCGCCACCGCCGCCGCGCTGGCTGCTCAGTTGCGCGCCGACCCGCTGCAGGTCGAGCCGCTGCTGGAGTTGCTCGCCGAGCTCGGTTGGGCCGCGCGCATTGCCGAAGACGGCGCGGCGCGCCATGTGCTGCTCGCCGACCCGACGATCACGCGCATCGAGCCGCTGGTCGACCGGCTGCTGCTCGCGCCCTCGGCGCTGGTGCAACCCTTCCGGCGGCGCGCCGGGCTGGCGCAGATGACGCTCGCCGAATTGATCGGCTGACGGGCACCGGAGCCCGCCACAAAAGCGCTGCGAAAATCGCGCACACGCTGCAACCTTCAGGCATGCCGATGGCCAACCCTCCGAGCACGACCGACTTCTACGAATACCTGCAAAGCGAGCTGGGCGCGATCCGCGCGGCGGGCCTCTTCAAGACCGAACGCATCATCACCACGCCGCAGGGCGCGCACGTGCAGACGGCCGACGGCCGCGCGCTGCTCAACCTGTGCGCGAACAACTACCTCGGCCTGTCGGCGCACCCGGCAGTGATCGAGGCCGCGCATGCTGCCTTGCGCAGCCACGGTTATGGCCTGAGTTCGGTGCGCTTCATCTGCGGCACGCAGGACCTGCACAAACAGCTTGAAGCCCGGCTGGCGCGATTTCTCGGCACCGAGGATGTGATCCTCTACGCAGCGGCTTTCGACGCCAACGGCGGCCTCTTCGAGCCGCTGCTCGGCGAGGCCGATGCGGTCATCAGCGACGAGCTCAACCACGCCTCGATCATCGACGGCATCCGGCTGTGCAAGGCGCAGCGCTGGCGCTACAAACACAACGACATGGCCGACCTCGAGCGTTGCCTGACCGAAGCCGCGGCGGTGGGCGCACGTTTCAAACTCGTCTTCACCGACGGTGTATTTTCGATGGATGGCACGGTCGCGCAACTCGATCGCATGCGCGAACTCTGCGACGCCCATGGCGCGCTGCTCGGCATCGACGAATGCCATGCCAGCGGCTTCATGGGCGCGACCGGGCGCGGCACGCATGAACACCGCGGCCTGCTCGTCGACGGACGCGCCCGCGTCGACATCATCACCGGCACCTTGGGCAAAGCGCTCGGTGGTGCCTCGGGCGGTTTTACCGCGGCGCGCCGCGAAGTCGTCGAGATGCTGCGCCAGCGCTCGCGCCCGTATCTGTTCTCGAACACCGTCGCACCGAGCATCGTCGGCGCGTCGATTGCGGTGCTCGATCTGCTGGAGGCCTCAACCGCGTTGCGCGACAAGCTGGAAGTCAACACCCGCTGGTTCCGCCAGGCGATCACCGCGGCGGGTTTCGATATCAAACCCGGCGAGCATCCGATCGTGCCGATCATGGTTTACGACGCTGCCAAGGCGCAGGCTTTGAGCGCGCGCTTGCTCGAGCTTGGTGTTTATGCAGTCGGGTTTTTCTTTCCCGTCGTGGCCAAGGGCCAGGCACGCATCCGGGTGCAGATGAGTGCGCTGCACGAGCGCGCCGATCTCGAGATGGCCGTCGCTGCGTTCAGGCAGGCCGGGCGCGAGTTGGGGCTCGTCGAATGAAGATCCTGATCATCGGCGAGTCACTTTGATGGCGCCGAAAATTCTCATCATCGGCGCCAATGGCCAGATCGGCACCGAACTGGCCGACGCGCTGCAGCGCCGGCATGGTGCGCAGGCGGTGGTCACCAGCGACCTCGCACCCGTCGGCCGCGTGCCGGGGTTGGCGCATGAAGCACTCGACGCCACCGATGCCGGCGCGCTGGTCACGGTGATCGAGCGGCATGCGATCACGCAGGTCTACCACCTCGCCGCGGCGCTGTCGGCGCGCGGCGAAAAACACCCGATGTGGGCCTGGGACCTGAATATGAAGGGCCTGCTCAACGTGCTCGAAGCGGCGCGCTCGCACCGGCTCGAACGCATCTTCTGGCCGAGTTCGATCGCCGCGTTCGGGCCGAGCACACCACGCGAACAGACGCCGCAGTCGACGGTGATGGACCCGAGCACCGTCTACGGCATCAGCAAGCTCGCCGGCGAAGGCTGGTGCGATTGGTACCACCGCAACCATGGCGTCGATGTGCGCAGCCTGCGCTATCCGGGCCTGATCAGCTGGAAAACGCCGCCCGGCGGCGGCACCACCGACTATGCGGTGGAGATCTTCCACGCCGCACTCAAGACCGGCCGCTACACCAGCTTCCTGCGCGAAGACACCGCCTTGCCGATGATGTACATGCCCGACGCGATCCGCGCGACGCTGGAGCTGATGGACGCCCCGCCAGCGCAGGTGCACGAGCGGCATTCCTACAACCTGGGTGGCCTGAGCTTCACGCCACTGCAGGTGGCGGCGGCGATTCGCCGGCGCATCCCGGGTTTTGTGATGGACTGCAAGCCCGACTTCCGCCAAGCGATAGCCGACAGCTGGCCACGCAGCATCGACGATGCGCGTGCAGCCGCTGATTGGGGCTGGCGCGTGCAGTACGATTTGCAGTTGATGGTCGACGACATGCTGGCCAATCTGCGGCCGATGTTGCTGCCGGCGGCACCGAGCGCCGGGGCTTGATCGCACATCAAAACTGGTGGGCCGGCGTCCCAGCCGAGGTTTGCTCGGTCAGATCGGCTTGACCTGGACCTTGCGGAACTTGATCGTGCCGCGGCCCCACTGCAGCGCGATCGGTCCGCTGGCGAGCTTGCCGTCGTCGATCTCTGCCGTCTTTACGCCGTTGAGCCAGACCACCAGGCGGGTGCCCTTGGCACTGACTTCCATCGTGTTCCACTGGCCGCCGGCCTTGATCATCGGCGCCGTCAGCTTGGCGACCTTGACGATCGCGCCGGTGGCGAAGGTCGGGTCCGGGCGCTGGTCGAAGATATTGGCCTCGTAGCAGTTCTCGTCGGTGATCGTCTTCGGGTCCTGGCAGCGGATGAAGACGCCGCTGTTGGCGTCGTCGCTGCTCCAGAATTCGGCGCGCACCATCACGTCTTTCCAGCTCTGGCGGGTGACAAGAAAGCTCGCTGGCGGCGTGCCGGCCGAGGCCTGCACGGCACCATCGACGGCGCGCCAATCGGCCTTGCCGACGACATCAAAATTGGCCAGGCCCTTGTCGCCGTCGATCAAGGTCACCCAGGCGTCGCCAGTGCCGGTTGCGCAGCCGGCCAGCCCGGCTGCCAGGCAAGCCGTCGTGATCCAGCGTGAAGCTATGGTTGTCATCGCAATCTCCTTGTTCGAGTGGACAAATCGGTCATGGCTATAGCCACTGCGCTGCTGTGCGGTGCCTGCGCGCGGGGTGCCCGCAGCGCCGACTGCCGCGACTTAAAACGGGATGCGGCCGCGCCAGATATCGCGGTACATCACCCAGTCGCCGACAAAGCTGTAGAGCGGGCGCTTGAAGCTGGCGGGCTTGTTTTTCTCGAAACCGAAGTGGCCGATCCAGGCCAGGCCGTAACCACACAGCAGCGCGTACAGGATGTACTGCGGCCGGCCGGTGACGAACAACATCACCAGGCAGACCAAGACCAGCGTCGAGCCGAGAAAGTGCAGGCGCCGGCAATTGCGGTTTTGGTGTTCACCCAGATAAAACGGGTAGAACTCGTTGAAGGTCTTGAACGTTTTTGGGTCGGTGGCGGTGTCCGCCGCGGCTTGCGAGCCGGTGATTTGGGTGGTCATGTGGCCTCCGGTTTCAGTGCATCGACGATCGCATTCAACACGCCATCGGGGGTTTCGGCCATCAGGTTGTGCCCGGCCGGCAGCATCACCGTCTTGCACGGTTTGAGCGCAGCGCTGATCGGCGCGGCGGCCTTCGGCGGCGTCATCTGGTCGCGCTCACCAAGCACCAGCGTCACCGGGCAGCGCACCTTGGCCGCCGCGGCTTCGAGCCCGACATAACGATCACATGCCGCGAAGTCGGCGACGAAGAGGTTGCCATGTGGATAGTCGCGCTGCATGCGCCGCATCACCGCCCGGTTGCCGCCGTGGATACTGAACCCCGGGCCGGGCGACGATGGCCTTGCGGCACGGGTCGAATTTGACAGCACGTTGACTCGATCGATGGCCGCTTCGGCGTTGCGTCGTGCCAAGTCCATCAGCGACGCCGAAACGGTCATCGGGTACGCCGGGCAGACCATCAGCAAAGCGCGAACCTGGCCGCCCATCTGCGCCGCGGCCTCCAGCGCGATCAGCGAGCCCATGCTGTGCCCGACCAGCGCAACCCGTTGCAGCCCGGCTTGCGCCACAAGCTGCACCAGCCAGTGCGCAGCGTCGACGACTGACAACGCCAGCCCGTCGCTGCGGCCATGCCCGGGCAGGTCGACCGCCAGCACCGCATGGCCGTGGTGCGCGAGGTATCGCGATTGCAAGGCCCAGACGCTGTGGTCGTGCAAGGCGCCGTGGATGAAGACGATGCCCGGCAGTGTGGTGTCGAGCACCTTGCCGCCGGTGTAGGCGTAGGCCGCGTGGCCGTCGATCTCCAATTTCATGCCGCCTTCTCCGCCGCCCGCAGCGCGCGGCCGAGATCGTCGATGAGGTCGTCGGCATCTTCCAGGCCGATCGACAGCCTGATCGTGCCCGGCCCGATGCCGGCCGCTGACAGCGCCGCGTCGTCCATGCGGAAGTGGGTCGTCGATGCCGGGTGGATCACCAGCGAGCGGCAATCACCCACGTTGGCCAGGTGAGAAAAAATCTTGAGCGCCTCGATGAAAGCGCGGCCCTGCGTGCGGCTGCCCTTGAGGTTGAAGCTGAACACCGCGCCACAGCCGCGGGGCAGCAACTTCTTGGCGAGCAGATGGTCGGGGTGGGTATCGAGTTCGGGGTAACCCACCGACTCCACCATCGGGTGCAGACTCAAAAACTGCACCACCTTGCGGCTGTTGGCCACATGCCGCTCCATGCGCAGTGGCAGGGTTTCGATGCCTTGAAGAATCAGCCAGGCGGTGTGCGGGCTCATGCAGGCGCCAAAGTCGCGCAGGCCTTCGCGGCGCGCGCGCAGCAGGTAGGCGCTGGTGGTGCTTTCTTCGCTGAAGACCATGCCGTGAAAGCCGGCGTAGGGCTGGCTGAGTTCGGCAAAGCGACCGCTGCGGTCCCAGTCAAAAGCGCCGCTGTCAACGAGCACACCACCGACCACGGTGCCGTGGCCGGAGAGAAACTTCGTCGCCGAGTGGTAGACGATATCCGCGCCATGGTCGAAGGGTTTCATCAACCAGGGTGTCGTGAAGGTCGAGTCCACCAGCAGCGGCACGCCGGCTTCGTGCGCGATGGCGCTGACGCGTGGGATGTCGAGCACATCCAGCCCCGGGTTGCCGAGCGTTTCGCCAAACAGCAGCTTGGTATTCGGCCTGATCGCCGCGCGCCAGGCGTCGATATCGCGTGTTTTCACAAACGTCGTCTCGATGCCGAAGCGCGCCAGCGTGTAGTGCAGCAGGTTGTGCGAGCCGCCGTACAAGGCCGATGCGGCGACGATATGCGCGCCGGCACCGGCGATCGTCGATATCGCCAAATGCAGCGCCGCCTGGCCGCTGGCCGTGGCGATCGCGCCGACACCGCCTTCGAGCGCGGCGATGCGCTCTTCGAATACCGCATTCGTCGGGTTGCTGATCCGGCTGTAGACATGGCCGGCACGCTCCATGTTGAAGAGTGCCGCGGCGTGGTCGCTGTTCTCGAAAACAAAACTCGTCGTCAGGTGGATCGGCACCGCGCGCGCGCCCGTGGTGGGGTCGGGCGCGGCGCCGGCATGCAGCGCGAGGGTATCGAAACCGGGGTCGGAATGGCCGGCCATGGCAGTGTTTCCGTGGGCTGTTGGTGGCGGGTGATTGTGGGCTATATTGCCCCGACACCCGCTTCGAGGAGCCGTCTATGAAGGTCAGCGACATCCTGCGTGTCAAGGGCAGCACGCTGTATACGACGACGCCCGACCACACGCTGCTGAGCGCGGTGAACCTGATGGCCGAGATGGACATCGGCTCGCTGGTGGTGATGGACCATGGCGACCTGGTCGGCATGCTGACCTTTCGCGAGGTCATCGCCGCGGTCGTCAAGAACGGCGGCGGTGTCGACACGACGCAGGTGCGCTCGGTGATGGACGATGCGCCGCTGACCTGCACGCCCGAGACCGAGATGGACGAAGTCCGGCGCATGATGCTGCAGCGCCACGCGCGGTATATGCCGGTGGTCGAGAAGCGCACGCTGATGGGCGTGGTCTCGTTTTACGACGTCGCCAAGGCGGTCGTCGATGCGCAGGATTTCGAGAACCGCATGCTCAAGGCCTATATCCGCGACTGGCCGGTCGAAGACGACGCCGGCGATACGCCCAAGACAGGTTGAGCGGGCTGAGCGGCCGGGCGCCACGGGCTGGGCACGGCTCAGCCGGGTGTCCAATCGGCATCCCTACAATCCCCGGATGTCCGGCTCCACCTTCGGCGAACTGTTTCGCGTCACCAATTTTGGCGAAAGCCACGGCCCCGCGATTGGCTGCGTCATCGACGGCTGCCCGCCCGGCATGCTGCTTTCGGCTGAAGATATCCAGCCCGACCTCGACCGCCGCCGGCCCGGCACCAGCCGGCATGTCACCCAGCGCGACGAGGCCGACGCGGTGGAGATCCTCTCCGGCGTTTATGAAGGCCTGACCACCGGCACGCCGATCTGCCTGCTGATCCGCAATACCGACCAGCGCAGCCGCGACTACGCCAACCTGCTCGACACCTTCCGCCCCGGCCACGCCGACTACAGCTATTGGCGCAAATATGGCCTGCGTGACCCGCGTGGCGGCGGCCGTGCATCAGCGCGCCTGACCGCGCCGATGGTCGCCGCCGGTGCCGTCGCCAAGAAATGGCTCCATGCCCACCACGGCTGCACCTTCAGCGGCTGGATGACGGCCATCGGCAGCATCGAAATCCCGTTCGAGAGTGAAGCCGAGATAGGCAAGAACCCGTTTTTTGCGCCCAGCCACAGCGTCATCGAAAAGCTGGAAGCGCACATGGACGCGCTGCGCCGCGCGGGTGACTCCTGCGGCGCGCGGCTGACCGTGGTTGCACGCGGTGTGCCCGCCGGCCTGGGCGAGCCGCTGTTCGACAAACTCGATGCCGATATCGCACACGCGATGATGGGCATCAACGCCGTCAAGGGTGTCGAGATCGGCGACGGCTTCCAGGTCGTGGCGCAGAACGGCAGCTACCACGGCGACGAAATTTCGCCCGACGGATTTGCGAGCAACCACGCCGGCGGCGTGCTCGGTGGCATCGCCACGGGCCAGGCTCTGGTGGTGCATATCGCGATCAAGCCAACGAGTTCGATCCGCACACCCAAAGTCTCGATCGACCGCAACAACCAGCCGACTGTCGTGCAGACCCTCGGCCGCCACGACCCCTGCGTGGGCATCCGGGCGACGCCGATTGCCGAGGCGATGCTCGCGCTGGTGGTGATGGACCATGCGCTGCGTCAGCGTGCGCAGTGCGGCGACGTCGTGCTGCCGGTGCCGCCGATCGCCGCCCAGCGATGAAGCCGGCGGGCTCGCTGGCGCCGTTCGGGCTGCTGCTGTTTGCCTACTTTGCCGCGCTCGCGATTTTCAACCCCTACGCGCCGCTGTGGTTTCAGTCGCTGGGTTTTTCGACCGTCGTCATCGGCGGCATCGCGTCGCTGCAGGCCTGGACACGCATCATCACGCCCTATGCCTGGAGCTGGCTCGGGGACCACAGCGGGCGTCGCGTCGAGCTGATCCGCTTGGGCACGCTGGGCTGCGCGCTGGCCGCGCTGGGCCTGCTCGGGGTGCGTGAGGCGGTGCCGGTGGCGGTGGTGACGACGCTGCTGTTTGTGGCCAACAGCGCGGTGGTGCCGCTGAACGAAGCCACGCTGGCGCACCTGCTGCAGACCCAGGACGGCCTGGACACCGCACGTTACGGCCGCATCCGGGTCTGGGGCTCGGTCGGTTTTATCGTCGCGGTGACGCTGTTTGGCGTCTGGCTCGATTGGCTCGGCATCGAGACCTTCCCGATCGTGGTGGCGGCGATGAATATCTTGCTGCTCGGCGCCGCCTGGCGGTTGCCGTCGACCCACGAAGACGCGGTGCACGACGAACCGCCGCCGCCGGTGCTGCACCTGCTGCGTCGGCCCGAGGTGGCCTGGTTTTTTGCCTCGATCGCCTTTACCGTGCTCGCCCACACCAGCCTGTACGCCTTCTTTTCGCTGTACCTGGTTTCGCTGGGTTACGGCAAGACGGCGGTCGGCCTGCTGTGGGCCCTGGCGGTGGCGGTGGAGATCGGCTTTTTCTGGTTCCAGGGGCGCTGGTTCCACAAACTCTCGGCCCATCGCTGGCTGATCGTGGTTGCCGCGGCGACCGCGGCACGCTTCGCGCTGGTCGCCGGCGCCGGCCGCTGGCCGTTGGTGCTGGCACTGGCGCAGTTGTCGCACGCGATCACCTTTGCCGCCCACCACGCCGCCTGCATCACGCTGATTCACCGCTTCTTTCCCGACCGCCTGCGTGGCCGGGGCCAGGCGCTGTACACCACGCTGGGCTACGGCGCGCCAGGGGTGATCGGTGGTCTGGGCGGCGGCTGGCTCATCGACCACGCCGGTTTTGCCGCCGTTTTCTGGGCCGCCACCGCAGCCGCCGCGGTGGGCTGGCTCTGCGCCTGGCGCGCTCACGCCGCCGACCTGCGCGCCGACCTGGCGATGAGCTGAGCCACGCCAGCGCGAGCTCGCGACTGGGCCGCAATCCGGCCTCATTTCCGGGTTCTGGTGGTTCGCCTTTTGGCTGAAGCTCAGTGGATGCACGACCTTCCTGCAAGCGGCGCCGATAACGCCAGCCGATGGCCCCCGACAGGCGCCGCTGCGATGCCGCACGCGTGGCTGCGCGGCGCGGCCGCGACCCTCAAATTCCGCCTTGCGTTGGCGAGCATGCTGGTCATCGCGCTGAGCGTGGGCGTGACGACCACGGCGCTGTTGCACGAGGTTGGAAAACGCACCGAACGGATGGTGTTCGATCTCGAGTCGGCCACCGCCACAAGGGCGGCTAACCTGATGGCAAACCGGGTCGTGAGCCTTCAGGTGGCGCTGCGCGCGGTGGCCACTGCAATGCCCCCCGGCGACCTGGATTCGCCGGAGTCCATCCGCGCATACCTGAGCTCCAAACCGGTGCTGCGGTCGATGTTCTCCCGCGTCTTTGTGGCCTTGCCCAATGGCGAGGCGATCAGCTCCGTGGCCGAACCCGGCGCTCGCGAGGCAGTCCTGAACGTCGCCGATCGCCCGTACTTCGTGCAGACGATGAGCAGCGGCCAGCCAATCATCTCGGAGCCGGTCATTTCGCGGATGACAAATCTGCCCTCGATCTTCTTCACGGTGCCGATCTTCAAGCCCGGCGGTGGTGTCGCTGCGGTGCTCGCCGGCTCGATGCGGTTGACGGTGCGCAACCTAATGTACGACCTGGTCGAAAAATCGCTGGACGGCGAAGAGCCGGCTCACACCGTGGTCGTCGACTCGTTGGGCCGCATCCTGGCGCATCCTGACCCAAAACGGGCGATGCAGGAGGGCACCACTGAACCCGGCCTGGCTGCCGCGCTGAAGGTCTGGGTGGCACAGGGCCGCCCGGTCGAGCCGACGCCAGAAGTGCTGAACGCCGACGGCTACATGGTCACCCGTGCCGGTGTCCCGGGTACCGAGTGGACGATTTTTCGGGTCGGAGCCGAGGCGGCAATGATGGGTGGCGTGGCGACGGCCATGGCCGACGGGTGGCGCATCGCCGGGGCCGCGGCGCTGGCCGGTGGGGCCACGCTGCTGGCGCTGCTGTGGTGGTTGCTGCGGCCGCTGGCGCGACTGCGCGATCTCGCGATGCGGCCAGACGACGTGGTTGACCAGGCCGCCTGGCCCGGCGGCGGTGGCGAAATCGGCGAGCTCGGCGAGGCCCTTCGCCGGTCGCTGCAGGGCCGCCGGCGCGCCGCGCTGGAGCAGGCCGCGGCGATGCAGAAGATGTCGTCGATCCTGACCGCGGCACCGATTGGCATCGCCTTCACGCGCGATCGCAAATTTGAACTCGTCGGCCAGGAATTTGCGACCCTGCTGGGCTACGAGGTCGGCGACCTCACCGGCCGCGCGGCGAGCGACATCTACGTCTCCGAGGAAGAATACAAAGCCCTCGGCCCACGCGTCGGTGCGGCCTTTGGTGCCGGCAAGCCGTTTTTTGACGAACTGCGTTTCCTGCGCCGCGACGGCAGCTTCATCTGGGGCCGCCTGCAAGGCCGGCCGGTGGAGGTTGGCGATGCCAATGCGGGCACGATCTGGCTGCTCGAAGACGTCACGCGCCGACGTGCCGAGCGCGAACGGGTCGCCTGGTCGGCCAGCCACGATGCGTTGACACGGCTGCACAACCGCGAGTCGTTCGAGCAGCGACTGGATGAGTTGCTCGCCGAAACGCCGCCCGTGCGCCCGGCCTCGTTGTTGTTCATCGACCTCGACCGCTTCAAGGCCATCAACGACAGCGCCGGCCATGCCGCAGGTGACGCGGTGCTCAAGGATGTCGCGAAGATGCTGACCTCGCTCGTGCGGCCGACCGATCTGGCCGCGCGCATGGGCGGTGACGAGTTTGCGGTGCTGCTGCCGCAATGTGCCGCCGAGCCAGCGCAGCGCATCGGTGAGCGCATCCGCGATGCGGCGCAATTGATCGGAATTGACTATCAGGGCCGGCGCTTGAATATCGGTGCCAGCATCGGCTTGGTCGAAATCGGCCACGAGACAGCCACCGCGGCCGCGCTGCTGGCGCGCGCCGATGCCGCGTGTTACGACGCCAAAAATGCCGGCCGCAACGCGGTGAGGGCAGCACCGGCAGCACCGGCATCACCGGCGGCGCCGGGATCTGGCGCTGCCGCGGCGCCGCCGACCTTGCGCGTCGTTGCTGGCACCGGCACTGGCGGCGCGCCGCACTGAGCCTGGCGCCCGCAGTGGCGGCGGTGGGCGTTGCCGGGCGGTGCCAGCCGCTCTGGCCACTGGTCGCCTGACCCTGCATTTCGTCGCCAGCGCGCCGCGCTTCATCGCAGCGCCGCTTGAAATATCGCGCCTGCACCCTAGACTGCCGCCAGTTTGAACAACAAGGTTGCGCCAAGCGCACCGGCAACGAGGGCGACGACATGGGCAGGACAGGCAAGACCTTGGGCTGGATCGGCGCTGCCGCAACGCTGGTGCTCGGCGTTGGGGCAGGGTTGGTTTACTTCGGCAAGATCAGCGTGCCGGGCCAGGTTTTTGGCCCCGCCCAGGCGGCTTCGGGCGCCAGTGCCGGCAAATCCAAGGGCAAGGACGGCAAGGACGAAAAACCGCCGCCGACGCTGGAATTCACGGCGTCGGAAATCGTCACGCCGAGCAAGACTTCGATGCCCGACCGGATCGAGTTTTCCGGCCCGCTGGTGGCGCCGGGCACGGCCATCGTGCGCGCCAAGGCCGGCGGCACTTTGCTCAGTCTGACCGTTGCCGAAGGCAGCCGCGTGCGCAGCGGCCAGGTGCTCGGCACGGTGGACCTGGCCGACCTGAGCAGCCGGGTCGCCGAACGTGGCGCGATGCTCGAGTCGGCACGCGCCACGCTGGCCCAGGCCGAGCGCACCCAAGCGCAAAACGAGAGCCTCGCTGCACAGCGCTTCATCTCGCCGGCGGCATTGGACGGCTCACGCGCCGCGGTGGATACCGCGCGCGCACAACTGCGTGCTGCCGAGGCGTCGCTCGCGACGACCCGCGTCAGCCTGCGCGACGCGGCGCTGGTCGCGCCGATCAGCGGCATCGTTGCCAAGCGGCAGGTTGTGCAGGGCGAGAAGCTCAGCCCCGAGCAACCGATCCTGACCATCGTCGACCTGGCCACGCTCGAACTCGCCGGCAGCGTTGCAACCCACGAAGTCTCGCGCTTGCAGGCCGGCATGCCGGTGCAGGTGGCGGTTGAAGGTGTGGCCGAACCGGTGGCCGGCAGAATAGCGCGCATCGCGCCGGCGGCCGAACCCGGCACCCGTTCGATCGGCGTCACCGTCGCCTTGTCGAACGCCAAGGAGACCCTGCGCGCCGGCCAGTACGCGGTGGTCAAGGTCACGCTGGCCGACCCGGTGCAGCGGCTGACGCTGCCGGTGGCCGCGGTCGGTGCCACCGGGGGCCAGTTTCACGTCTGGGTCCTCGAAGCCGGCGCCTTGCAGCGGCGCGCGGTGATGCTCGGCCGGCGCGACGAACGCGAAGGCCGGGTCGAGATCACCGAAGGCTTGGCTCCGGCCGCGCAAGTGCTCGGCGCACGTTTCGACAACCTGCGTGAAGGCGCCAAGGCCGCGGTCGTTGCGACCAAGGCCGCGCCTGTAGCGTCGGCGTCGAGCCCGGCCGCGTCGCGCTGAATTCGGCCGACGCCGAAGTTTTCTCTTCTCGAAGAAAGGGGCCCACCGATGTGGATCACCCGCGTTTCAATCCAGAACCCGGTCTTCGCTGTGATGGTGATGGTCGCGCTGTGCGTGCTCGGCATCTTTTCGTACAGCAAGCTCGGTGTCGAGCAAATGCCCGATATCAGCTTCCCCGGTGCGTGGATGCAGATCCAGTACCCCGGCGCGTCGCCAGAAGCGGTCGAGCGCGAGGTCATCAAGCCGATCGAAGAGTCGCTGAATTCGATCGCCGGTGTCAAACGCATCATGTCGCGCAGCGGCGAAGGCCAGGGTTCGTTGAGCGTGGAGTTCAGCCTCGACGCAGACATGGGCCGCGCGATGCAGGACGTGCGCGACCGCGTCGCGGCGGTGCAGTCGAACTTCCCGCGTGAAGTGCGCGCGCCGACGATCAACCGCTTCAACAACGACAACGCGCAGCCACTCGTCAACCTGGCACTGCTGAGCAAGTCACGCAGCGCCCGCGAGCTGTCGATCCTGGGCGACCAGAATGTCGGCAAGCGCCTGCAGCGGGTCGAAGGAGTGGCGCGGGTCGACATCAGCGGGCTGGCGTCGCGCGAGGTGCGCATCGACCTCGACCCGACCCGCCTGCGCGCTTACGGCGTGACGCCGGCGGAGATTGCGACCGCGCTGCGCGAAGCCAACGCCGACCAGCCGGTGGGGCTGATTTCCGACAACACCCAGGATGCGCTGTTGCGCGTCGAGGGCCGGGTGCGCGACCCGCGCGAATTCGAGAACCTCGTCGTCGCGCGGCGCGGCGCGCTGGCGTTGAAGCTGTCCGACCTGGGCACGCTCGTCGAGCGTGAACGCGAGGCCGATTCCACCGCCCGCATCAACGGCCAGCGCGCGATCAATTTCAACGTCTTCAAGCAGCAGGACGCGAATATCGTGGCCGCCGGTGACGCCGTGAAAAAGGCGATGGACGAGATCCGCAAGACGCTGCCGCCGGATGTCGAGCTGCGCCTCATCTATGCCAGCAGCGACTGGGTCAAGGGCTCGCTCGACGGCCTGCGCCACACCTTGATCGAAGGTGCTTTGTTGACGGTGGCGATCGTCTTCTTGTTCCTGCATTCCTGGCGCTCGACGATCATCACCGGGCTGACGCTGCCGATCGCGGTGATCTCGAGTTTTATCGCCGTCTATGCACTCGGCTTCACGCTGAACTTCATGACCATGATGGCTTTGAGCCTGTGCATCGGCCTGCTGATCGACGATGCGATCGTGGTTCGCGAGAACATCGTGCGCCACGTTCACATGGGCAAGGACCACCACACCGCGGCGCGCGAGGGCACCGACGAGATTGGCCTGGCGGTGATGGCCACCACCCTGGCGCTGTGCGCGGTGTTCGTGCCGGTGGCCTTCATGGGCGGCATCATCGGCAAGTTCTTCTACCCCTTTGGCATCACCGTGGTGGTGGCGGTGCTGGTCAGCCTGTTCGTCAGCTTCACGCTCGACCCGATGCTCTCATCCGTTTGGCGCGATCCGCCGGCCGCACGCATGCGAAGGCTGCCGGTCATCGGCGCGCTGATTCGCGCCACCGACCGCG
>JANPDN010000195.1:0-28287 GCA_031431555.1 Rubrivivax sp.
GCTCGGGCGCGGCGTCGGGCGCCTGCGGCCCGGGATGGGTCGGGTTGTGCGCAGTAACTGCCGCAGGCGCTGCCCCGGCGGCGGCGATCTTGCGCACCCAACCCCGCGCTGCGGCATCCGCGTCGGCCGTCGACGACGCAGCGCCACCTGGCGAGCGCGCGGCAGCGACTGCCGCCGCGGCCGATGCCGTCGTCGCGGGCGGCACCGCGCACAGCCCGACCCAGCCCGGGCCGCAGGCGCCCGACGCCGCGCCCGAGCGCCATCAATCCGCCGGCTGGCTGACCCGCACGGCGCTGTGTGTCGAGGTGCGTGACCCGCAGCGTGCCAACGGCCCGAAGGCCGAACTCGCGGCGGCCAAAGAACTCAGCGCCAAGGGTGGCGATGAGAGCCAGGTGATCAGCGGCGTGATGTATGTCTTCATGCCGCCGCTGCAGCATCTCGAGGACTATCTCGCGCTGCTCGCCGCGATCGAAGCGACGGCCACCGAGCAGAAAGTCAAACTCGTGCTGGAAGGTTATCCACCGCCACGCGACCCGCGGCTGAAGATCCTGCAAGTCACGCCCGACCCGGGGGTCATCGAAGTCAATATCCACCCGGCCAAGGACTGGACCGAACTCGTCGACCACACTGAGTTTTTGTACGAGGCGGCGCACCAGACGCGCTTGTCGAGCGAAAAGTTCATGCTCGACGGGCGGCACACCGGCACCGGCGGTGGCAACCACTTCGTGCTCGGTGGTGCGACGGCCGCTGACAGCCCGTTTTTGCGCCGGCCCGATGTCCTGGCCAGCCTGCTGACCTATTGGCACAACCACCCGGCCTTGAGTTATCTGTTCAGCGGCATGTTCATCGGGCCGACGAGCCAGGCGCCGCGCTTCGACGAAGCGCGCAACGACCAGGTCTACGAAGTCGAGATCGCGCTGCAAGAGCTGCAACGCCAGACCACGGCCGGCAAGGCCGTGCCGCCCTGGCTGATCGACCGCGCGCTGCGCAACCTGCTCATCGATGTCACCGGCAACACCCACCGCACCGAGTTCTGCATCGACAAGCTGTATTCACCCGACGGCCCGACCGGCCGCCTCGGGCTGCTCGAGCTGCGCGCTTTCGAGATGCCGCCACATGCCCGCATGAGCCTGGTGCAGCAGTTGCTGTTGCGCGCGCTGCTGGCCTGGTTCTGGCGCGAACCTTATGTCGGCCACGGAGCGACGCGGCTGACCCGCTGGGGCACCGGCCTGCACGACCGCTTCATGCTGCCGACCTTCGTCAAGATGGACTTCGACGATGTCATGGCCGAGCTCAACGCCGCGGGTTTTGGTTTTGACGCGGCCTGGTTTGCGCCGCATTTGGAGTTTCGTTTTCCGCTGATCGGTGAACTCAGCCTGCTTGGCATCAACCTGGCCGTGCGCACCGCGCTCGAGCCCTGGCATGTGCTCGGCGAAGAGGGCGCACCGGGTGGCACCGCGCGCTATGTCGACTCTTCGCTCGAGCGGGTCGAGCTCAAGGTCAGCGGCCTCAACGACAACCGGCATGTCATCACCGTCAACGGCCGCGCCGCGCCGCTGCAGCCCACCGGCCGGGTCGGCGAATTTGTCTGCGGCGTGCGTTACCGCGCCTGGCAGCCGCCGTCAGCCTTGCACCCGACGATCAGCAGCCACGCACCACTGACCTTCGACATCGTCGACCGCTGGCTGGCGCGCTCGCTCGGCGGCTGCCAATACCATGTCGCCCATCCTGGCGGCCTGAGCCACGCGACCTTCCCGGTCAACGCCTACGAAGCCGAGAGCCGACGCCTGACGCGCTTTACGCAGCTCGGCCACACACCCGGGCGCATCGATGTCAAACCGGCGGTGCCGAGCCTGGAGTTCCCGTTCACGCTCGACCTGCGGCGCGGCTGAGACTCTCAGACGCTGACCGGAACCGCTGACTTGCCGCAGAGCCAAAGCCAAACGACGCTGTCGGTGCCGCCGTCGGCGCAAGCGCAAACCCAGACGCAATCGCAATCGCAGACGCAGACCGCGTTGCCGTTTGGCGACAGTGCGATCCTGACACCCGCCGGCGAACTGCTGCGCCACGCGCGCCCTGCTGAAGCCGGTGTCTGGGACGAGCTGCGCGGCGCCAACGGCACGCTGCGCCCGGCCTGGCAGGGTTTTGGTGCCTGGATGCCGCCGCTCACGGTCGGCGTGCCGCAGGCGGTCGACCTCGACCGGCGGCTCGAACAAGTGGCGGCGCAGATCCGCCGCGATGGCGTCACCCACAACGTCTTTGGCGAACAGGGTGTGGCCGCGCGGCCCTGGTCTCTGGAGCTGCTGCCGCTGTTGATCGACGCCACTGAGTGGGCGCAGATCGAGCGTGGTGTGGTCCAGCGCGCGGCGCTGCTCGAGGCCATGCTCGCCGACCTCTACGGCCCGCAGCGCCTGCTGCACGAAGGCCTGCTGCCACCAGCGCTGCTGCTGCGCCACCCGGGTTATGTGCGGCCGATGCAGGGCATCGAGCCGGCCGGCGGCCAGCGCCTGCACATCGTCGCTTTTGACATCGCGCGCGGGCCCGAAGGCCGCTGGTGGGTGGTCGCGCAACACACCCAGGGCCCGTCGGGGCTGGGTTATGTGCTGCACAACCGACTCGTCATCGCACGCCAGTTTCCCGACGCTTTCCGCGAGATGCGCGTGCAGCACATCGCATCGAGCTACCGGCGCTTGCTCGATACCGTCGAGCAGGCGGCGCGCAGTGTTGCCGCGGGTGCGGCGCCGCGGGTTGCGCTGCTCACGCCGGGGCCTTTCAGCGAAACCTATTTTGAACACGCCTACCTGGCGCGATATCTCGGCGTGCCACTCGTCGAAGGCAGCGATCTCACGGTGCGTGGCGACCGCCTGTTCCTGAAAACAGTCGAAGGCCTGGAGCCGGTGCATGGCCTGCTGCGCCGCGTTGACGACGATTGGTGCGACCCGCTGGAGCTGCGCGCCGACTCCGCACTCGGCGTGCCCGGTTTGTTGCAAGCTGCGCGCGCCGGCAGGGTGGTGATGGCCAATGCGCTGGGCAGCGCCTTTTTGGAGTCGCCAGCGGTGATGGGTTTCATGCCCGGCATCGCCGAGCGCCTGAACGGGGAGAAGCTCAGCCTGCCTTCGCTGCCGACCTGGTGGTGCGGCGAGCCGGCGGCTTGGCGCGACGTGCAGAGCCGGCTCGAAGGCAAGTTGCTGCGCAGCACCTTCCCGCATGGCGGGCGCACGTCGCGCGTGCATGACCACAGCGCGGTGCAGGTCGAAGACGACCCCGATGGCTGGACGGTGCAGGGCCGGCTGCGCTTTGCGCGCGCGCCGATCTGGGGCGCCGGCGCACTCACGCCACGCCCGGCGATGGTGCGGGTCTATGCCATCGCCGACGGCGGCGGCCGCTGGCATCTGCTGCCCGGTGGCATGACCCGCGTCGCCAGCGCCGAAGACGAAAGTGTCTCGATGCAGCGCGGGGGTTCGAGCCTGGACACCTGGGTCTTGACGAGCGGGCCGGTGGACACTTTTTCGATGCTGCCGCAGCGCCTGTCGGTCGACGACATCACAAGCCGGCACCGCCCGGTGAGCAGCCGAACCGGCGAACACCTGTTCTGGCTCGGCCGGTATACCGAGCGCACCGAACAGCTCGTGCGCCTGGCGCGCGAGACCTTGCAGCTCATCGATGCCGACAGCGACGCTGCGGCGCCGGTGTTGCAAGCGCTGTCGATCCTCGTCGTGCGGGCTGGGCTGGCGCCGCCCGACTCGCCGACGCTGGCCGAGTCGCCGCAGCAATTCGAGCGTGCGGTGCTCGGCGCGCTGATGGGGGCCGACGATGTCGCCAGCATCGGCTTCAACCTGCAGTCGCTGGAGCGTGTCTCGCTGGCCCTGCGCGAGCGACTGTCGTCAGAACAATGGGGTCTGATCCGCACGATGCGTGAATCGTTCGAGCGTGCGCTCCAGGTCGCACCGGGCGAGCTGCCGGCTTGGCCGCAGGTCCTGCCGGCGCTGGAGCGGCTCGCGCTGCATCTGGCGGCGGCGACCGGTGCGCAGACCGACCGCATGACGCGCGACCATGGCTGGCGGCTGCTTGCGGTGGGCCGCCTGCTCGAGCGCCTGCTCGGCATGACCGCGCGCTTCGAGGCTTTCCTGAGCACCGGGGCCTTGAACAGCGCCGCCGGCATCGACCTGCTGCTCGATCTTTTCGACAGCGCGATCACCTTCCGCGCGCGTTACCAGCGCCACGAAGACCTGCTCGCATTGACCGACCTGCTGGTGCTCGATTCGAGCAATCCGCGGGCCTATGCCGGGGTGCTGCGCCGCCTGCGCACCGAGCTGAGCAAGTTGCCCGGCGAAGGCACCGCGGGCACGCTGCTGGCCGGCCTGCCGCTGGACGGTGTCGGCCTCACGCTCGAATCGCTGCGTGGTGCCGACGACAGCACGATCAGCGCCGCGTTGCTCCATCTGTCGCGCCGCCTCAACGCCGCCGCCACGGTGCTGGCTGAGACCATCGGCCACCGCTACTTTGCGCTGGCCGACGGCATGGACGAGTTGCAGCGGGTATGAGCAGCGCCGGGCCGCCCCAAGCTGCGAACGCCCCCTCGGGGGGCCGCGCCGCGGCCGTGGCCGCAAGCGTGGGGGCCACGTGAGTTCATCTCGGCTCGAACTCTCGGTGCAGCACGAAACGCGTTACGACTATGCGGCGCCGGTGTCGCTGGCGCATCACCTGCTGCACCTGCGCCCGCTCGTCGACGCGCACCAGGACCTGTTGCAGTTCGACTTGAGCGTGACGCCCAGGCCGAACCAGCTGCAAGACGGCGGTGATGTCTTCGGCAATGCGTGCAGTCATTTCACGATTTCACAACCGCACGAACACCTGCTCGTGCGCTCGAGCAGCCGGGTGCGCGTGGCGCCGCGGTTTGCGCTCATCGATGCGGCGCAGTCGCCGGCTTGGGAGACGGTGCGCGACCGCCTGCGCTACGTCGCCCGGCAAGGGTTCGACCCGGCGGTCGAGTTTGCGCAGCCTTCACCTTATGTGCCGCGGCTGGCGCCGTTGCGCGAATTCGTCGCGCCGTCGTTCCCGGCGGCCGCGCCGATCGCGCTGGCAGCGATCGACCTCATGCACCGTGTCTACAGCGGCTTCACGTACCGCAGCCGCAGCACCGACATCGACACGCCACTGGAGCAGGCGTTTTTGCAGCGCACGGGGGTCTGCCAGGACTTTGCGCATGTGATGCTGGGCTGCTTGCGCATGCTCGGCCTGCCGGCACGTTATGTCAGCGGCTACCTGCTCACGCACAGCAGCGACGATGGCCAGGCGATGGCCGGCGCCGACGCCTCACACGCCTGGGCGCAGGTCTGGGCACCGGACACACCGGGCGTGCCTGCCAACGGCTGGCTCGACCTCGACCCAACCAACGATGTGATCCCGGGCACCGACCATGTCCGCGTCGCGGTGGGCCGCGACTATGGCGATGTAGTGCCGCTGCGCGGGGTCATCCGCGGCGGCGGCAAACATACCCTGGCGGTGGCGGTGACGACGCGGGTGGTGGGCCCGGCCCAGAGTTTGCAAGCCTGATGTGCTGAGGAGCGAGCGATGAAATTTCCCTTCGACGAAATGCGTCCTGCCGGCAGCACCGATGACCGTGCGGCGCGTGAGCATTACCGCGGCTATGCCCGCTGGCTGGCAGCGCAACCGCACGAGGTGATGCGCGCGCGGCGCGACGAGGCGGAGGTGATCTTTCGCCGCGTCGGCATCACCTTCGCCGTCTACGGCGCCAAGGACGAAGACGCGAGCTTGGGCAACCAAGGCACCGAGCGCCTGATCCCCTTCGATCTCATCCCGCGTGTGATCCCGCAAGCGGAATGGCGCGAGCTCGACGCCGGCCTGCGCCAGCGCGTGACGGCGCTGAACCGCTTCATCGAAGATGTCTACCGCGGCCAGGAGATCCTCACGGCCGGCGTCGTGCCCGCCGAACAGGTGCTCAACAACGCGCAATACCGGCCAGAGATGGCGGGTGTGAATGTGCCGGGCGGCGTCTATTCGCACATTGCCGGCGTCGACATCGTGCGTGCCGGCAATGCCGACGGCAGCGGCACCTACTACGTGCTCGAAGACAACCTGCGTGTGCCCAGCGGCGTGAGCTACATGCTCGAAAACCGCAAGATGATGATGCGGCTGTTTCCCGACCTGTTCAGCAGCCACCGCGTCGCGCCGGTGGCGCACTACCCCGACCTGCTGCTCGAAACCTTGCGCGCGGTGGCGCCGGCGGGTGTCAACGAGCCGGCCGTCGTCTTGCTCACGCCAGGCATGTACAACAGCGCCTACTTCGAACATGCCTTTTTGGCGCAGCAGATGGGCATCGAGCTCGTCGAGGGGCAAGACCTCTTTGTGCGCGATGATTTTGTGTACATGCGCACGACCCAGGGGCCGAAGCGGGTGGATGTGATCTACCGCCGCGTCGACGATGACTTTCTCGACCCCAAGGCCTTCCGCGCCGACTCCACGCTGGGCTGTGCCGGCATCCTGGACGTCTACCGGCGTGGCAACGTCACCCTGTGCAATGCCATCGGCACCGGCATCGCCGACGACAAAAGCATCTACCCCTACGTGCCGAAGATGATCGAGTTCTACCTCGGCGAAAAGCCGATCCTGAACAATGTGCCGACCCATCTGTGTCGAGACAGCGGGGACTTGAAGTACGTGCTCGACCACCTGGATGAACTCGTCGTCAAGGAGGTGCATGGGGCGGGTGGTTACGGCATGCTGGTCGGCCCGGCGGCGAGCAAGGCCGAGATCGAGGAGTTCCGCGCGGTGCTCAAGGCCAACCCGGCGAACTACATCGCGCAGCCGACGTTGAGCCTGTCGACCTGCCCGACCTTTGTCGACGCCGGCATCGCACCGCGCCACATCGACCTGAGGCCCTATGTGCTGTCGGGCAAGACGGTGCAGACAGTGCCCGGCGGCCTGACCCGCGTCGCGTTGAAAGAAGGCTCGCTTGTCGTCAACTCTTCGCAGGGTGGCGGCACCAAAGACACCTGGGTTCTCGAAGACTGAAGGGAGCAAGACCATGCTGTCACGCACCGCCGACCACCTGTTCTGGATGTCGCGCTACATGGAGCGGGCGGAGAACACCGCGCGCATGCTCGATGTGAGTTACCAGACCTCGCTGCTGCCGCAATCAGCCGATATGGCCGAGCAGGGCTGGCGCGGGCTGCTGTCGATCTCCGAGCTGACCGCGGCTTACGGCAAGGACCACGCCGACGTTGACGCCCGTGGCGTGATGGAGTTCATGGTCCGCGACGAAGGCAACCCGTCGAGCATCTGGTGCTGCTTGCGCGCTGCACGCGAGAACGCGCGTGCGGTGCGTGGTGCGTTGACCACCGAGGTCTGGGAAACCCAGAACCAGACCTGGCTCGAATTCAACCGGCTGTTGAAGGACGGCGCTTTCGAGCGCGACCCGGGTGAGTTTTTCGAATGGGTCAAATTCCGCTCGCACCTGAGCCGTGGCGTCACGGTGGGCACGATGCTGCAAGACGAAGCCCTGCACTTCATCCGCATCGGCACATTTCTGGAGCGAGCCGACAACACCGCGCGATTGCTCGATGTCAAATACGCGGCCCTCACTGCGGGAGAGTTTTTTGGCCCCGGCAATGCCAAGGAAACGCAGGAGGTCGACTTCTATCACTGGAGCGCGATCCTGCGCTCGGTCTCGGGTTTCGAGATCTACCGCAAGGTCTACCGCAACGTCATCCAGCCCGAAAAGGTGGCCGAGTTGCTGATCCTGCGCCCCGACATGCCGCGCTCGCTGGCGGCCTGCCTGAACGAAGTCGTGGCCAATCTGCACCATGTCGCCAACCAGCACAGCGGCGAGACCCTGCGCCGTGCCGGGCGCTTGCAGTCGGACCTCAAATACGGCCGCATCGACGAGATCCTGCAGACCGGGCTGCACGCCTACCTGACCCAGTTTCTCGACCGCGTGAACGAACTCGGGGTCGGCATCAGCCGCGACTTTCTGGTGCCGATGGCGGCCTGATTTTCAGTCGAGACAACCGCATGTTCGATCACAACGAAGACTTGGGCGCGGCGCGCGAGCGCAATGTGCGCGACGCGCTGATCGAAGATATCGGCCGCGGCGACTGGACGGCCAGCCTGGTGCCCGCTGGCCGGCGCGTCCAGGCGCGGGTCACCGCCAAGGAGGCCGCCGTGCTCTGCGGGCGCGACTGGTTCGACGCCTGCTTGCTGGCCCTGGACCCTAACGCCCAAGTGCATTGGCAGGCCGCAGAAGGCGCCGCAGTCGCGGCCGGCAGCGTGGTCTGCACGATCGCCGCCGATGCCCGGGCGCTGCTCAGCGCCGAGCGCCCGGGCTTGAACTTTTTGCAACTGCTCTCAGGGGTGGCGACAGTCACGCGCAGTTATGTCGATGCGATCGTCGGCGTCTCGCCCAACCCGCGCGGCTGTCTGATCCTGGACACCCGCAAGACCTTGCCGGGTTTGCGCCAGGCGCAGAAATACGCGGTGCGGGTGGGTGGTGGCGCGAACCAGCGGCTGGCGCTGTGGCACGGCATCCTGATCAAGGAAAACCACATCGCCGCCGCGGGTGGCATCGCCGCGGCGATGCGCGCCGCGCTGGCCTTGAATGCCGGCGTCACGGTGCAGATCGAGGTCGAAGATCTGGGCGAGCTGCAGCAAGTGCTCGACGCTGGCGCGACGAGCGTGCTGCTCGACGACTTTTCGCTCGACGATATGCGCCGCGCCTGCGTGATCAACGCTGGCCGCGCCTTGCTCGAGGTCTCGGGCAGCGTCGACTTGAGCCGGGTGCGGGAGATTGCCGCCACCGGCGTCGACCGCATCTCCAGCGGCAAGCTGACCAAGGACGTGCATGCGATCGATTTTTCGATGCGCGTTGAGAATCCAGCACAGATGTGAGTTTTGGGCCCTAAATCTGATCCCGAGAATGCCGACATCGTCGCGTCTCTCCTTGTCAAGGCCAATCGCTCATGCGCACCCGCTACGTATTCCTCCTCGCCCTGGTCGCCGCGATCTGGGCCCCCCATGCCGACGCCGGCCGACCCCTGGCCACCGATGACGCAGCCACCGCCGATGTCGGCACCTGCCAGGTCGAGAGTTATGCCGAGCGCGGCCGTGGTGCCCGCGCCTGGGTTCTGGCGCAGGCCTGTGGTGTCGTCAAGGGTATGGAAGTCGGCATCGAACTGGTGCGCTTCAGCCCCAGCGACGTGGTCTCCACTGGCGCCGCCGTCGCCTTCAAATATGCGCCGGACAACTGGAAGACAAATACTGCGGCCGGTCCCGTGACGATGGGCCTGAAGGCTGGCGCGTCGTTCCTGCGCATCACCGGTTCGGGCTGGGAGGGCAGCGAAGTCGGCATCCTCGGCCTGGCCACGCTGACGCCACACGACGATGTGGCCGTGCATGCCAATGTTGGCGTGACCCGCGAGCGCATCACGTCCAAGTCGGCGCTGGTCTACAACCTTGCCGGCACCTGGGCGCCTGCCGAACCCTGGCTGGTTTTTGCCGAAGCGCAGGCGAACAGCCGCAGCGAGGTCTTTGGCAAGACCGTCTTCAGCTACGGCGGCCGCTGGTGGGCGGTGAAGGACAAGGTCGGCATCGACCTCACGCGCAGCACGCAGTCGGGCAGCGCGTCTTCGTGGTCGATCGGCTTCGGCTGGTACGGCCTGGGGGAATGAAGGCCCCGAGGCCGCCGCGTCAACGCGCGCCGCGCGCCTGCGCCACCGCGCGGCCGAGGTCGATGACCGCCATCGCGTAGTAACTCGACCGGTTGTAGCGCGTCACCGCGTAGAAATTTGCGGTGCCCGCGACGTAGCTCGGCGCCGCGGTGCCGTTCTGCAGCTCGATCAGCGCCAGCAGGCCAGCATGCGCCCGCGCGTCGGCATCGAGTTCGGCGCCGCGCTGCAAAAACTGCGCAGTGCTGAAGGTCGGCGTGATGTCCGGGGCGAGCAAGTGCGCACGGTCGCTGCTGTCCACCGGCACGGCCACCGAAAAATGCGTTGGCAGGCCGCGCTGCCAGCCATGCTCGGCCAGGTAGCGGGCCACGCTGCCGATGACATCCGCAGGGTTGCCGTGCAGGTCGACATGGCCGTCCTCGTCGAAATCCAGTGCATGGCGGTTGACGCTGCCGGGCATGAACTGCGGCAGGCCCATCGCCCCGGCAAAGGAGCCACGCAGCGATGCCGGCTCAATCTGTTCGCGGCGCGCCAGCACGAGCAGCTCTTCGAGCTCGCTGCGGAAAAATTCACTGCGGTCGCTGCGGCCCTTGGGGAAGTCAAAGCTCAGCGTTGCCAGCGCATCGATGAGGCGAAAGTGGCCCATGACACGGCCATAAAACGTCTCGACCCCGACGATGCCCACGACGATCTCGGCGGGCACGCCAAAGCGCTCTTCGGCACGCGCCAGCCAGGCTTCGTTGGCGCGCCAGAACTGCAGGCCGGCATCGATGCGCTGCGGCTCGACAAAACGCGCCCGGTAGGCGGCCCAATTTTTGGCCGTGCCCGCCGGGGGCGGCATCAGCAGGCGCTGCACCACGGGCAGCTTGTGGGCACGGCCAAGTTGGCTGGCAACCCAGCCAGGGTCAAAGCCGTGGCGCAACGTCACCTCTTGTGCAAACGCCAAGACGTCGGCGCGCGCGCCGTAGGCTAGCCCTTCGGCGGGCGCCGGGCCGGCGGTCTTCGCCGCTGAGGTGGAACGTTTGGCCTTGGTGAAAGTGGTTGACGTGGCGGGCTGCGCCCAGGCCACGCCCAGGCCCACGCCCAAGGCCGCCGCGGCAGTCATCAGCCGCGTCTTGTGCACCGCGCCGCGCATCACCGGCCGCCCAGGGACTGCGTCGCCGCGACAAACGCCGGCCACCAGGATCGTTCGACCTTGGCCCGTCCGCCGGGGCCATAACGGGCGCGGTCCAGCGCATCCAGGTCCTGCGCCGCGGCGGCGGCCGGTTCGCCGAGCTTGGAGCGCAGCAACTCGGCGCGCCGCCGCGGGCCGTCGCAGGCCTGCACCACCACGCCGAGAGTCTGCAGCCGCCGCTGCACCCGTTGCTGCAAACGCTGCCAGGGATCGATGCGGTGCCGGTCCCACAGCGCCCAAAGCGCGCCGGCCAGGCTGGTGGTGCAGAGCAGGCCAATAAGCAGGTAGGCCAAGTCGGTCCAGCTCGGCGCATCAAAACCGAGATTTTTCATCAGGCTGAACTGCTTGCCACGCGAGTAGTTCAGCACCCACTGGTTCCAGCGGTTGTCCAGGCCTTCCCAGAAGGCGCGCAGGTTGGCCAGCAACTGCGGGTTCAGCCGCTGCATCGCCTGCGAGACGAAACCCGGGTCGGGCACCAGGCTGCGGCCGCGGTTGATGCGGTCGGGGGCGACGGCGGCGGTCGGGTCGGCACGCACCCAGCCTTCACCGGCCTGCCAGTATTCGGCCCAGGCGTGGGCGTTGCTCTGGCGCACGATCCAGTATCCGTCGACGGGGTCGGCATCGGTGCCCTGGTAGCCGGTGACCAGACGCGCTGGCACGTCCATCGCACGCATGATGACGACGAAGGCGGCGGCAAAGTGTTCGCAGAAACCGAGCTTGCGGTCGAACCAGAATTCGTCGACGGCATCGCGGCCGTAAGTGCCCGGCTCCAGCGTGTAGGTGAATCCTGCCGTGCCGATATGGCGCATCACCTCGGTGGCCAGCGTGCGTGCGTCGGGCTGCGCCGCGTTGGCGATTTCCACCTGGCGCTGCAGCGCTGCCGCCCAGGCCATGGTGCGCGGGTTGTAGCTGGCCGGCAGCCGGACATGGTCACGCAGTGCCAGCGTCGGCGTGCGCGGGCCGTGGCGGTAGAGCGGCCAGGCCTGGGCCTCGAAGCGCAGGCGCTCGGTGACGGGCAGGGTGGTCTGCCACTGCAGGTCGGGGCGCAAGGTGGCGCTGAAGTCATTCAACTGCGGCGCGCTGTCGGGCCGGTCGGGGGTGAGTTCGAGCAGCGGCAGCAAGTTCAGCCGGCTGGGCTCGATGGTGACCTCGTAGCGCAGCGGGTTGCCGAGCAGTTGCACTTCGGGCCGGGCGCGGTAGGCAGGTGGGAAACCGGGCACCAGTCGGGTCCATTCGCGGCCATCAAAATTGGACAACACCGGGCCGCGGAAATACATCGCCTGTGGCGGCGGCGGCCGGCCAAAAAACTGCAATCGCATCGCGATCGATTCGTCATTCGCCACCGACGCGACACCGCCCATGCGCAGCGTGCCCGACAGGCCGGTGCGCCCAGCGGCGTCCTGCGGCAAACCCCAGAGCGGCGCGATGCGTGGGAAGAGCAAGAACAGCACGATCATCAACGGCGCGCCGAACAGCGCCGCACGTGCAGAGACCGCGCCTGCCCGCCGCAGATCGGGCCGGCCCACCGGCATGTGCACCAGCACCAATGCGGTCAACAACCCCCACACCGAGACCAGGGTCGCGAGTGCAATGAACAGGCTCTGCGAATACAAAAAGTGCGTGAGTACGATGAAGAAGCCGAGGAAAAAGACGACGAGGGTGTCGCGCCGCGCGCGCAGCTCGAGCATCTTCAGCGCCATCAACACGACGAGCATCGTGACGCCGGCTTCCTTGCCAAACAAGGTGCGCTCGCTCCACCAGGTCAGGCCGGCAGACACCGTCAGCACCGCGGCGAAGAGCCAGCGGCTGGGCAGTGGCGCATTCGCCAGCGCCAGCCGCGCGCGCCACAGCAGCAGCCCGCCGACGACGACGCTGCACCACAGCGGCAGCCGCATCAGGTGCGGCACCACCGTCCAGCCGACGACGGCGAGCTGGAACAAGGTGTCGCGCGCATCGCGCGGCAAATGCCGCCAGCCCGGCCACGCCGGCATCGACGTCTTGAGGCTCACTGGGGCACCCTACGGCCTGCGGCCGGTCCCGCCGAGCGGGAGCATTCGCACTTGGGGCGGCCCGGCGTGCTCATCCCCACAGCGCCAGCGCCTCAAGAATCCGGCGCCGGTGCAGGTCGCCCTGCGCCGGTGCAAATTCGCGCCCCGGCAGGGCCAGGCCGTAGACGCTGCCGGCACGTTCTGCCAACAGCACCCAGGCGGTCAGCCGCGACAAGCGCGCTTCGTTGTCGCCCGCTGGCGGCCTTGCAGCATGCCAGTCGAGCCACAACTCGGCGCTCACCGCGCTGCTCGTCTCGCGGCTGATCAGCTCACCGGTCTTGGCGACTTTTTTCCACAGCACCTGGCGCAAGGTGTCGCCGCGGCGCCAGGCGCGCACACCTTCGAGTTCACCGCCCTGGGCACGTTTGGACTGCGGTGCTTCGCCGCGGGTGGGGCGGCTGCCGGGCAGCGGCGCAGCAGGGCGCTCGGGCTGCGGGTAGGCGAGCAACCTCGCGGCCGGCCGCCACAGCGTCCAGGCGCGAAACAGGCCGAGCGGGAAGCGCGTCTCGGCAATGATCGTCGGCACCGCGTGCCAGCCACGATGCGCCGGCACCAGCGACAACTGCGCGCTGACCTGGCCCTGCGCCGGTGCGTCGGTCCAGGCATGGCTGCGCTTGACGCCGATGCGCTCGTGAAAAGCCACGCCGATGCCGTGGCGCGTGCCGCCGGGGTTGGTGATGACGATCTCGATCGGCGCGGCGTCGCCGGCAAAGGCTGGCTGCAGCGGCCTCAGGTGGAGCGTTAGGCCCTTCAGCGTCGAATGCGTCATGTGCATCGAGACCAGGCCGCAGCCGGCGAGCAGGAAGGTCAGCACATAACCTAAGTTGAGCTGGTAGTTGATCGAGCCGAGCAGCATCAGGATCAGCATCGCGCCAAAAAAGATGCCGGCGCGGGTGGGCAGGATGTAGACGTTGCGCTGCGTCAGCGTGTGGGTGTCGGCCAGCGGCAGCCGGCTCTCGAACCAGCGACGCAGGCGCGATGCGATCGAGCGGCGCTCGGGTCTTGTCAGGGCCGGCAGCGCGGCGGCCCGTGAAGTGGCGCTGGCCGCTGTCATCGCGCTCAGGGGATCGGCGTGGCCTCGACCATCGCCCGCACCTGCTCTCGCGGCCCGCGCCCGGCGCCGCTGGCCGGCACCAGCCGGTGGCCGATGGCCTGCGGCAGGATCGCCTGGACATCGTCGGGGGCGACATAGTCGCGCTGCGCCATCAACGCGCGGGCCTTGGCCGCACGCAGCACTGCGATGCCGGCACGCGGGCTCAGGCCTTCGACAAACCACTGGCCGGAGCGTGTTGCCGCGATCAGCGCTTGCAGATAGTCGAGCAACGAATCGGAGGCGTGGACCTTCAACACCGCCGCCTGCGCCGCGAGCACATCGCTGGCCTGCATCACCGGCTGCAGGCGTTCGATGATCTTGCGCCGGTCTTCGCCGGCGAGCAGCGAGCGCTCGGAGACGCGGTCGGGATAGCCCAGAGAGATGCAGAGCAAGAAGCGGTCGAGCTGGCTTTCCGGCAGCGGGTAGGTGCCGAGCTGGTCGCTCGGGTTCTGCGTCGCGATGACAAAGAATGGCGAGGGCAGCGGCCGGGTCTGGTTCTCCACCGAGACCTGCTGCTCTTCCATCGCCTCGAGCAGGGCGCTCTGCGTTTTGGGGCCGGCACGGTTGATCTCGTCGGCGAGCAGCACCTGCGCAAACACCGGGCCGGGGTGGAAGACAAATGCGTCCTTGCCGCGCTCAAAAACACTCACCCCGACCAAATCGCTGGGCATCAGGTCGGCGGTGAATTGCACGCGCGAGAAGTGCAGGCCGAGCGAAACCGCGAGCGCATGTGCCAGGGTCGTCTTGCCGACCCCGGGCACGTCTTCGATGAGCAGGTGGCCGCCGGCCATCAGGCAGGCAACGCAGTCTTCGATCTGGGTGCGCTTGCCGACGATAATTGTCGCGATTTGATCGACCAGCCGCGTGAGCTGGCGTGCAATGGTCACATCCATCCGGCGAACATACCCGAAAAGCTAAAGCACCCCGCCATGAGCACCGCCTTCTTCAGCCCGCCCGAGTGCCGTTTGCACGAAATGGGCGCAGGCCACCCCGAGTGCCCGCAGCGCCTGGATGCGATCCTCGACCACCTGCGCGCGACCGGTCTGGATGTCGCGCTGGACTTCTGCGACGCGCCCGATGCCTTGCCCGAGCAACTCGCGCGCGCCCACAGCAGCGGCTATGTCACTGAGCTCACGGCGCAGCTCGCCGAAACGCGGCGCTCGGGCGGGCGGCGCGCCGTCGACCCCGACACCAGCGCCAATGCCGGCACCCACGACGCCGCTTTCAAGGCCGCCGGCGCTGCTGTCGCGGCCACCGACCGGGTCATCGACGGCATGGCCAGAAACGCCTTCTGCGCAGTGCGCCCGCCCGGCCACCACGCGACCCGCGCGCAGGCGATGGGCTTTTGTTTTTTCAACAATGTCGCCGTCGCGGCGCGCCACGCGCTGGACGTGCGCGGCCTGCAGCGGGTGGCGATCATCGACTTCGATGTGCACCATGGCAACGGCACCGAAGACATCATCGCCGGCGACGAGCGGGTGCTGATGTGCAGCTTTTTCCAGCACCCGCTGTACCCCGGCAGCGGTGGTGTGCCGCTGGGCACGAATATGATCAACGTGCCGGTCGCGCCGTATACCCGCGGGCCGGAAATCCGCAGCACGATCGACGCGATGTGGATGCCACGCCTCGAAGAATTCAAGCCGCAGATGGTCTTCATCTCGGCCGGCTTCGACGCCCACCGTGACGACGAACTCGGCCAGCTCGGCCTCGTCGAAGCCGACTACGAATGGATCACGCGGCGCATCGTCGCGCTTGCCGATCGGCATGCCGGCGGGCGCATCGTGTCTTGCCTCGAAGGCGGCTACAACCTCGGCGCGCTGGCGCGCAGCGTGGCCGCGCACCTGCGCGTGCTGGCCGGGGTCGCCGCACCTGAAGCAGCCGCGGGAGCCGCCGGAGCCAGGCCTTGACGGCGCCGTCGGTGCAGGCCGCCACCGGCGAGCTGGCCGACCTGCTGCAGACCCTATTCAGCCCGCGCGCGCTGACCGAACTCGGCGTTTTGCTAGGCTGCCTGCTGGTGTCGTTGCTCGCCGTGCGCCTGCTGCGCGGTGCGAGGCTGCGTGGTCAGCCCGCCCCCTGGCCGACGACTGCGTCGTCCGCCCCCCGAGGGGGAGTGAGCAAAGTGGCAGAACCCCATTTGCCCACCAGCATCTGGTTCGGCCACAAGCTCTATGACGGCGTCCTGTTCCCGGCGCTGGCCCTGCTCGCCGCGCTGGCCGCGCGCTGGGCGCTGGCCGGCGTGCTGCCGACGGCGGTGTTCAAGATCGCGGTGCCGATCCTGCTCAGCTTGCTGCTGATCCGCATCGGGGTGCGTGTGCTGCGGGTGGCCTTCCCCAAGTCGCCGACGGTGCGCGTGATCGAGCGCAGCCTATCGTGGCTGGTCTGGATCGGGCTGGTGCTGTGGTTGACGGGCATCCTGCCGCTGCTGCTGGCCGAAATGGACGGCATCCGCTGGAAGCTCGGCGGTGGTGACGTCTCGCTGTGCAGCCTGCTCGAAGGCGCGCTCAGCGCAGCCGCGGTGCTGGTGCTGATGCTGTGGTTGTCGGCGGCCATCGAAGCGCGGCTGATGGCCGGTGCCGAAGGTGCCGGCGACGCCTTGAGCCTGCGCAAGATCGCGGCCAACGCCACCCGCGCGGTCTTGCTGCTGGTGGGCCTGCTGCTGGCGCTGTCGGCCGCCGGCATCCCGCTCGGCGCCTTGGGTGTGCTCGGCGGCGCAGTGGGCGTAGGCATTGGCCTGGGCCTGCAGAAGATCGCGTCCAACTACGTGAGCGGTTTTGTGATCCTCGCCGAGCGCTCGCTGCGCATTGGCGATACGGTCAAGGTCGACAATTTTGAAGGCCGCATCACCGATATCCACACCCGCTACACCGTGGTGCGTGCGCTCAACGGTCGCGAGGCGATCGTGCCCAACGAGATGCTCATCACGCAGCGGGTTGAAAACGCCTCGCTGGCCAACCCGCGGGTGTCGATTTCGACGACGCTGCTGGTCGCCTACGGCACCGATCTCGAGACCTTGACGCCGCGGCTGGTCGAGGCGATCTGTCGCGTGCCGCGTGTGCTCGCCGAGCCGGCGCCGATGGTGCAGCTGAGCCAGTTCGCCAGCGACGGCCTGGAGCTGACGATTCCTTTCTGGATCGACGACCCAGAAAACGGCAACGGCAATGTGCGCAGCGACGTCAACCTGGCGATCCTGCAAACCCTGGGCGCGCTCGGCGTGCAGATCCCGTATCCGCAGCGGGTGATGCATGCCGCCGCTGGCAGCGGCGGTGCCGCGGTGGCCGAACCCCTGCTGCCCCTGGCCGGGCGCTCCCCCGCCTAGACCGTCCATCGGGGCTGCCCGGCGAGGCCGGCGCCGCCACCGAGATAGGGCCATCGATCGGCCCTATTTACACGATTGCCGTCAGTACCTGCCGGGCCCAATCAGGGCATTGCCCAACCCGGTCGGATCCGCCCGCCGGATTCTTGCCCACGACCGTCTCCGCCGCCGACCCCACCACAGGCCCAAGCACTCCGCCGTGAAACCCGATGACCTGCCTCTTGCGCTGCTGAACGCGGAAGCGCCAGCGCGTGCCAGCCCGACGCCACCGGGGTCGTCGAGCGCCGCCTTGCCGCTACTGGCGCTGGCGCTCAAACATGCAGATCTGACGGCCGCCGCGAATGCCGTTCTCAGCGAACTCGCCGGCCGCCTGGGTTGCGACCGCATCAGCCTGGGGCTGTGCCGCCGCGGTGCAAATGTGCGGCTGGAGCTCGTCGCCGTCTCCAACGGCGCCCAGCACCACGAACGCCAGAACGCCGTGCGGGCGCTGCTCGCGGCGATGCAGGAGGCCATCGACCAGGCCAGCGAAGTCGATGCCCCGGCGGGCGACCACGCGCCGCTGCTGGCCAGGCTGGCCGCGATGGCGCTGCACCGGGCCGATGACGGCCTGTGCATCCTGACGCTGCCGATCTTCTGCGACGACTCTGCCGCCGGTGCGCTGGTCTTCGAGCGGCGCCTGCCGATGGCCGATGCCGACCGCCAACTGGCGCGCGACGTCGCGGCTTTTGTCGGCCCGTTGCTGGCACAGAAATTTCGCACCACGGGCGCGCTGCCGCGCCGCCTGCTCAACGCCTGGCGCGGTGACCAAGCTGCGGCTGCGCCGGGCGCGGTGGCGACCTGGAAACTCGCGCTGGCATTAAGCAGCCTGGTCGTCGCGCTCGCCGCGTTCTGGCCGGCGCACTACCGGGTGTTGGCGCCGGCGCGTATCGACGGCTCGGTGCAGCGGGTCATCGCCGCACCCGTCGACGGCTTTTTGCGCTCGGCTGGCGTGCGCCCGGGCGAAACGGTCAAAGCCGGCCAGGTGCTGGCGACGCTGGACGACCGCGAGGCGACGCTGGAATTCGACAAGTGGGCCGCCGAAGCCGCGCAGCTCGAAAAGCAGTACCGCGACGCACTCGCGCGTGAAGATGCCGCCGCGATCGTGATCGGCCGCTCCAAGCTCGAGCAGGCGCAGGCCCAGGTTGAGCTGGCGCGCGGCCAGTTGGAGCGCACCAAGCTGCTTGCGCCTTTTGACGGTGTGCTCATCAGCGGGGACCTCAGTGCGTCGATCGGCATGCCGGTGCGGCGCGGGCAGGAGCTGATGACGATGGCGCCGCCACAGGCCTGGCGCCTGGTCGCCGAAGTCGAAGAACACGATATCGGCGAGCTGCGTGTCGGCCATGCCGGGCATGCGCTGTTCGCCGCGCTGGCCGACGAGCCGGTGCCCTTCACGGTGACGCGCATCGCACCGATGGCGCAGACCCTGGGCGGGCGCAATGTCTTCGAGGTCGAAGGCCGCTTCGAGACGCAGGCTGCCGGCTTCAAGCCCGGGCTGCGTGGCGTGGCGCGGGTCGATGTCGAGGAGCGCCAGCTCGGGCTCATCTGGTGGCAGCGCGTGCAGCATGGCGCCCGCCGCGTGCTCTGGCAGTTGCTGGGCTAGCCCTCAAACGGCCGAAGTCGAATGAACCAGCGCGAGCCGATCCAATCACCGATGTGGTACCGCATCGCGCCGTTGAAACCGGCCCTGCGTCTCGGTGTCAAGGTGTCGCGCCAGCTCGTGCGCGGCCAGGCCTGGTACGTGCTCAACGACCCGCTGACCGGGCGCTACCACCGCTTCAACGAGCCGGCCTACCGCCTGCTCGCGCTGTGCAACGGTCGGCGTTCGATCGACGAGATCTGGGCGGCGCAGGCCGCCGCTGACGGCAACGATGCGCCGACCCAGGGCCAGGCGCTGCAGGTCTTCCGCCAGGCGCATGAAGCCCATCTGCTGGCTGGCAGCGTCGCGCCCGATGTGCTCGCGGTGCTGCAGAGCCAGCAGCGGCGCCGGAAACAGCGCCACACCGCCGCGGTCAACCCGCTGTCGTTCAAGTTGCCGCTGTGGGACCCCGACCGTTTCCTCGCCGCGCACGCCCACCGCGTGGCCTGGCTGCTCGGTGCCGCCGGGCCCGGCCGCGGCCTGGCCTGGGCGCTGACGCTCATCGGCGTCGTTGCGCTGCTGGCGCAGGCCGGTGACCTTGCAGCCTATGGCGACACCCGGCTGGGCAGCCCGCGCATGTTGCTGTTGCTGTGGCTGGTCTATCCGCTGATGAAGCTGCTGCACGAACTGGCACATGCCTTCACCGTCAAGCTGCATGGCGGCGAGGTCCACGAAATTGGCGTCACGCTGATGTTCCTGACGCCGGTGCCTTATGTCGATGCGTCGGCGTCGGCGGGTTTCGACCACGCCCGCGACCGCATGGCGGTCGCCGCTGCCGGCATCCTGCTCGAGTTGCTGTTTGCCGGCGCGGCGCTGGTTTTCTGGCTGCTGCTGCAGGACGGCCTGGCGCGCGACTTCAGCTTCGCGGTCATCGTCGTCGGTGGCCTGTCAACACTGCTGGTCAACGGCAACCCGCTGCTGCGTTTCGACGGCTACTTTGTTTTCTGCGACGCCGCCGGCCTGCCCAACCTCGGCCTGCGCAGCCTGCGCTGGTGGCAGGTGCAGTTGCAGCGCCGTTGGCTGGGCACGCGCCATGCCAGGTTCGGCCCGCTCGCGCCGGGTGAGCGCGCCTGGCTCGTCGCCTACGCGCCGCTGGCCTGGGCCTACCGCAGCGCCTTGCTGCTGGGGCTGGCGCTGCTCGCTGCCGGTTGGAGCGCGCTGCTCGGCCTGGCGCTGCTCGGGCTGGCTGTGTGGCTGGGCCTGGCCAAACCCTTGATGCTCGCCGGCCGCTGGATCGCCACCGCGCCTGAGGCCGCCGGCCGGCGCCTGCGCGCTGGCCTGGCCGCCGCGCTGCCGCTGTCGGCCGCGCTGTTCATCGCGGTCTTGGTGCCGTTGCCGCAGCGCAGCCACGCGCCGGCCGTGGTCTGGTTGCCCGACGACGCGGTGGTGCGGCTCGCGGTGGCCGGTGTCGTCGAAGAAATCCTCGTCGCCGATGGCGCGACCGTCGCCGCCGGCTCAGCCATTGCGCGCCTGCAGAACGAGCCGCTGCGCGCCGACCTGCAGCGCGTGCAGGCCCAACTGCAGCGCCAGGAGGTCGACCGTGCCGGCAGCTTCGACCACGATGCCGCACGCGCCGCGACCGCCGATGAAAACGCCTTCAGGCTGCGCGCTGAAGCGTTGCGGCTGGCGGCTCAGGTCGAGCAACTTGTCGTGCGCGCGGCCATCGACGGCCAGGTCATGCTGCGCGATACGCCACGCGAATTGGGCCGCTGGCTCGAGCAGGGCCACACGCTGGCGCATGTGCTGCCGCCAGGCGCGCCGATCGTGCGCGCGCTGATCCACAACGACGATATCGAACTCGTGCGCGCCGCGCCGGGCAGGGTCAGGGTGGCGCTGGCGACCGCAGTGCCCAAAGTCTTTGCCGCGCAGCCCGGGCGCGTGCAGCCACAAGCCACCTCGGCCTTGCCGACCGCGGCGATGGGCGACAGCGCCGGTGGCACGATCGCGCTGGACCCCGCCGATGCACGCGGCCTGACCGCGCGCGAACCGCGCTTCCAGCTCGACCTGACCTTGCCGAGTGACGCCGTGGTGCCGGTCGGCACACGCGCGCTGGTCACCTTCACCCACGGCTCGGCGAGCCTGGCGCTGCTGGCGGCGCGGGCCTGGCGCGGCGCCTTCCTGCGCCACTTCGAACACTGATCATCGTGCACACCCACGGCCACGCTCAAACCCACGCGGCTGGTGCCTATGCCCAGCGCGCGATCCAGCCCGAGCCGCCGGCATGGGCGCCGGTGTTGGGCTGGCTGCGACGCCAGGTCACGGCTGCTTGGCCGCGCGGCAAAAGCACAAAGGCCGCTGCCGACGCGGCCGCCCAAACCACCCACGCCGCACTGCAACGCGCTGGCGAACAAATGCTCGCGACGATCGGCATCGCGCCCTATCCGGTGCAGTACGAAGCCGCGCGCCTGATGCTGCAAGGCCACCTCGTCGAGATGGCCACCGGCGAAGGCAAGACCGTCGCCGCGGCGCTGGCGGCAGCTGCCGCGGCGCTGCTGGGTACCCCCGTCAAGTTGCTCACCGCCAACGACTATCTGGTGCAGCGTGATCACGACACGATGACGCCGTTCTACGCCGCGCTCGGCCTGCGCTGCGGCTGCGTGCTCGGCCGCCACAGCCGCGCCGAGCGCGATGCTGCCTACCGCGCCGATATCGTCTACGGCACCGCACGTGAACTGGTTTTTGACTACCTGCGTGACCACCTCGCGCTGGGTGGTGAACGCGACCCGCGCGTGCTGCGCGCACGCTCGGTGGCCAGCGGGCGAACGCACAAGCCTTTGCTGCCCGGCCTGCAACTGGCGATCGTCGACGAGGCCGACAGCATCCTGCTCGACGAAGCCGGGCTGCCGCTGATCCTGGCCGCCCCTGCCGCCGCCCTGGACGTCGAGCCTTACCAGCTCGCGCGCCGCATCGCGGCTGGCTTGTTGACCGGGCGCGACCATGTCTTGCACGTCGCACAACGCCGCGCCGAACTCACCACCGCGGGATGTGCGCGGGTGCGCAGCGAAGTCCAGCTGGCGGCCTGCAACACGCCTTGCCGCTTGATCTTCGAGTGGGTCGAAGCGGCGCTCGCAGCTGAACTTTTCTACATCCGCGACCGCGACTATGTCGTCGGCGCTGCGGGCCTGCAGATCATCGACGAAGTCACTGGCCGCATCGCGGAAGGCCGGCAATGGTTGGGTGCTTTGCACACGATGGTCGAACTCAAGGAAGGCCTGCAGCCAGCGCCGCCGACCGTGACCGCAGCGCAGACGACGTACCAGCGATTCTTCCCGCGCTGGCTGCGGCTGGCCGGCATGAGCGGCACGCTGCACGAAGCGCGTGGTGAGTTGCAAAGTCTCTACGGCTGCCGCGTCTTGCCGGTGCCGCTGTCGCAGCCCGACCGGCGCCGGTGGCTCGGCCGCCAGATGTTCATCAGCGCAGCGCAGAAGTGGCCAGCGATTGCGCAGCGGGTCGCCGCGATGGTGGCCGCCGGCCGGCCGGTGCTGGTGGGCACCGACAGCGTGGCTTCGAGCCGCACATTGGCCGCGCTGCTCAGCCAGCATGGCATCGAGCACCAGGTCTTGAACGCGGTGCAAGACGCTGACGAAGCGGCTGCAGTCGCCCGCGCTGGCCAGGCCGGCATGGTCACCGTGGCGACGAATATCGCCGGCCGCGGCACCGACATCCGACTGGACGACGCGGCACGCGCCGCCGGCGGGCTGCATGTGATCCTGGCCGTGGCCAACCGCTCGCGCCGCATCGACCGCCAACTCATCGGCCGCGCCGCGCGGCATGGCGACCCGGGCAGCGCCGAGAGCCTTCTCGCACTCGACGAGCCGCAGTTGCTGCGCACCTGGCCGGCGTGCGTGCGCCGGCTGGTGGCGCGGTCGGCCGGTGTCGACGGCCGACTGCCGAGCTGGGCTGCAGACAGCTTGCTCGTCGCCGCCCAGCGCCGCGCCGAGTGGAACGACCAACGCCGTCGCCATGAATTGCGCCGCAGCGACCGCGGCCAGACCGAAGCCTTCGGCTTTGCCGGGCCGGGCGAATAGAACCCCGAATCCGCACCACCCCCAACGTTTCAAAAGAGCTGCCATGACATTCAACCAGATCCGGAAATTGCCGAACACCACATCGCGCAAGGCGCTGCTGACAGCTGCGGTCGCACTCGGTGTGCAAATGCTGCTCGGCGCTGCGCCGGCGGCGGCGCAGGTGGCAGTGAAGACGAACCCGAACCCGAACCCGATCGCAGCCACATCGAAGTCGACCGCGCTCGGCGCGGCGCTGGACTGCATGATCCAGCCGCACCAGGTGGTGCAGGTCGGCACCGCCGCGGCGGGGGTCGTGTCGCGCCTGGCGGTCGACCGCGGTGACTCGGTGCGCCGCGGCCAGGTGGTGGCCCATCTCAACAGCAATGTCGAACGCGCCGCGCTGGCGCTGGCGCGTGAACGTGCCGAGCAGAACGGCGAAGTCGCGGCGGCCACCGGCGCGCAAGACCTGGCGCGCCGCGAACTCGACCGTGCGACCGAGCTGGCCGAAGAAAATTTTGTCTCGCGCACTTACTTCGAACGCCAGCGCGCCGAAGCCCAGGTCGCCGGTGGCCGCGTCGACCAGGCGCAGGAGCGCCGCAAGCTCGCCGCACGCGAAGTCGACCTCGCGGTGGCGCAACTGAGCATGCGCACGATCGTCTCGCCGCTGGACGGCGTGGTCGTCGAGCGCTTTGTCTCCAACGGCGAGTATGTTGATCAAAAACCGCTGTTGCGCATCGCCGCGATCGACCCGTTGCGGGTGGACGCGCTGGTGCCGGCGGCCGCTTTTGGCCAGGTCCAGATCGGCGCCTTCGCCACCGTGATCCCGGAGCTCTTCAACCGCAGCGAACACACGGCGGTGGTGAAAAGTGTCGACCGCGTCATCGATGCCGCGAGCAATACCTTTCGCGTCCGGCTGGAGTTGCCCAACCCCGGCGGTGTGCTGCCGGCGGGGCTGCGCTGCAAGGTCGACCTCGGGCTCAAGCCGGGGCAGGCCGGGCCTGCGGCGATAGCCAGCCCGCCGGTGCCTGAGTTGAAAATCGTGCCGGCCAAGGCGCAGCAGAACGCAGCGGTGGTGCCCGGCGCAGTGCCGGTCGCTGCGACCGTCACGGCACCGGTTGCCGCCGTCGCCTCGCGCCGCTGAGCCCGCGGCGCTGCACACTGGCCCGACAAAGCACGCGCCGAATGACGCTCTTGCGCCGCCTGTTTGCACGGCTCGGCTGGCGGGCTGCGCCCGTCGCTGCGCGCGCTGCGGTGGCCGAGGAATGCGAGCCGCGGATCCTTTATTCGGCTGAAGCGAACCCGCTGCTCTGGGGCGCCGATGGTGCGCCAGCCAGCGCCATCGTCAATGCGATCGACCCTGGCGCGACCGCGTCGCCATCGGATGCGGCCTTGATGGCGACTCCGCAGCACCTGCAGCAACAGCAACGCCGGCACGAGATCGTCTTCGTTGATGCCGCGGTGGCGGACGCGAAGACGCTGATCGACGGCATCCTCGCCCAGAGCGGCGCTAAGGTCGAGATCGAAGTTGTGCAACTGCGCGGCGACGCCGACGGCCTGCAACAGATCAGCGACATTCTCGCTGGCAAACGGCAGATCGACACGGTTCACATCGTCTCGCACGGCGAAGCGGGTCGGCTGTGGTTGGGCAACCGCTTTGTCGACTCGAATGCGCTGCAGCAGCACGACAGCTTCGACGGGTGGAGGGGCGCTTTGAACAGCGACGCCGATGTGCTGCTGTGGGGCTGCAAGGTCGCCGAGGGTCCGCGGGGCGAGGCCTTCGTTGCTCAGTTCGCCGCTGCCACCGGCGCAGATGTGGCGGCGAGCACCAACGACAGCGGGTCCGCGCAGCGCAGCGCCGACTTGACGCTTGAGTTTGCAAGCGGCGGCGTGCTGCCGAACAACACACTGGCCGGCGTCGACTGGGACGGCGTGCTGGCCACCTTCACCGTCACCAACACCAACAACTCGGGGGCCGGGTCGCTGCGCCAAGCGATCATTGATGCCAACGCCAATGCCGGCGCCGACATCATCACGTTCAATATCACCGGCACCGGCCCGCATGTCATCAGCCTGACGACTGCGCTGCCATCGATCACGCAGGCGCTGGTGATCGACGCCAGCACCGAGCCCGACTATGTGGCTAACACGCCAGTGGTTCGCATCGACGGCGCTTCGGCCGGCGCCGGCGTCGACGGCCTGACCTTTACCAGCACCAGCGACGGCAGCACCGTGCGCGGCCTGATGATCACGCGCTTCACGCGCGACGGCATCGCGATTCAGTCTGGCGCCGACAACGTCACTGTCGCCGGCAACTGGATCGGCACCACCGGAACCGGCTCGACCGGTGTGGGCAACGGCGACGAAGGCATCGACATCGCTGGTTCGCTGGCCATCATCGGCGGCACCGGCGCCAACGATCGCAACGTCATCACCAACAGCGCCGACGAAGGCATCAACATCGCCGGCAGCGGCGTCACCGGGCACCTGATCCAGGGCAACTACATCGGCGTCGACCCCGATGGTGCGACCGGCGGCGGCAATACCGACGTCGGCATTGCCATCATCTCCGGCAGCGGCAACACCATCGGCGGCACCAGCGCGGCGGCGCGCAATGTGATCTCGAAGAACTGGGAAGGCATCGAGATCAACACCTCGAACAACCTGGTGCAAGGCAACTACATCGGCACCGACGCCGGTGGCACCTTGAATCGGGGCAACCGTTTGGGCGACGGTGTGCAGGTGCAGGGCAGTTCAACCAACAACGCGATCGGCGGCAGCGCGGCCAACGCCGGCAACCTGATCGCCTACAACGCCGGCAACGGCGTCAACGTCGTCAACGGTAGCGGCGACGCCGTGCTCGGCAATTCGATCCACGCCAATACGCTGCTCGGCATTAACCTCGGCTCGGCCGGGGTCACGGCGAATGACACGAACGATGCGGATACCGGCGCCAACAACATTCAGAACTTTCCCGTGCTCAGCTCGGTCGCCCTCGACGGCGCGCAGGTCGTCATCTCCGGCACGCTGAACAGCGAAGCGAGCAAGGCGTACCGGATTGAATTCTTCGCGAACACGGCCAACGACAACGAAGGCCAGCGCTACCTTGGTTTCACCACCGTCACGACGCCGGCAGGGGCGCCCTACACGGTGGGCTTCACGGCGACTTTGGCAGTGTCGGTCGCCGCTGGCGAATACATCACGGCGACGGCCACCGACCCGTCCAACAACACCTCCGAATTCAGCGCGCAGATAGCGGCTTCCAATGGCATGGGCATCTGGGCCAACAACACTACGACTCCCGCGTTCGCTCAATGGAACGGGAGCGGATTCGGTGCAACGAGCAACACCACAAACTTGAGCGAATGGGCAATCACCCAGGTTGCAGAAGCGCCCACCCGAACTGAAGTGATCAATGTCGGCATCGAGGTCAATGGCCTGATCAGTGGTCAAATCTGGAACGGCAGCACATGGACGGCATTTTCGTTCAACGATATGGTGAATCTCAGCACAGGAGGATCTCCCTATCGAAGTTTTCAGCTTGCTTACGAGCAGCAGAGCGGCGATGCCCTGCTGGTCTGGCACAACGGCACTACCAGCACAAGCAGTCTGAGCTACCGCACCTGGAACGGCACGATTTGGTCGGCAGAACAGACCATCACCACGCCGGTCGCGGGTGAAGCGGTGCAGCTACGCCTGGCGGCGGACCCGAACAGCGACTCCATGATTCTTGCGGTCAGCGGCACACCGGCAGCGAATGACTACGCCCTGGTCTGGAATGGGTCCAGCTGGGGCAACGCAGTGACTCTGGACACAGGCTCAGGAATCGATCGAACCGAAATCCACGTGGCCTACGAGTCACACAGCGGTCAAGCGATCGCGGTCTACGACGCCGACGGCAGCACCAATGCCATCAACTACCGAGTTTGGGATGGCACCGCCTGGGGTTCACAGTTGTCGTTGTCGGCGCCGGCCGGGATCGGTGCCTCGAACGACGCCAACTACAGCATCACGGCCAGCGACCCCAACAGCGATCGAATCGCCCTCGCTGTCGTCACCGATGGTTCAGAAATCTGGATCTCCGTCTGGGATGGCTCGGCGTGGGGTTCGCAAGTGGCCGCCACGACTACCGCCGCCATCACGACCGCCCCCGTTATCGGCCTGGCCTTCGAGCACGATTCGGGCGACCTGTTGGCCGCCTACGGCAAGAGCGGCAGCAACAACGTCTTCTACCGTACCTGGGCGTCAGTTGGAGGTTGGTCGTCCGAACTGACGGGACCGAACATCGCTGCAGTCCCGAACACCGTGGTGCTCAGTGCGGATCCCAATTCCAATCGCATCATGCTCGGGACCCACGACGCCGGCAGCGACATCAATTTCACTGAGTGGACCGGTTCGGCGTGGAATGCCGTCAGCGGCGACATGACGACCGACACGGGGACCACCGGCGGCTACGAGCCGCTGGCGTATGTGTGGTACGACAACAACCGCACGCCGGTGTTGAGCACCAATGCGTTCTCGACGCCGGAGAACAGCACGGCCGCAGGCACGGTGGCCGCCACCGACGCCGATGGCCATACCCTGCTGTATTCCATCAGCGGCGGCGCCGACGCCGCCCGCTTCACGATCAACGCCACCAGCGGTGAGTTGAGCTTCGTCAGCGCGCCCGATTTCGAGAGCCCCGTCGACGCCGGCGCCAACAACATCTACGACGTGATCGTGCGCGTCAGCGACCAGACCGGCGGCACCGACAGCGTGGCCATCGCGGTCACGGTCACGGCGGTCAATGAAGCGCCGACGGCGACGATCACGCCACTGACTTACAGCGCCACCGAACAGACTTCGCTGACACTGCAAGGCACCGGCTTGAGCATCGCGGATGTCGATGCCGGCAGCGCCACCGTGCAGGCGACCTTGGGCGTGGTGAGCGGCACCTTGAACGTGGCTGCCGGCACCACTGGCGTGACCGTCAGCAACTCCGGCACTGCCACCGTGACGCTCAGCGGCACGGTCACGCAGATCAACAATCTGCTGGCTGGCAGCCTGAGCGGCACCGTCACTTACATCATCAACAGCGACACGCCCGCGGCCAGCGACACGCTGACCCTGAGCGCCAGTGACCTTGGCAACACCGGCACTGGCGGCACCCTGACTGCCAACGACACCGCGACCATCAACATCACCGCGATCAACGACGCGCCGACGGCAACGATCACGCCACTGACTTACAGCGCCACCGAACAGACTTCGCTGACATTGCACGGCACCGGCTTGAGCATCGCGGATGTCGATGCCGG
>JANPDN010000196.1:0-3118 GCA_031431555.1 Rubrivivax sp.
AGAACGGACTCGAGTTCAGCACGCAACTCTGGTTCGACGCGGATTTGGGGTATGACAGCAGACTTCATCGGCCAAGTGTATTGCGTTTGCGTTACGGCTGCCACGGACTTGGTCGGCGTGCCCGCCCGACAGGACGGCAGAAGTCGCTTGTCGGCCAACAAGAGTCGTTCGTGGCCGGCAGCTTCTTGGCGAGCTGAAGATCATCGCGGCCATCCTGGAGCAGCCGGAAGTCGAGAAGATCCTCATGCACTTGGGGGTGCAGGCTCGGGTGCCGCCACGCTCGCCTGCGCGTGGCCAGGCGCTCCAAGCGGCCTGAGCACAGATCAAGCACCGTCGATCGAGCGGCCATACAGCATGGGCCGCGGGGACCGGCGGTGCCCATGGCTGCTGTGAGGGCTCAGAGCGATCTGCGGATCAAAGTCAACCCCTGGTCGGAACCCAGACGGGATCGTCTGGGGAGCGCCGCGGGCGCAGCGCAGCTTGCAGCCAACTCTAGGCGACATCATCCAGCGCAATCAGCGGCTCAGGAGCCGTACGGCGGGGGCTCAGCCGCGAGACAGAGGGTGTTTGAATTGCCTATCCTCAGGTCAACGTGCCGCCCCGCGTCTCGACATAAACCGCGTACAGCGACTGGCTGCCCGTCATGAAGAGGCGATTGCGCTTGGTGCCGCCGAAGCAGACGTTGGAGATGATCTCGGGCATGCGGATCCAGCCGATGCGCTTGCCGTCGGGGGCGAAGCAGTGCACGCCGTCGAAACCGTCGCCAGCCCAGCCCATGCCGGCCCAGACGTTGCCGTCTTCGTCACAACGGATGCCGTCGGCGAAGCCGGTCTTGCCGTTGAACGTCATCTCGGCGAACACCTTGGCATTGCGCAGCCGCTTGCCGTCGACGTCGTAGACCCAGATCACGCTCTTCGCATTCGGATAGTGCGACACACCGGTGTCGGCGACGTAGCACTTCTTGTAGTCGGGCGAGAAGCACAGGCCGTTCGGCTTGAACGGTTCGTCGGCGACCTTCTCGACCTGCCCGGGAGCGTCAATGCGGTAGATCGCCTCCTTCTGAAGCGGCTGCGGACTCGACGCGCTCTGCGGCAGGCGGTTGCCTTCGTACTCCATCAGGCTGCCGTAGCCCGGATCGGTGAACATCATCCAGCCGTCGGGGTGCACGGCGCCGTCGTTCGGCGCATTGAATTCCTTGCCGCCCACCTTGTCGGCCAGCACCGTGACCTTGCCGCTGTGCTCGTAGCGGATCACGTTGCGCGTGCCGTGGCAGAACGAAATCTGCCGGCCCTGAAAATCAAACGTGTTGCCGTTGGCGTTGTTCGACGGGTAGCGGAAATGGCGGCCGACGCGGCCGTCTTCCTCCGACCAGCGCAGGCACTCGTTGTTCGGAATGTCGCTCCACACCAGGAAGCGGCCCGAGCCATTCCACGCCGGGCCTTCGGCCCACATCGTGCCGCGGTAGAGCCGCAGGATCGGCGTGTTGCCGAGCTTGTACTTGAAGCGCGGGTCGAGACCGATCACGTCTGGCTCGGGGTAGCGCACCGGCGGCGCGTCGGGCGAATAGCGATCCATCACCTGCGCGAACGCCGAGCCAGTGGCACTGGCGGCGAACGCCGCCAAGCCCGCATTGCGCAGCAGCGCGCGGCGCTGCTGCAGGCGGGGGGATGCGTCATCGGGCGCGGGCGCGGGCGCAGGCGCGGCAAGATCGACGAAACGCTTGGCGTGCACTTGTTCCATTCGGGTCTCCTCACGGTAGTGCCTGCGTGCAGGCTGCACACAGGGACGGGGTCACGGCTCGATGGCCTGAGTTGCGCCGCACGGGTAGTGTGCCGCCCGGTACCCGGGATTACAAGGCAAAGACTGGCAACGGCCTTGGGGATTTCCAGGGCGCGTAGCGCCCTCGGGAGCCTCCTCGTCGCAGGAGCCTCAGACGCCGAGGCAGCCGCCCGCCTGTGCCTTGCCGGCACCGCTGAGCGACATCATGACCGCCGTGGTCGCCGCGTCGGTCAGTTCATCGTCGCGGCGACGTGAAGCGGCTGTCATTCACGCCCCAGACAGGCAAGACCGGACATGAGTACATGGCCCAGTCGGGCGGCTCCGGCGGCCTGGCAGCAGCCCACAATCTGAGGACCAATCCAACCCCAAATCCGGCCCCGGGGCCGCAGGCCCGATGGCAGCTTTCCGGCGCGGCTGCCTACTCACACTATCGGCCACAAGCGGGTACTGGCGGACGGCCGGTCTAGAGCAAGTCAGTTGTTGAGCTTGGCCCGGCCGCTCAAGTGCACCTTTGACATCGACATGCAGCACTGCCCGAACTGCTGCGGCGGGGAACTCAAGATCATCGCCGCCATCCTGGAGCAGCCGGTGATCGCGAAGATCCTCAGCCACCTCGGGCTGGATCCGCAGCCGCCGCCCAAGGGTCGGGCGCGCGAGGCGGGGCAAGACTTTCCTGCCTGAGTTGCCCAGGTCGCAAGCACATCTACACGGGCCGCGCCAGCAAGCCGCAGCCGGGGCGACGCTGTGCGACACGGCGGCGGGACTGCGCGAGACTCAGGGTCAACCCTAGGGTCGAGGTCGAAAGCGCTCCTTGCCGCCCCTTGCAAAAGGTCAAGCGCCTACCGGACCAGCGCAACCCGAGGCCGCCGGCACCCAATCCTGGTACGGCACGCGGCCGCAGCACGGTTCTCAGGGCTCGCTTGGGCGTTGCTGAGGGCGGTTAAGACTCCTATCTTAGATGCGGGTGCCAGGCGGCGCACAGGCCTGACCGTCGATTTCCAGCCAATAGCGGCGCGCCTCCTGTACATCGAGGCTGGCACGAACCAGTTTGCTCAAAACTGCCGGCGCACAACGGCCCTGGATGCTGCGCGAATCCATGCCGATGGCCCCGAGGCCTGTACCGCCTGCGCAGCCAGGGCGATGTCGTCGCCGGCGGCCAGCTGGGCTGCCTGTCGTTGCGCGGCCCGTTGTTCGACGCGCAGCAGGTGTGCAGCACCGATGCCGGCCGCGCACAACAACAGTAAGCGGCCAGCCATCCCACCTTGAATAGCCGATGGATAGCGGCCAGCATGGTGTCCACCTATGTCTGAGGTGGACACCATGCAAATCAAGAGTGCGC
>JANPDN010000197.1:0-70884 GCA_031431555.1 Rubrivivax sp.
GCCGCAGCCCAGGTCGAGCACCTTCGCATCGGGTTTGATCCATTTTGCGATCGCGACGAAATCCGGACGAGCCGACAACGATGCGGGTGTGTCGGGCGGCATCATGAAGCGGACACCTCGCGGGCGATGTTGTCGAAGTAGGCGCGAATCAGATTGTGGTAGCGCAAGTCGTCCATCAGGAACGCGTCGTGGCCATGCGGCGCGTCGATTTCGGCGTAGCTGACGTTGATGCGGTTGTCCACCAGGGCCTTGACGATCTCGCGCGAACGCGCGGGTGAAAACCGCCAGTCGGTGGAAAAGCTCACCAGCAGAAAGCGTACCTTGACCGCCACCGCAAAGGCGGCCGCCAGATCTCCGCCATGCTCATGCGCAGGGTCGAAATAGTCCAGCGCGCGGGTGATCAGCAAATAAGTGTTGGCGTCGAAATAGTCGCTGAACTTGTCGCCTTGGTGGCGCAGATAACTCTCGATCTGGAACTCGACCTCCTGGGTGCTGTAGCCGAGCGCGCCGTTGCGCAGCTCGCGGCCAAATTTGGCCTCCATCGAGTCGTCGGAGAGATAGGTGATGTGGCCGATCATGCGCGCCACACGCAGCCCGCGTTTGGGGATCGTGCCGTGCGCCAGGTAGTGGCCGCCGTGAAAGTCGGGGTCGGTGACGATGGCGCGGCGGGCGACTTCGTTGAAGGCAATATTCTGTGCCGACAGGTTGGGTGCGCTGGCGATGGCGATGCCATGCCGCACGCGTTGCGGATACTGCATCGTCCAGCTCAAAGCCTGCATGCCACCCAGGCTGCCGCCGATGACCGCGGCGAGTTGTTGAATGCCCATTGCATCGAGCAGCCGCGCCTGCGCATCGACCCAGTCTTCGACGGTGACCACCGGAAAATCTGCGCCATAGGGCTGCCCGGTGGCCGGGTTGTCTTGAGTCGGCCCGGTCGAGCCAAAACACGAACCCGGGTTGTTGACGCCGATGACAAAAAAGCGATTTGTATCCAGCGGCTTGCCCGGGCCGACCAGGTTGTCCCACCAGCCAAGCGACTTGTCGTCGTCGGCATGGCGGCCGGCGACATGGTGGCTGGCATTGAGCGCGTGGCACACGAGCACCGCGTTGTTGCGCTGTGCGTTCAGCGTGCCGTAGGTCTCGTAGACGAGCGTGTAGGCGGCCAGCACGGCGCCGCTTTTCAGCGGCAACGGCGCGCTGAAGAACATCTGCTGGGGTGTTACTTCGCCGACAGAGGCCATGAACGATGAGGGCAACAAATAAACCCGGCTGCGACAGCGGAGGACACCGCTTGTCCGTATCGGCTTTGGGCTGGCGTCGCGTTGCGACATCACCCTGCGTGCACGGCAAAGTGCAAGCGCAGGCGCTTTAGCGGCATTTGATTAAGCGCCCGCAATTCGGAACAAATCGGCGCTGCCAGGGCAGTATAACGACGGCATGAACATCAATCCGCTCGTCGCTGTTGCCTTGCTGGGCTGTGCCGCCACCTTGCCGGCACTGGCGCAGACGGCGCAGTCAGCATCAGGTGCCGCCGCCGCTGCCGAACCCAAATGGGAGCTCGGTGGTTTTGCGTTCGCTGTCTCGCAGCAGGCCTACCCGGGCGCTGATCAGCAGGCCAGCGGCGCCATCGCGCTGCCGTTTTTCATCTACCGCGGCGAGATCCTTCGTGCCGACCGCGGCAACCTGGGGCTGCGTGCCTTCAAGTCGGCGGAGTTCGAGTTTGACCTCGGCGCGGGTGCGTCGCTGGGCTCGAATTCACGCGACATCGAAGCGCGGCGCGGCATGCCCGATCTGGGCACGCTGATCGAATTTGGCCCGCGCCTGAAGTGGAAGCTCGGGCCCGCTGGCGCCGCGCCGGGCGCCGGCCGCTGGCAACTTGAATTGCCCTTGCGCGGGGTCTTCGATCTGAGCGACGGCTTTACTTCGCGCGGCATCGCCTTCGAGCCCGAACTGCAGTACAGCCGGCACAGCCAAAGCGGCTGGACCTACAGCGCCAGCGTCGGCGCGGTGCTTGGCAGCCGGCGCCTGACCGAACATTTCTACGCCGTCGCGCCGGCCTACGCGACCACCACGCGGCCGGCCTACGAAGCCCGCGCCGGCCTCATCGCCTGGCGGCTGGGTCTGAACGTCGTGCGGCCGCTGTCGGCCGACTGGCGGCTCTTTGTCTTCGGCCGCGTCGACAGCGTGGCCGGTGCGGCCAATGCCAGCAGCCCGCTCGTCAAGCGCAACACCGGCGCGTCGGCGGGCATCGGTTTGTCGTGGACCTGGCTGCGCTCGTCGGAGCGCGCTGCTGATTGAGACCCTGACTCGCGCATCGCAAGGAAGCCGCCGATGACCACGCCGGATACAGCGCCCTGGTTCGAAGGATTTGATTGCCAAGAGCATGCCGTCAACGGCATCAAGCTGCGAGTGCGCACGGGTGGCCGCGCCGATGCGCCGGCGCTGCTGTTGTTGCACGGCTTCCCACAAACGCATGTGATGTGGCACCGCGCGGCGATGCAACTCGCGCCGCATTACCGGCTGGTGTTGCCCGACCTGCGCGGATATGGCGAATCGTCAAAACCCGCCGATGCTGCCGACCACGCCAGCTACAGCAAACGCGCGATGGCCGCTGACCTTGCAGCGCTGATGCACAGCCTCGGGCATGCGCGCTACTTTGTCGCCGGGCATGACCGCGGCGGCCGCGTGGCGCACCGGCTGGCGATCGACCACGCTGCCGACGTGATCAAACTCTGCGTGCTCGACATTGCGCCGACGCTCGACATGTACGGCGCCACCGATTTGCGTTTTGCCACGGCCTACTACCACTGGTTTTTTCTGATCCAGCCCGCGCCGCACCCCGAACGCATGATCGGCGGCGACCCGCTTGAGTACCTGCGCTGGAAGGTCGGGCGCTGGGGCGCCGAGGGCCTGGGCCACTGCGAGCCGGCAGCCTTTGACGACTACGCACGCTGCATCAGCCAGCCGGCGACGGTGCATGCGATGTGCGAGGACTACCGTGCCTCGGCCGGCATCGACCTCGAACATGACCGCCAGTCGCGCGCCGATGGCCATCAAATCGAATGCGACATGCTCGTGCTCTGGGGCCAGCGGGGCGTTGTCAACGCGCTGTTCGATCCGCTCGCGCTGTGGCGGGCGCAATGCCGCGGTGTCGTCAGCGGCGAGCTGATGCCCTGCGGCCACTACATCCCCGAAGAGATGCCCAACGCGACCGCGCAGGCGCTGCAGCGTTTCATGCAGACTTGAGTTGACGGGGACAGATGACAGGCAATCGCGGGTTTGATCGGCCAGACAGCGCGCCGAACCCGGCCTACCATCATCCGGCCCGAAGAGGAGAGATCTCCCATGCATGAATGGCTGCACCGCATCGATGTGCATTTCCCGGTGCGCTACACCGCCTGGCTGCTCAGCGGCGTGCTGATGCTGTTGTCGCTGTTCTGCTGGGTCGCATTCGGTTTCGGCGGCCTGTTCGCGCTGGTCTGCTTTTTCCTCGTGCTGCTCGGCTGGCGCGATACCCACCAGTCGCGGCATTCGGTGTTGCGCAACTACCCGGTCATCGGCCACATCCGGTTTTTGCTCGAATTCATCCGGCCCGAGATCCGCCAGTACTTCATCGAAAGCGACCGCGAAGCGGCGCCGTTTTCGCGCCAGCAGCGCAGCCTGGTCTACCAGCGCGCCAAGGGCGCCGGCGACAAGCGGCCGTTTGGCACCCAGCTCGATGTCAATGAAGTCGGCTTCGAGTGGATCAACCATTCGATGGTGCCCACCGAACTGGCGTCACACGACTTTCGCGTGAGCATCGGCGAGACCCGCGCCAAGCCCTATTCGGCAAGCATCTACAACATCTCGGCGATGAGCTTCGGCGCCCTGAGCGCGAATGCGATCCTGGCCCTGAACGGCGGCGCCAAACGCGGCGGCTTTGCGCACGACACCGGCGAAGGCTCGATCAGCCAGCATCACCGCGTCCATGGTGGCGACCTGATCTGGGAAGTCGGCTCCGGATATTTTGGCTGCCGCAACGACGACGGCAGCTTCAGCGCCGAGCGCTTCCAGGCCAACGCCATCGACCCGCAGGTGAAGATGATCGAGATCAAGCTCAGCCAGGGTGCCAAGCCCGGCCATGGCGGGGTCTTGCCGGGCGCCAAGGTGACGCCAGAGATCGCCGCGGCGCGTGGTGTGCAGGTGGGCGTGGACTGCGTCAGCCCGGCGCGCCATGGCGCCTTTTCAACGCCGATCGAACTGCTGCAGTTTGTCGACCGGCTGCGCAACCTGTCGGGTGGCAAGCCGACCGGCTTCAAGCTCTGCATCGGCCACCCCTGGGAGTGGTTTGCGATCGCCAAGGCGATGCAGGAAACCGGCATCCTGCCCGACTTCATCGTCGTCGATGGCGCCGAAGGCGGCACCGGCGCGGCACCGCTTGAATTTACCGACCATGTCGGCGCGCCACTGCAAGAAGGCCTGCTGCTGGTGCACAACACACTCGTCGGCTTGAACCTGCGCAGCAAGATCCGCCTCGGCTGCGCCGGCAAGGTGATCAGCGCCTTCGATATCGCCCGCATGATGGCGCTCGGCGCCGACTGGTGCAACGCAGCGCGCGGCTTCATGTTTGCGCTGGGTTGCCTGCAAGCGCAGACCTGCCACACCGGTGCCTGCCCGACCGGGGTGGCGACGCAGGACCCGCATCGTCAACAGGCGCTGTTTGTGCCCGACAAGACCGAGCGGGTCTACCGTTTTCACCAAAATACCTTGAAGGCGTTGAAGGAACTGGTGCAGGCGGCCGGGCTGAACCACCCGAACGAGATCACCGCGTCGCACATCGTGCGCCGCCTGGCCGACCACGATGTGCGCCTGCTCGCGAACCAGTTGTCGTTCATCAAACCGGGGTCGCTGATCGCGGCCAGCGAAGGCCGCGCAGATTGGCCGCACAACGTCTTCAGGTTCTACTGGCCGCTGGCGCGCAGCGACAGTTTTCACGTCGCGGTGTCGGCGGCCGACTCGATTGCGGTCTCGAATGCCGATTCGGGCGCGGCTTCCGGCCCGGGGGCGAGCGCCGCGCGCGGCACGCCACAAGCTGCATCAGAGCCCGCTTGACGCCACCGCGGCAGCCCGCGACGATGGCACCATGATGCGACTCGACCATGTCAATGTCCGCTGCACCGATGTGCAGGCGACGAGTGATTTTCTGCAATCGGTGGTTGGTTTGCGGCCCGGCGCGCGGCCGCCGTTTGCTTTCCCCGGCGCCTGGCTCTACGACGAGACCGGCCGCGCCGTGGTGCACCTCATCGCGGCGCAGACTGCGTTGGGCGCAGCCGGTGCGGTGGACCACATCGCTTTCCGCTACGACGATCTTGGTGTGCAGCTGATGCACCTGGCGGCTCTTGGCCATCGCTGTGCCACCGTGCCGGTGCCCGGCACCGACATCCAGCAGTGTTTTCTGATCGGCCCCGACGGTTTGCAGATCGAGTTCCAGGGCGTTCTGCGGGCACTGTAGCGGGCCCGCGTCGCGTCGCAGCGGCTTGGCTCAAGGCAGTCGCGCAGCGAGCGGGGTGACGCCGGTCGAAGGCTCCAGTGGGCCGCGGGTCACTTCGCCGCGTGGCAGTTCGCCATCACCCGGCCGATCCGAGATCACTCCAACCGCCGTGTCGCAGCCCGGTGCGCCCAGTGGTTTTGCACCCGCCGGGATGGCCACGGCTGGGGGCTGGTGCTGCGCCGCGGCGAAGAGCCGGCGCAGTTGGGGCAGATGGTCGCGCACCACGCGCGCGCCGGCTTCGACGAGGCGCGCACGGTTCGCCACCGTCACTTCGGGCACCGGCGGCAGCACCGGATCGAGCACCAGATCGGCCGCGGCGCGATCGGCGGCCGCCAGGTGGCGGGCCATGACCATGCCGGCATGGAACACGCCATAGAGCACACCGTCAGGCACCACATCTTCGGCGTGGAAGCTCACGTCCACCGCGACCACGACTTGCGCGCCAAGCGAGCGCGCGGCGCGCACCGGCAGCGGCGCGCCAAGGCCGCCATCGGCGAAGTCGACGCCGGCAATGCGCAGCGGCGCCAGCGCCCCGGGCAGGGCCGACGATGCGGTGATCGCGCGTGCCGCGTCACCTCGGCCAAACAGCACCAGGCAGCCGCTGCGCCGCGCCGAGGCCACCGCCACAAAGGGCACCACGAAGTCTTCGATGTGCGGCGTGGCGAGCATCGTTGCAACGAATGCTTCGAGTTGGGCGCTGCGGCTGGCGGGCGTGACCAGCAGGCTGCCCCAGGGGTCCAGGCTGGACGGCAGCGCGGCGCCGCTGAATTGATCCAGCGGCGTGCCCGATGCGTAGATGCCACCGACGATGGCGCCGACGCTGGTGCCCACGATCAGATCGGGCTTGAGGCCCTGGGCGTGCAGCGCCTGCAGCACGCCCAGATGGGCAAAACCCCGCAGGCCGCCGCCGGAGAGCACCAGCGCCACGGGCAGCCGGCGCGGCACGGATGCCGCGGCGCTCGGCTCATGCTGTGTCGCTATCAGGCGTGGTGCCGCGACGCCACCGCAACCGGCGATCAAGGCGCAACAAACGGCCGCGGCCAGCGCGCGAAATGCCGTCGTCGTTGGCGCAGCGCAGGGCAGGTGATAAACCAGCGGCATGGCTACTTCGGCAACCAAGAGGAGTGGTGATCGACCACCAGCCAGCGGCCGTCCAGCCTGCGCAAGGCCAAGCTGAACCGCGCCGGCAGCGAAACCGGCCTGCCGTCGCGGAACCCGTTGAACGAGTAGGTGCCGCTGTTGATGGCGAAGTCGCCGAAGACCCGTATGTGCTGCTCGACGAACACCACGCGCGCGTCGGGGCGAGCGGGCGCATCTTTGAAGTACGCCGCGATGGCGGCGGGGGTGGTCGCCAGTGCCTTCAGATTCGTTCCCCAGAGCGCTGCGTCGGCGGCATACATCGCGACGATGCGTTCGGGCTCCCGACTGTCGTAAGCGGCGCGCCACGAGTCGGTGGCGGCGGCGACCTGCTGGATTGCAGCGTCGGGCGAGACAGCTGTCGTCGTGGCGCAAGCCGACACCACGAGCAAGAGCATGCTGCGCAACGCGGTTCGCACGGCGACGCCGCATTCGAACGGGCCGCTGCGGTTCAAACCCGCCTTTACTGCACGCTGGCGCATCATGACTCTCCTCAGTCGGCCAGTCAGACAAGCACCGGTTCACGCCGTGCGCTACGAGCGCGGCGGCATGACCAGGAAGACGCGGCGCATGCCGGCGTCAGCCAGCCGGTTGACGACCGTCGCGGCCAGCCGCAGGTCGGCGCCGCTGACAAAGACCGGTGCGCTGGCCGGCAGATCGGACGCGGCCTGCATGCCCCTGACCATCGATACGCCGAGGTCGGCGGCCTCGCTGCCACAGCAGCCGACATCGACCCAGATCACGTCGCCGCGCAGCTCGCGCTCCAGCGCCAATGCTTGCGCGCGCAGCGTGTACAGGCCAGGCCGGGTGCGCGCGCCGTGGTCCAGCGGCAGCTGGTTCGGGCTGGCCTGCAGGGCCGAGCCGTCGGCGCCGCGCAGTGGCGATGTCGCTGCGGCCTGCAGTGGGCTGCGCGAGGCGGTGGTCGTACTGTCGGCGCCGAAAACGTCGCCATCGGCATCGCCGATGCCATCACCACCGCCGCCGCAGGCGGCCAATACGAGTGCGAGTGCCAGCGCGGGGCGGAGCATCGACCGCGCAGCCAGGCGCGGCAGGACAGACTGGGCTTCGTGATTCATTGCGGGCTCCTTCAGGTGGGCACGGGCTCGGTTCGATGTCAGCGCGGACCGACGACCGACAACCAACGATAGGTGCGTCTGGCGTCAGGCACATCCGCCATAGGTGCCGTTTGTCTCGTGCCTCGGACCCGTACTGAAGTCGGATGCGCAACCCGCCCGACGGCCGCTGCGACAACCCATCGCCCGCGATGTCGTCGCGCGGTCGCCTACCTGGGCGGCGCGAGTGCAGGGTCCATGAATATCAATTCGCCATCGACAAGCGTGAGCAGGCCGTTCGTGCTGCGCCGCCACCAGTTCGACGCAACGCCGGCTTGTATGCACCGCGCAGCCTGCTTCCCGCAGCGGGCGCATGAACTATCGGCAGTCGAGCGCTAACGAACCGGGCGCGGCGCGATTGCATGGAAGTAGACCCACTCGTAGGCGAGATAGACAAACGGGAAGCCCACGACGACAGACGCCGTGCTCAGCAGTTCGTTGAGGGAAACTGGCCACAAGGCGACTACGGTCACGATGGCGTAGGCAAGGTACGTCGTGTAAGCGCCCAGCGCGAGATACGTTGTTGCCCAGGCAAGGGCGTAGACCAGCCTGTGCTCGGAGTTCAGCCACTTCTTTCCAGCCAGTACGTCGCGGGGCAACTGGTAGAGCCGATAGCTCGACATCACAAACACCACAGGCAGGAAAAGTAACGCAACGACCGTGAGCATGGTGCTTGGCTACGCTCCGACACGCACGCGCTCAGTACGGCGTTCCGTCTCGATGTGCCATGCGCTTCTTCCCGTCGATCTCTGCTACTTGCAGGTCATCGTCTGGCCACACAGCCGAATCTCCAGGCGATCTATCTCCGATCTCCAAATACACGACGTCCTGATTGCTCTCATTGACCAGGTGATGGGCGTTGCCGGTGCTCGCGGGGAACCCAGCGCACATGCCCGGTGACAGAGGCAAGGCGCCCTCGTCGGTGTAGAGGGTCGGGTTGCCCTCCAGGATGTACACAAATTCGTCCTGCTTAGCGTGGGCGTGGCGAAGCGCCGACATCGACGCAGGCGCCAGCCGAGTGAGGTTCACGCCGAAGTTCTTGAGGCCAAACTGATCACCAAGCACACGTTTCTCTCGCCCGGCCACCCTGGACGCGAATGGCTCGGGGTAGATGGTCTTGGCCAAGCGCGGTCGTACATCAGCAGCTACAAGAGCGACGGGAGTGTATTTGCCTTCCACGTGAACCTCCGTCCGTGAATGATGAAGCCAAACTTTTGATCTATACGGTCGATGACGGTGGGACGCCAGGCTCGGGCTGGTGACAATGTACCGCGCACCACCAGACCGGGCCCGGTGGCCTGCCGTCGGCGCTCCGCTTGAGCGAGGAGTAAGGCGTCAGCCGCTGGATGCGGACGGGCCGTCGAGACAGTCCTTGGTGGCAAACCGCCGGTTTTAGTGGACTGAGCAACAGTAGCCCTTGCTTCGGGCCTGCGCATCCACCAGAGGTACCGCATCCCCTGCACCAATGGCTCCCACTGAAGTCGGATGCGCCAGCCGCCTGAACGGCCTACAGTCGTGCTCATGCACGACAACGCCCCGATGCACGTCTTGATGGTGGACGACCACCTGATGTTTCTGCAGGGCCTGAAGAACCTGCTCAGCGTGCTCGCGCCCCGGTTGAGTGTGGACACCAGTGCGGACCTGGCGCAGGCCGTGCAGCTGGTCAAGCTGTCGACCTATGACCTGGTGCTGCTCGACTGGCATCTGGCCGACGGTGATGGCCAGGAGTCGATTCGCCGCTTGCGCGACGCCGGCTGCGCGGCGCGCATCGTCGTGCTTTCAGGTGAAACGAGCGGCACTTTGATCCGCAGCACCGTGGAGCTGGGCGCGGCGGGTTTTATCCCCAAGACCTACAGCTCCGAGATGATGCTGGCAGCGTTGGGCAAGGTCCTGGACGGGCAACTCTTCTTGCCTGCGGACGCGCTGCGTTTGTCGGGCACGAATGGCACCGATAGCGGCGCGGTGGCGGCCGAACTTCGGCTCACCGGCCTCACCGCACGCCAGGTCGATGTCTACCGCGCGGCAGTGCGCGGCCTGCCCAACAAACTCATCGGGCGCGAACTCGGCATCGCGGAATCCACCGTCAAGAGTCACCTGACGGCGGTCTTTGCGGCGCTCGGCGTGCGCAACCGGACCGAGGCGGCTTACCAGGCTTCGCGTGATGGCGTCCACATCGGCTGAGGCTCCGGTGGTCGACGTTGCCGCGGCGCGCGGCCTGCGCATCACCGAGCGCACCGATGCACGCTGCCTCGTGCACGTGACGCTGTGGCTGCGGCGCACCGCGATGATGTTGCCGGTAGGCCTGTTCTGGGCCTATCTGACTGCGCGTGCGGGTGCAGGTTGGTGGGCAGCGGCTTGGTTCGCGGTCTGGTTGGGTGTTCAGATTTACGCCTATCGGTTGGCGGGGCGCTTGCTGGTAGACGTGACGCTGCCGGCCCGCGACGGCCTGGCTCGCGCGACAGTCGTGTTTTGGATGGCGGGCCTTGTGCACGCGGCGGGGCTGCCGATCTTCTTCGTTGGCACGGACGAGTCCATCAAGGTGGCGATCACGCTGCTCACCCTCTTCGTCGCCGGCCCGGTGGTGATCTCGGCCTCAGGAATGCCTTGGGCTTATGCCGGCGTTGCGCTCACGACGGGCTGCGTGCTGGTGGCAGGGTGGCTTTGGCACGGCGGTGCAATGGGCTATGCAATCGCGTTCCTGTGCGCCGCCTCGCTATTGCCGGCGTTCGCGGCCGTCCGACAGCAGCGCCGTTCGTGGCAGGAACTGGTCAGCCTGCTCGACGACAACGAAGTCCTGGCCGCCTCGCTGCGGGCCGAACGAGACCGCGCCGAAGCCGCCAGCGCGTCGAAGACCCGCTTCTTCGCCGCCGCCAGCCACGACCTGCGCCAGCCCTTGCATGCGCTGTCGATCAATGCGACCACGCTCGGCCTTGTCGCGCAACGTTCAGGCGACCCGCTGTTGCAGGAGTTGAGCCAGGGAATCGGCAGCGCCTTGCGCCAGAGCCGCGGTTTGCTCGATGGCCTGCTCGATATCTCGCGCCTGGATGCGCATGCCGTTCAGGCCCATCTAACGCCACACCCCATCGGCACCTTGCTCGAGGCCGTGCGCGAAGAGTACGCCGCGCTGGCCGCGCAACGTGGCCTGTCACTTGACATAGACCTGCCTGAAGCGCCGATGTGGGTGCTGACCGACGCCGATCAGTTGCTGCGCATCCTGGGCAACCTGGTCGACAACGCGCTGAAGTTCACCCACGAAGGCGGTGTGGTGCTGTCGGCGCGCGGCGTGGCTGCTGGCCGCGTGCAGGTCTGTGTCAGCGACACCGGGCCGGGCATCGCGGCCGCCGAATGCGAACGGGTGTTCGAGGAGTTTTACCAGGTCGGCAACGCATCGCGCGACCGCTCGCAGGGCCTGGGCCTGGGCCTGGCCATCGTCAAGCGCGCGGCAGCGTTGCTGGAAATTCAACTCCAGCTGACCACTGAACCCGGTCGCGGCGCGACCTTCGAGTTGCGCGTGCCTGCGGCGGCAGCGGCTGCGGTTGCGGCCGCGGTGGGGGCGGCAGTTGAAGCACTGGACCAGCCGGCGTCAGCGAGTCACCCGGGCGCAGGCAAAGCGCTGTCGGTTTTGCTCGTTGACGACGAGCCCGAGGTCCTCAGTTCACTGTGCACCTACCTGCGCCAGATCGGCTGGTCTGCACGGGGTGTGGCCAACGGCGAAGAGGCCGAGCGGGCGCTGGCGCAAGGCTTCCCGGCCGACGTGCTGGTGCTTGACTACCGCCTGCGTGACGAGACCGGCGCCGACGTCGTCGCCAGGCTGCGTAAGGGCCAAGGCCGCCACGCACACTTGCCCGTTGTGATCGTGACGGGCGACACCGCAGCCCAGCGGTTGCGCGAGTTGTCGGGGCTTGCCGTCACGGTGCTGCACAAACCGCTCGATGGCGAGAGGCTGGCGCGGGCGTTGGTCGAAGCGGTTGGGCGATGACTGAAACGGCGGTGATGAAACACGCCGTGGTCATCGGCGCCGGCATGGCCGGGTTGACGGCTGCGTCTGCGCTGGCCGGTCATTTTGAGCAGGTCACCGTGCTGGAGCGTGACTGCCTGGCCGAAGCGGCGGCACAGCGCACCGGCACGCCGCAGGCGCGTCATGTTCATGGGCTGCTGGCGGGTGGGCTGAACGCGCTCGTCGAGCTGTTGCCGGGCTTCGAAGTTGACTTGGTGCGCGCCGGCGCCGTGCCGATGCGCGGGGGCCTGGACATTCGTGTCGAGCGCCCGGGGTTCGACCCATTTCCGACGCGCGACCTGGGGGTGCTGACCTACGCCATCTCGCGGCCGGCGATCGAGTTCATCGTGCGCCGACGTGTGCAGCAGCACGCCAATGTCCGGCTGCAAGCCGGGTCCCGCGCCACGCAGATCGTGGCCAGCGCCGATGGCGCTTCGGTGGTCGGCGTGCAGTACGCCGGTGCCGACGGGCAGGGCCACATGGTGCCGGCCGATCTGGTCGTCGATGCTTCGGGGCGCGGTGCGCCCACGCTCGACTTGTTTCAAGCGTTAGGCCGCCCGGCACCTGAGATCACGACGATCGGCGTGGACATCGGCTATGCCAGCGCCACCTACAAAATCCCCGACGACGCGGGACGCGACTGGTTGGGTGTGATGACTTTCCCGAAGGCACCGCAGAGCAGCCGCGGCGCGTTGATGTTGCCGCAGGAGGGCGGCGTCTGGATGCTCAGCCTCGGCGGCCGGGGCGCAGACAAACCACCCGGTGATGAAGCAGGCTTTCTCGCCTACGCGCGGCAGTTGCGCACACCGACGATCTACAACGCCATTCGTGGCGCCAGGCGCGTAGGCGGGATCGCGCGCTACGCTTTCCCACAAAGCCTGCGGCGGCACTACGAGCGGGTCGAGAAGTTTCCGCGCGGCTTGCTGCCCTTCGGTGATGCCATTTGTGTCTTCAATCCGATCTACGGTCAAGGCATGAGCGTGGCGGCGCAGCAGGCGGTCTTGCTGCACCGCGTGCTCGCACGGTCAGCGGGCGATGCCGATCCGCTGGCTGCGCTGGCACCGGCGTTTTTTGCCGAACTGCAGCCGCTGCTGGAGACGCCATGGGCGATGGCCGCGATCCCGGACTTCATCTTCCCCGACACCACGGGTGAGCGTCCGCCAGACCTCGATCGCACGCTCAGGTTTGCCTTGGCCTTGTTGCGGCTTGCCGCCCGCAGGCCCGATGTGCACAAGCTGGTGGTCGAGGTGCAACACCTGCTCAAGCCACGCAGCGCCTACCGCAGCCCGATGCTGCTGGCGCGGGTGTTGCTGGAGATGGTGCGCGCGGGCGGTTGAGCAGCGCACGGCCGTTGGCCGAGCCTGGGAGGCTGAGAGTCTTTCAGGCCTTCGGCGGCGCGGTATCGATGAACGACTGCCGCGCCGCGAGCTTCTCGCTCAGGCGGGCCAGGTTCGGATGCGCGCTGCGCCAGTCGATATGCGCGAAGCGGAAGTCGAGATAACCGAGCGCGCAGCCGACCGCGATATCGGCCAGCGAAAAGTGAATGCCACCACACCAGGGCTTGTCGCCCAGGCCCTTGCTCATCGCGGCCAGCGCGGCATCGACGCGGCTCATCTGGCGGTCGATCCAGGCCGGCGAGCGCTGGGCATCGCTGCGGCCTTTCCAGGTCGCTTCAAGGCGCGCCAGGATGCTCGCATCGAGCACGCCGTCGGCCAGTGCTTCCCAGGTGCGGGCCTCGACACGCTCGCGGCCCGATGCCGGGATCAGCTTGCCCACCGGCGACAGCGTGTCCAGATATTCGACAATGACGCGTGAATCAAAAACCGCTTCGCCGCCTTCCATCACCAAGCAAGGCACCTTGCCCAGCGGGTTGGACTTGAGTATCTCGTCGCTCGCCCAGACATCTTCGAGCTCGAGCTGGCAGTCGAGTTTTTTCTCGGCCATCACGATGCGCACTTTGCGCACATAGGGGCTGGTCAACGCGCCGATCAGTTTCATGGTGTTCTTGGTTTCTCGTCCCTGTTGCGGGCCATTTTAGATGGCGCCGGCCTCAGGGCTGTCGCGTGAAATCCACGCGCGCCGGCCGGCCGGCCAGATGCAGCGCCGTCGCCTGATGCGGTGAGCGGGCGATCACCTCGCCGCCACGCACCACGAGCAGGCGCGTTGCGCGCAGGCGCAGCGCTTCGACTGGCGAGCGCGCCTGCAACAGCACCAAGTCGGCGCGGCACCCCGGCGCGACGCCATAACCCTGCAAACCGAGCACCTGCGCCGCGTTGACCGTGACCGCGTCGAAGCAGGCGCGCATCGCCGCGTGGCCGGTCATCTGCGCGACATGCAGGCCCATCGACGCGACCTCGAGCATGTCGCCCGAACCGAGTGCGTACCAGGGGTCCATGACGCAGTCGTGACCAAAAGCGACGTTGACGCCGGCGGCCATCAACTCCGGCACCCGGGTCATGCCGCGGCGTTTGGGATAACTGTCGTGGCGCCCTTGCAGCGTGATGTTGATCAGCGGGTTGGCCGCCACATGCACACCCGATTCAGCAATCAGCGGGATCAGCTTGGCTGCGTAGTAGTTGTCCATCGAATGCATCGACGTCAGGTGCGAGCCGGTGACGCGCCCCTGCAACCCGAGGCGCTGGGTCTCGAAGACCAGCGTCTCGATATGCCGCGAATGGGGATCGTCACTTTCGTCGCAATGCATGTCGACGGCCAGGCCACGATCGGCGGCGAGTTCGCACAGCAGCTTGATGCTCTGCGTGCCCTGTTCGTAAGTGCGCTCGAAGTGCGGGATGCCGCCGACCACGTCAACACCGAGGTCGAGCGCGCGTTTCAGATTGACCAGCGCGTTGGCCGATCGCAGCAGGCCGTCCTGCGGGAAGGCGACCAGTTGCAGGTCGAGATAAGGTTTCACCCGCTGCTTGACGTGCAGCAGCGCTTCGACCGCGAGCAGGCGGTCGTCGCAGATATCCACATGCGAGCGGATCGCCAGCAGCCCCTTGGCCACCGCCCAATCGCAATAGGCCAGCGCACGATCGACCAGCGCCTGTTGCGTCAACAGCGGCTTGAGCTCGCCCCACAGCGCGATGCCTTCGAGCAAGGTGCCGCTGGCATTGACACGCGGCAGGCCGTAACTCAGCGTGGCGTCCATGTGGAAGTGGGCGTCGACAAAAGGCGGGCTGAGCAGATGGCCCTGCGCGTCGATGGTCTCGATGCCGGCCGGCGCGGCGAGTGCCGGCCCGACTGCGGCAATCAGGCCGTCGGCGACGAGCACATCGACGCCGCTGCGGCCGTCGGGCAAGGTGGTGTTGCGGATCAGCATGGCGCCAGCATAAGGCGCCGCTTGCCGCGGCCGCCTGGGCACGTTAGGGTGCGCTGTCTGCAACGCGCCCCACCATGCCCTTCGACCCGCTCCTGCTTTTGACGCTGCCCTTGGCGCTCGCGCTGGGCTTGTTCTGGCTGCACTGGCGTTCGACATTCCGTGGCGACGATTTTCAGCTCGGCAAAGCACGGTCGGCGGCGGTCGATGTGATGCTGCGCCAGAAGGTCTGGCCGCGCCGCGACGCCGTCGACTTGTCAGCCGTCGTGCCGCGCGAAGTGCAGGCCGGGCTCGTCTTTCGGGTCGAAGCGGTGCTGGCACGCCCGGCCCAGATCGACGCCGCGGTGGCGCGCCTGGTCGGCCAGCGCGGCACCGTGACGGCCGGCCCGGCACGCTCGCTGTTTGCCCGGCTGGCGCGCGGGTCGCGCATCGAGTTCACGCTGGAGTGCGCGCAGGCCCAGACGATCACGCCGCCGCTGCAATCGATCGAATGGCATGGCGACCCGGCCGCGGTGGCGTTTCAAATCACGCCGAACGAGCCACTGCGCGGCAGCATGCTGCTGGTCGACATCAATCTCTTCTTCGACCGCGTCTGCATCGGGCATTTGCCGCTCGAACTCCCGATCGTGGCGGCCGCCGACATCGTGCCGCAACGCTGCGCGGCGGTTTACCGCCGGCCAGAGCGGGTCTTCATGTCGTACACCGAGGACGACCGCGCCGAAGTCATGGCGGTGGCACGCGCGCTGCGCCGCTTTGACATCGAGCCTTTCATGGACCGCCTCTCGATCGAAGGCGGCGAAGACTGGGAGTCCCGCATCGAGCTCGAGATCGAAGCCTGCGATACCTTCATGCTCTTCTGGTCGCCTGCCGCATCGGGCTCGACCTGGGTCGTGCGCGAGGCCGCGCGGGCGCTGGCGCTGAACCAGGCCTCATCGGTGCGGCGGCCGAAGATCATGACCCACCTGCTCGGCGCGCCGCCGCCAGCGCGGCCGCCGGCCGGCCTGGAGCGCCTGCATTTCAACGACCCGCTGTACGCGCTGTACGAGCTGTCGCTGCGTGCGCCGGCGTGATCTGGTGGGTCGAGCTGGCGTCACTGCGCTGATCGGCGGCGACGCAGCAGTCGGCGCAGTGATTGGCCCAGTGATTGGCTCGGTGATTTGCCCAGTGATTGGCCCAGTGATCGGCGCAGCGATCGGCGCAGCCCCAAGAGCAGGCGGCCGGCGCCGGTGCGCGCGACTTCGGTTTCGACGGCCTGGAAGACCTCGTGGAGCGCCTGCGTGCGGGCGTGCAGATAGTCGTGCTCGCCGTCAGCCATGCGCTGGACGGTGCGCACGATCGTGATAGCGGCCATCTCGGGCACCAGCGGGCGTTCGAACTGCACGATGCGCAAGGCGCCGAAGCGCTGGTGGTCGAGGTGGTTGGCCAGCGCGTGGGCCTCACAACTGGTCAGGTCGAGCACGCCGTCGAAGTTGGCTGCGATGTGGGCGTCGACCGTCTGCGCATCGACCAGGCCATCGGCCAGCTCGAGGCGGTTGCCCGGGCGCAGCAGCCCGCCGAGCAGGGTGTCCAGGCAGGCCCGCCTTGCCGCGGCGATGGTTTCAGGGCGCGCCAGGACGCGAAACGCGCCCGGCGCCGGCTCGGCTGCAGGCGCGGGTTCGAGCACATGCCGATTCAGCAGCGACGCCAATCGTTTCGGGCCGTCCTCGGCCGAACGAAGCAGGGAACCCAGCGCCGCGAGTTTGTGATGGAAAACGCTGCGTGGCAGGCTGCTTCTGATCTGCATGGCCACCGTCGCGGTCTGCGGGTCGGCATCAAGCCGGCCCGCAATCGCCGCGGCGTCGATCACGATGAGGTCTTCGGCGGCGACGCCTGCGCCTTTCCAGTGGGCCAGCACGATGACCGCGTCGAAGCGCCGGCTGGCGTCGGCCAGGTCTTCGAGCCGGGCATCGGCGATGCAGTGCGCCCCGAGGCCGCGGGCCTGTTCGAGCAAGGCCCGCAAGGGGGTTGCAACCGTCTGCGCATAGCCGCCCGGCCGGCTCCACGCCGGCTCGGGGTCGGCTGCAAAACGACGCAGGTAGTCGCGCTGCGGGTCGAACGCAGCGCGCAGGAACGCTGGCCATTCGATCGGCACGCCAACGAGCACGGCAACGGAAGCTGGTGTCATCACTCGCCTGCGATGCTCAAACCAGGTTCAAGCCTGGACAGCAAGTAGCTGAGCTGCGACTCCTCGGCCAGCGAAAACAGGCGCCAGACCGACTTGCCGTCTCGATGTCGCGTGACATAGTCGCGCACTCTCGCTTGCAGATCCGATGTCGTCTGTTCGCGACGCGACCCACGCGCGGCGGCGATCGCCGCTTCGACGACATCAATGCCCCGGGCCGGCTGTGCCGGGTCAACCCCGGCGACGACCCGGCTCTCGAACGCTGGCGCATCGGGTGCCAGCGCGTGCCAGCGCAGCTTGAAGACCACCGGATCACCGTCGGTCGCGGCGTGCCACTCGAGCTGCGCGCGAACCTCCTTCGACATGGTGGTGTCGCGCAGCCGCGCGAGGTCGCGCTCGGCAGCCGCTCCTTCAAGGCGAACCGGGTCCAGGTCGAGCCGGCGCGGCTTCTGGCTCGCGACGAGCACATCGAGCACCGTCCCGCGGTCCGGGGTGATGCTGACCAGATAGGGCTCGCCGGGGTCGCCCGGGCCGCCTCTGCCCGGTGGCCTACCCGGTGGCCCTCCCGGCGAGCCCCCGGCAGGGCCACGACCACCCGGCGGCGTGCCGGCGTCGGGCCCGGCGGCGCCGGCGGGCCGGCCGCCGCCGCCACTGCCACGAGGAGGCTCAGCGCCGTTGCCGGCAATCACATGCACCTGGCCATCGACAGGCGGTTTGCGGCCGCCAGAGCCCCCCACCGCGGCAACGAGCGACGGGTCGTCGCGCGCGACACCGATGTTGCGCGCCAAAGCTCGAGCCTGACCTTCGTTGAAATTGACGAGCATGACATCGCCACGGTCTTTCAACTCGACGAGTCGGTCACGCAGGCTGGCCAGGTCGAGCAAGCGGTCGCAGCATTGGGCGCGTTTGTCGACCCGCGTGGCAACGATGAAGTGCCCCTGCGCATCGCGCATTGCCAGACCGGCCGGCATGCCGTGGAGATCAAAACTCGCCAGCATCTGGCTGCGCAGCGCAGCGTCGTCCAGCGGCGCCCGGCCGGCGTGCCGCGACAGCGCGTGCAAAGGCAGCGGGGCCTCGACTTGCAGCGCGGCGCTGATGGGCCGCGGCGGTGCCGCCACGGCCTGCGCCAGCGACTGCCGGACTTCGGCGATGTCGACCTTTTCATGTTCGATCTGGCGCGCGAGCTGGCTCGCCCGCGAGCGCGCGGTATCGGCCTGCGCTGGCGGCACACGCAGCACCCGCCCGGCGGGTGTGCGGACCACCGTGGCGACGCTCAGCGTCGGATCGACTTCGATGCGCAGTGCGTTGGCGTCCAGGTTGTGACCGCCGACGTAGTTGCTGTGGCGGGTATGCCAGGACACGACGATGCTCGGCGTGCGGATCCAACCCGCCGGCTGCGCAAACGCGGCGTTCACGAACCGGATGCGGGTCGCATCGAGGGCGCGCGAGCGAGCTATCGCTGCCGCCACGGCATCAGCAATGCCGGCGACATCAGCGAGCAGGGTGCGCATCTGCTGGCCATCGCGTTCAAGCTCGACCTGCGCAAGGTCGAGACGACCGCGGGCCAGGTGCGCCGCGGCGCCGGCCAGCGTGCGCGCGCGGACCCCGGCGTTGAAGCGGTCGACCTCGGCATTGAAGGCGCCGACGCGCAGGCTGTGCCCGAGGCTGAGCTTGCTCGATTCGCCATGCCGGTCGACCAGGAAACCGGCCAGCGTCTTGGCGTCGCGCAGACGCGGATGTGCGGCTTGCACACGCGCCAGGCGCTCGGGGGCGTCGCCGAGCGCACGTGTCGCAGCTTCCTGCGCGCGCTGCGCAATCTCGGCCCGCAGCGCGGCGCTGACCTCGCCGCGCGTTTGCGCCAGCTCGGTCATGCGGCGTGCCTGGTCCGTTGCGTGACGCGCGCGCGCATTCGGTGCAACGAGGTCGTCGATGACCATCGCGACGTCGGCAACCAGCACCTCGGTGGCGGCGCGGCGCGCCTCGCCTTCACGCAGGTCGCGCGTCGTGGTGTTGGTGTGGGCCCCGGCGGCCGGCGCCCGGCTCAGGCGAAACGCATCCAGGGCCTGGTAGACGACCGAATACGACACCACGCGCGCGAGGTTGGGGTCGCGCAGCTCGGCAAAGTAGCGGTAGGCGGCGCGCTCGCGGTCGAGCAGGTTGCGCAGCTGGCCGGTGACCACGCCACCGCCGGGCACGGCTTCGGCGCCGTAGGTCACCGGCAGGGCCCCGGTCTGGGTCGGGGTGAGCACCGCGGTGTCGTTGAAAGAAACCACGCTCGCCGCACCCGAGGTGTTCCAGTTGTAGAGTACCCGCGAAGAGTTGTTCTCGCGCTTGACGATGTCGATGATCGACTCCGCGCCGAAGGCGAACTGGCCCGGCGCCGGCCGCAGCGGATAGTCGAAGTACAGGTAGTCGATATCGCCTGCCGACGACCAGGACTTCAACATCTGGTCGGTGATGTTCAACAGCGCCCCGAACTCGGTGTCGATGAGCGCGTCGGAGAGGTAGATCGGCGCCCAGTCGGTGCCGCCGAATCGGCCTTCGTCGAGGCGGCCGGCAAATGGCGTCCCGCGCTCATAACTCTGCGCCAGCGCGCTCGTGCCGACCCGGGCCAGCATCGCAAAGGTCTCGAAGCGCAGCGGTGCGGTGGCGGCCAGGCTGCTGGCACGGAATCGGCCGACGATTTGAAGCGGGCCGCTGCCGGCCCAGCCGGCACCGATGACGGCATCGGTGGCGACCGCGAAGTGACGAAACCGGGCGCGCCAACGGCGCGCGAACTGGGCCGGGTCGGTGCGCGCGATGTCCAGTGATTCGGCGGCCAGCATCAACAGCGTGAGGCGGCCATCGGCGCTGACGAATGCACCCTCGGCCGCCGCGGCGCGCCACTGCGCGAGGGGCCGCGCAGGCTCTTCGTTGTCGATCCGGCGCCAGCGCATCTGGGGGTCGCGCAGCCAGGCCGCCAACTCGGTGGCGCGGGGGTCCAGGTTCGGCGCACTGGCGCGCGCCAAGCCGGCGTAGTCGCGCTCGATGGGTTCGACCTGGAGCCCGAACGAGGTGCCCCACAAGGCCTGGGCGACGAGCGACAGGCGGTTGCGCAACAGCTCGTCGCGCAAGACGTCTTCAGCCGGCGCGCGGCCCGGCCAGTCGACCATGATCACGACGTCGTCGAGCCAGCCGTCGGCGCCGATGAACCAACGGCGAGCCTTGATCGATCGCAGTTCATCACCGAACAAGGCCGACAGCAGGGGCCCGAGTTCGGCAGCCGGCAGCGTCGGTTCGCTGAACACCAACACCAGACGGTCGCCGAGTACCTGGCCGGCGATCGTCTGCACCGGAAACGGCCGCTGGCTGCGGAACTGTCGCCACACCTCACAGGCGACGTCGCTTTCACAACGCGGCTGGTACCGGGTCACGGCCGACGGACTGCGCTCCGGCGCGGCGCTGGCAGCCCCGGGCAGCACCAGCGTGGCGGTCGTCAAGATGGCGGCGAGCGCCATCGCAAAGCAACCGGGGGCTTGGCAATCATGGGATGAGCGCATCACGGGCTCCCTCGGCGGCCACAGGCCGCCGCGAGTCGGACTTATAGACCTGCGCGCTTGCGCATGCCATCCCCAAGCAGATGGACGGCTTGTGAGCATCCCATGATCCTGTCGGGCCGCAGCGTTCGCGCCAGAAACGATCTCAGCTGCCGAGGGCGTTGGGAGGGCGGCTCCGCTCATGTCCCCCAGGACCTGCCTGAACGGCGGCCCTTCCTCCTCTACTTCGCTGCGCCGCTCTCCCAACGCCCGCGGCAGCCGGCACCATCGGCTCATTCGAAAGCACTCAATGCCCCGGTGTTCAATCTCGATCAGCCTCGGTGCTGGCCCGAGCGCTGGGACGGGTCGCTGTGTGGAGCGAAGTAAAGGAGGAGAAGCCGGCGTTCAGCCAGGCTTCGGGGGGCATGAGCGGAACACAGCGGCCCGTCCCAGTGCCTGCGCGCGGACTTTCCCGGAAGGTCTTGTTTCTTTAGAGCGCCCCCAAGGCAAATGACATACGCCGTCCGCCCTACGAGGGAGTCAAGGAAACTTCGGGCGGTCGTGCGTGTCCGTGTTAGCGCGCGCAGTCGGCGCGTTTGGGGCCAGACGCGCCGCCTACTTCGTCCCGAAAATCCGGTCCCCCGCATCGCCCAGCCCCGGCAGGATGTAGCCGTGGTCGTTGAGCTCGCGGTCGATGGCGCAGGTCGTGACCGGCACATCGGGGTGGTGGGCGTGGAAATTTTTCAGCCCTTCTGGCGCGGCGAGCAGACACAGGAAGCGGATCGACTTCGGCTTGGTTTCTTTGAGCCGCTGTACTGCGGCGACGGCCGAGTTGCCGGTGGCCAGCATCGGGTCGAGAACGATCGCGTCGCGCTCGTGCATGCTGTGCGGCATCTTGAAGTAGTACTCCACCGCGCCCAGGGTCTTGGGGTCGCGGTAGAGGCCGATGTGGCCGACCCGCGCACCCGGCACGACTTCGAGCATGCCGTCGAGAAACCCGGCGCCGGCACGCATGATGACGACGAAGACGGTCTTCTTGCCGTCGATGGTCGGGCTGGTCATCTTCTCCAGCGGCGTCTCGATCTCGATCATCTGCGTCGGCATGTCGCGCGTGAGTTCGTAGGCCATCAACATGCCGACCTCGTTGAGCAGGCGCCTGAAGCTGCTCGTCGAGCGGTCTTTCTCGCGCATCAGCGTGAGCTTGTGCTGCACCAGCGGGTGGCTGATGACATGGACTTCGGAAGTCTGCATCGCGGGTTTCCTGAGGGACGTGATTGGTTCAATCGAAGCCGCGCAGCGGCAGACTGCCGTCGCGCTGCAGCCAGTTCTGCGCTGACCAGGCGCTGCTGGCGTCGACCGCGTGCAGCGTGTAGGCGTGGCGCGACTGCGCTGAGCGGTTCGGCGCGCTGTAGTGCGGCAGCAGAGCGTGAAAACAGACCAGCGTGCCGGCGCTCACCTCCAGCGGCACCGCGTCGGCAGTGCCAGGCCAGGGCGTGTGGTCGAGGCGATCAACACGCACGCTTCGACGATTTGCCGCGGCGCCGGGCGCACGCACAAATCGCTCGCGCAGCGGTCCGCGGTGGCCGCCCGGCTGGACCCACAGGCAGCCGTTGTCGAGGGTCGCGTCTTCTAGCGCGAACCAAAAGCCCGTGACGGTCATCGGCTCGGTGATCAGATAGGTCGCGTCCTGGTGCCAATCTACTTCACCGCCGATGCCTGGCGGCTTGAAGATGAACATCGACTGCACGATTTGCGCTTGCCGCAGGCCGATATCGGCAGCCAGTTCGGCCAGCGCCGGGCCATGCGAAAAGGCATCGAAGACCGGGTCGAGGTCGTGCATCGCGTGGCCGATCTTGTTGATCGACTCGGCCAGCGGGCGCTGCAGGCGGCCTTGGGCGTCAAAGGCTTCGGCCTCGAAAAAACAGCGCACCTTGTCGCCCGAGCCGAGAAACCAGTCGTCGGCGCCGTTGCTCTGGTCGGTGGTCGAAAAGATGCCGGCGCCCTGAGCGGGGTCGAAGGCTTGGACGATCTGGTGCGCGCGGCGACGCAGCGCGTCGAGTTCGGCCGCCGGCTTGAAATCCGGCAGCACGACGTAGCCGTCGTCGGCGTAGCTCTGTTTCTGGGCAGATGACAACATCGTGACAGCGCGGTAGTGAAGTTGAAGCTTGGGGCCGGGCGCCTGCGCGGAGGTGACGCGCCAGCGTGGTGGCCAGACTACAAACGCGGGCAGACCATCTGGCGGATGCCGCGCGCACGTTCCATCATCGCATTCTTCGCCGGCCGCGCCCGCCTGCCCGCCCTTCGCGACAAGGCCAGGCCCGCGGCTTGCATGCACCGACAAACCACCCCCACAGGAGCCCCCATGTCCCGATTTGCCCGCTTTTCACGCCCGCTGTTGCACCCCATCGCCGCCGCTGCGGCAGCCGCCGCGCTGGCCGGGCTGCACGCCGGCGCCGCGGCGCAGACAACGCCGGTCGCCACGGTCGAAGCCGGCAAGCTGACGACGATCACGATCACTGCCGAGCGCCGGCCGGAGAACATCAAGGACGTGCCGAGTTCGGTGACCTCGCTGTCGGGCGAGCTGCTCGATGTCATCAACTCCGGCGGGCAAGATATCCGCATGCTCGCCGGCCGGGTGCCGAGCCTGAATATCGAATCGTCGTTTGGCCGCGCTTTCCCGCGGTTTTATATCCGCGGCCTGGGCAATACCGACTTCGACTTGAACGCATCGCAGCCGGTGTCTTTGGTCTTCGACGATGTGGTGCAGGAAAACCCGATCCTCAAAGGCTTCCCGATCTTCGACCTCGAGCGCATCGAGGTCTTGCGCGGCCCGCAGGGCACGCTGTTCGGGCGCAATTCGCCGGCCGGTGTGATCCGCTTCGAGTCGGTCAAGCCGGGCAAGAAATTTGAAGGTTACGGCAGCATCGGCATCGGCCGCCACAGCGCGGTCAACCTCGAGGGCGCGGTCAACGTGCCGCTGTCGAGCACCGCCTCGGTGCGGGTTTCGCTGCAATCGCAGAACCGCGACGACTGGGTCAAGAATACCGTCGCTACGGGCCCAACCCAGGAGCTGGAGGGTTATCGCGACAACGCCGCGCGCGCGCAATTGCTGTTCACGCCGAACAAGGACCTCAGCATCCTGGCCAACCTGCACAGCCGCGACCTGAAAGGCTCGGCGCGGCTGTTCCGCGCCAACATCATCAACCCGGGCAGCAACGACCTGGTGGCCGGGTTTGACCCGGCCAAGATCTCGATCGACGGCATCAACGACCAGAAGGTCACCAATACCGGCGCCAGCCTGCGCATCCGCTACGACATGGGCGGCATGGCGCTGAATTCGATCACCGGCTTCGAGAAGGTCAAGTCGCTCAGCCGCGGTGATATCGACGGCGGTTTTGGCGCAGTCTTCCTTGGCGCCGGCAACTTCGGCCCGGGCTTCATCCCGTTTGACGCCGAGTCGGCCGACGGCATGCCAAAGCACCGCCAGATCACGCAGGAGTTCCGCCTGGAATCGACCGCGCCGGGCCCGATGAAGTGGCTCGCTGGCGTCTACTACTTCAACGAGTCGCTGGCCATCGACAGCTACAACTACAGCTCGGTCGGCGGCAACACGCTCAACGGTTTTGCGACGCAGAACCAGGACAACAAGGCGGTGGCGCTCTTCGGCAACGTCAACTTCGACGTCAGCGACGCGCTCAAGCTGCGTGGCGGCTTACGCTACACCAAGGACAAAAAGGACTTCGTCGCCGACCGCATCACCGCGCCGCCTTTCAGCCCGCCGTTCATCGGCCGGCGCACCGCCAATACCGACGCCACCAATACCAGCTTCGATATCAGCGGCACCTACGCGCTGAGCCGCGAAACCAACGTCTACGCGCGCCTGGCGACGGGTTTCCGCGCGCCGTCGATCCAGGGCCGGCTGCTCTTTGGTGACACCCCTTCGGTGGCCGATTCCGAGAAGGTGCGCTCGATCGAAGCCGGTGTGAAGTCCGACCTCTTCGACCGCCGCGCGCGGATGTCGTTCAGCGTCTTCCAGTACACGGTCAAGGACCAGCAGCTCACGGCGGTTGGCGGCGCGGCCAATTTCAACCAACTCGTGAATGCCGACAAGACGGTGGGCTCGGGCATCGAGTTCGACTTCCAGGCGATCGTCGGCGAAGGCCTGATGGTTACTTTTGGCGGCAGTGTGAACAAGACCAAGATCAAGGACGCCGGCCTGCGCATCGACGCCTGCGGCAACGGCTGCACCGTGCTCGACCCGATCACCGCGCCGGCCGACCCCGGCATCGGCAAGTTCTCGCCCACCGTCAGCATCAACGGCAACCCGCTGCCGCAGGCGCCGGAGATGGTGCTCAATTTCAGCGCGCGCTACGGCGTGCCCGCGGCCAGCGGTGGCGAATGGTTTGTGCTCACCGACTGGGCTTACCGCAGCAAGATCAACTTCTTCCTCTACGAAGCCCGCGAATACACCGGCAAGGCGCTGCTCGAAGGTGGCGTGCGCGCTGGCTACCAGTGGGGCAACGGCAAATACGAAGCGGCGGCTTTTGTGCGCAACGTGACGAACCAGATCCGCGTCGTCGGCGGCATCGACTTCAACAACCTGACCGGCTTCATCAACGAGCCGCGGACCTTTGGTGCGCAGTTCCGCGCCAATTTCTGAAATGAAACCCCCACGCTCTCTTCGTTCGCTGCCCCCCGAGGGGGCGCTCAGTACCTTCGGAACGGCCGGGCGGTACTGAGATGAAGGTGGTCTCGGGCCGGCGGGCTGGCCGCTGGGCGGTGCGCAGCCTTGCCGCCTTGGCAGGCTGGGCGCTGGCAGCGGTAGCCGCCGCTCAGCCGGCGGTGATCTTCGAGCTCGGGGGCAAATTCGACCGCAGCTTCAACCAGGCCGCTTTTGACGGCGCCGAAGCCTGGAAAAAGCAGTCCGGCAAGCCGTATCTCGAATTCGAGGTCACCAATGCAGCGCAGCGCGAGCAGGCGGCGCGGCGCTTTGCAGAACGCGGTGCGAACCCGGTGGTCGGCATCGGCTTCCCGCAAATGGCGAGCATCGAACGCGTGGCGCGCGAGTTTCCGAAAACCCAGTTTGCGATCGTCGATGCGGTGGTCGAGCTGCCGAATGTGCAGAGTTTTGTCTACCGCGAACACGAAGGCTCGTTCCTCGTCGGCATGCTCGCGGCGATGGCCAGCAAAACCGGCAAGGTCGGTTTTGTCGGCGGCATGGACATCCCGCTGGTGCGCAAATTTCTCTGCGGCTATGAACAAGGCGCGCGCTACGCCAACCCCAAGATCGAGCTGATGTCGGCAATGAGCGGCAGCACGCCGGCGGCCTGGACCGACCCGGCGCGGGGCGCCGAGCTGACCAAGGCGCAGATCGCGCAAGGCGTCGATGTGGTCTTCGCCGCCGCCGGCACCACCGGCTTGGGCATCATGCAAGCCGCCAAGGACGCCGGCAAATTGTCGATCGGCGTCGACAGCAACCAGAACCACCTGCACCCGGGCAGCGTGCTCACGTCGATGGTCAAACGGGTCGACCTCGCGGTGAGCAGCGCCTTCAGCGGCGTCAAGCCGGGCATCACTGCGCTGGGCTTGAAAGAAGGCGCGCTCGACTACGCGATGGACGACAACAACGCCCGCTTGGTCAGTGCGGCGATGAAATCCAAGGTCGACGCGGCCAAGGCCGACATCATTGCCGGGCGCATCAAGGTCATCGACTTCACGGTCGCCAACGCCTGCCGCTGATTGGGGCCGCGCAGCCAAGCGCAATATCGATTGCGCGCCGCTGCGATGCTCTGCGGGTTGCGCCCAGGCGCCGCGCTTAGACCCAGGCGTGCAGCGCCGCCTGCGCTTTTTTTCGCGCTTCGGCGCCGAGAAATGAGTGTTCGGCGGCAGCCAGGCCCATGCGCTGGAGATCCTCGACCGTCAGTGCGGTTTCGCGCAGCAGCGCCGCCGCCTCGTCGGAATGGCTAACGCGTGACATCAGCCGGTTGTCGGTGTGGAAGCTCAAGGACACTCCGGCGCGCCACAACGCCGTGATCGGGTGCGCGGCGATCGACGCCGCGGCGCCGGTATGCACGTTGCTCGTCGGGCAGATTTCGAGGTGCACGCCGCGCTGGATGATCTCGTCGACGAGCCCGCGCCGAGCCGAGTCGTTGAGGGCGTCGGCCAGCCGCACACCATGCCCGATGCGGCTGGCGCCGGCGCGTGCCGCTTCGATCACACGCTCGGCGGCATCGGCCTCGCCGGCATGCAGCGTGATCGGCAGGCCGGCGTCACGCACGAGTTTCAGCGCCGCGGCATGTTCGGCGGGCGGGTGGCCGAGTTCGGCGCCGGCGAGGTCGAAGGCGATCACGCCGCGGCCCTGGTAGGCCAGCGCCAGCCGCGCGGCGCGCTCGGTCTCCGCCGGCGGCAGATGGCGCATCGCGCAGACGATCAGGCCACTGGGCAACGCGCTTTGCGCCAGACCTTCGACGAGCGCTTCGACGGCGGCCTCGCCGATGACACCATGCTCTTCAAACAGCAGCGGCGCGATGCGGAACTCGGCCAGCACGCAGCCGTCGGCGCGCGCATCTTCGGCGGCCTCGAAGGCCACGCGACGCATCGCCGCGGGCGAGGCCATCGCGGCGACGGTGAGCGCAAAACCGCGCAGAAACTCAACCAGGCTACCCGCATGGGCTCGCGCGTCGAACCAGGCCGCGAGTTCGGCTTCGTTGTCTGCCGGCGAGACCATGCCGCGCTCGCGCATCAGCTCGAGCAGGGTCGCGACACGCAGACCGCCGTCAAGGTGTTCGTGCAGCAGCACCTTGGGCAGGGCGCGGGAGGCCGCTCGCAAATCTGTCGCCGACAAAAGGTCTGGTTGCTTGTGCATGGCCAGATGGTAAATCGGCCGTTGCTTGGCGCGGCCCATGTGCCGGATGCAGCGGGAAACTCCGCGGGCGAGCCCGGTAGCGCGCCGGGTGCGAGTCTTGCTATCCTGCCGCGCACCGATCAACCCGGAGTCCCCGATGTCCCCAACGACTTTTACCCCCATCCGCCAAGCCGCTGTCTTTGCATTGGCCGCCTTGGCCGCCGCAACCGCGAACGCCGAACCCGCCGTCATCTATGACATGGGCGGCAAATTTGACAAGTCCTTCAACGAAGCTGCTTATGCCGGCGCAGAGCGCTGGAAAAAAGAGTCCGGCAAAACCTATCTCGACTTCGAAGTCGCCAACGCCACCCAGCGCGACCAGGCCGTGCGGCGCATGGCAGAACGTGGCGCGACGCCGGTCGTGGGCATCGGCTTCGCGCAGGGCGCGTCGGTCGAAAAAGCGGCCAAAGAATTCCCGAAGCTGCAGTTTGCAATCATCGATTTTGTCGTCGACCTGCCCAACGTGCAGTCGGTGGTGTTCAAGGAACAAGAGGGCAGTTTCCTCGTTGGCATGATGGCCGCGATGGCCAGCAAAACCGGCAAGGTCGGCTTTGTCGGCGGCATGGACATCCCACTCATCCGCCGCTTCCAGTGCGGCTACGAACAGGGCGCCAGATACGCCAATCCGAAGGTCGAAGTCAGCGCGGCGATGACCGGCACCACGCCGGCCGCCTGGGGCGACCCGGCGCGCGGCGGTGAGATCGCCAAGTCGCAGTTTGCCAAGGGGGTTGACGTCGTCTTCGCTGCTGCCGGCGGCACCGGTGTCGGTGTATACCAAGCGGCCAAGGACGCCGGCAAGCTTGCCATCGGCGTCGACAGCAACCAGAACCATTTGCACCCGGGCACGATGCTGACCTCGATGGTCAAGCGTGTTGACACTGCCGTCTTCAATGCCTTCAAGGGCACCAAGCCGGGTGTCAGCTCGCTGGGCCTGAAAGAAGGCGGCGTCGACTACGCACTCGACCAGCACAACGCCAAGCTCGTCACCGCAGACATGAAAACCAAGGTCGACGCGGCCAAGGCCGACATCATTGCCGGCAAGATCAAGGTCATCGACTACATGGCCGCGAACGCGTGTAAATAGGTGACGCCGCCCGCCGCCGTCTGCATGCGGCGGATCGACAAACGCTTCGGCGCGGTGCATGCCAACCGCGCGGTGGACCTGTCGGTGGCCGCCGGCACGGTGCATGGCATCGTCGGTGAAAACGGCGCGGGGAAGTCGACGCTGATGTCGATCCTGTACGGCTTCTATCAGGCCGACAGTGGCGAGATCGAGGTCGACGGCAAGCCGGTGCAGATCAACGGCTCGCGCGACGCCATCGCTTTGGGCATCGGCATGGTGCACCAGCACTTCATGCTCGTCGACACGCTCTCGGCGCTGGACAACGTGATGCTCGGCGCCGAGCCCGACTGGCGCCTGAACAGCGCGCGGGCGCAGGTGCGTGCCGCGCTCGACAAGCTGATGGACAGCACCGGCCTGCAGGTGCGGCTGGACCTGGCAGTCGAAGAGCTGCCGGTCGGCGAGCGCCAGCGGCTGGAGATCCTCAAGGCGCTGTACCGCGGCGCGCGCATCCTGATCCTTGACGAGCCGACTGCCGTGCTCACGCCGCAGGAAACCGAACAACTCTTTGTCACCCTGCGCGCCTTGCGCAAGAGTGGCACGACGATCCTGCTGATCACCCACAAGCTCAAGGAAATCATGGCCTTGACCGACGTCGTCACGGTGATGCGCCAGGGCGCGGTGGTGCTCGACACCCGCACCGCCGACACCGACATCGATGCGCTGGCGCAGGCGATGGTCGGGCGCCGGGTGCAGATCGGGCGCGCTGCGACTGCGGATTCGAACGTGGGCGCGGGCGCGGGCGCAGCGCCGCGGCCCGGTGCAGCGCTGCTCACCGCCGAACAACTGCGGTGGCGCGACGAGCTCGGCGTCGCGCGCCTGGACGACGTCTCGCTGACGCTGCACGCCGGCGAGATCGTCGGCATCGCCGGCGTCTCCGGCAACGGCCAGAGCGAGTTGCTCGACATGCTGGCCGGCATGCGCGCGCCGGCCGAGGGCCGGCTTGAAATCAACACCCGAGACGGCGGCAGCCGCCGCTTCGAACCGCGCCACTGGTTGACGCCTAACCTGGCACGTGAGCTGCACATCGCGCATGTGCCAGAAGACCGCCATCGGCGGGGTCTGGTCTTGCCTTTTGCGGCCTGGGAATCAGCGGTGCTGGGTTACCAGGCTCTGGCGCGGTATTGCCGCGGTGGCTTCATGCGCCAGGCCGCGATGCAAGACGACACCGCAGCGATGATGGAGCGCTACGACGTGCGCCCGCGCAATGCCCAACTGCGCTCGTCCAACTTTTCAGGCGGCAACCAGCAAAAACTGGTGCTCGCACGCGAGGCCTTGCCGCAGCCGCAGGTACTGCTGGTCGGCCAGCCGACCCGCGGGGTGGATATCGGTGCGATCGAGTTCATCCACGGCCGCCTGCGTGCGATGCGCGACGCCGGCGGCGCGGTGCTGGTGGTGTCGTCCGAGCTCGACGAGATCCTGGCCCTGGCCGACCGCGTCATCGTGATGAACGCCGGGCGCATCGCCGGCGAGTTGCCAATCGACGCTTGCAACGAGCGCTCGCTCGGCCGCTTGATGGGGGGCGCCGAGGCGACACAGGCATGAGTCGATCAGACGAACTGCCACGCTGGATCGACGTCGTCGTCCTGCCGGTTTTCAACCTGTCGCTGGCGCTGCTCGTTTCCGGCCTGGTCGTCACCATTGCCGGGCTGGACCCCTGGCAGGTGCTGGCGCTGTTGATCAAAGGCGCGTTTGGCAGCCGCTCTGGCATCAGCTACACGCTGTACTACGCGACGACGTTTGTCTTCACCGGCCTGGCGGTGGCGGTGGCCTTCCACGGCGGCCTGTTCAATATCGGCGGCGAAGGCCAGGCGATGATGGGCGGCCTGGGTGCGGGCCTGGCCGCACTGGCCTGGGCGCCGGTGCTGCCGGCGTGGCTGATGCTGCCGCTGATGGTGATCGCCGCGGTGCTCTTTGGCCTGGCCTGGGCGGCGGTGCCGGCGGCTTTGCAAGCCTGGCGCGGCAGCCATATCGTGATCACCACGATCATGTTCAATTTCATCGCCTCGGCGATCCTCATCTACCTGCTGGTGGATGTGCTCAAGGAGCCTGGCAATATGTCGCCCGAGACGCGCACCTTCGGGCCGAACGCGCAGATGCCCGGCGTCCACGACTTGTTTCTGGCGTTAGGCATCGACTGGCCGCGAACGCCGCTGAACCTGACCGTGCTGATTGCGGTGGCGGCCGCGGTCGCGGTCTACTTCGTGCTCTGGCGTTCGCGTTCGGGTTATGCGCTGCGCGCAGTCGGCTTCGCACCCGAGGCGGCACATTACGGCGGCATCTCGCCCAAGCGCCAGGTGATGGTGTCGATGATGATTTCTGGTGCGCTGGCCGGCCTCGTCGGCATCAACGAAATCGCCGGCGCGCACAACAAACTCTTGCAGGATTTCACTGCCGGCGCGGGTGTTGCCGGCATCGCGGTGAGCCTGATCGGGCGCAACCATCCGGTCGGCGTGGTGCTCGCGGCGTTGCTCTTCGGCGCGCTGTACCAGGGTGGGGCGGAGCTGGCCTTCGAGATCCCGGGTTTCAGCCGCGATATGGTCTTCACGCTGCAAGGCCTGATCGTACTTTTTGCCGGCGCAATGGCGCGGGTGGCGGCGCCGATGTTCGGGCGCCTGCATGCGCGCTGGGCGGCGCGGCCGGCTCCGGTGGCGCAGGGTGGGTGACGCGCATGGCGACGTTGGCGCGTGGGTGAGATAGCGCATGGATGACTTCGCACATGGATGAGATAGCGATTGGCACGCTGCTCGCATCGACGCTGCGCGTATCGACGCCGCTGATCCTGTGCGCGCTGGCCGGCTGCATCAGCGAACGTGCCGGGGTCATCGACCTTGGCCTCGAAGGCAAGATGCTGCTCGCTGCATTTGCCGCTGGTGCTGCCGGGGCGGCCACCGGCTCGTTGGCGCTGGCCTTGCTGGCGGCAGTGCTGGCGGGTGTGGCGCTGTCGATGTTGCACGGCTTTGCCTGCGTCACCCACGGCGGCGACCAGGTCGTGACCGGGATGGCGATCACGATGACGGTGGCGGGCCTGAGCGTCGTGCTCGGCATCGCCTGGTTCAAGCTCGGCGGCCAGACACCCCCCGTGCCGGCCGCGGTACGGCTGGATGCCCAACTGATCGGATTGGGTGAAGCGATAGGCAGCTTGCCCGTCATTGGTCAAGTGCTGGCGCTGGCCTTCACCGGGCACAACGTCCTGGTCTACCTGGCCTTCGTGCTCGTCGGCGCGGTCTGGTGGCTGCTCTACCGCACGAGCTTTGGCCTGCGCCTGCGCGCGGCCGGCGAAAATCCGGCGATGGTCGATGCCGCGGGGGTGTCGGTGCTGGCCCTACGCTACAAGGCGCTGGCGATCAACGGCGCGCTGTGTGGCCTGGCGGGTTCGTACCTGGTGCTGGCGCTGAATTCGAGCTTCATTCCGCACATGACCGCCGGCCGCGGCTATATGGCGCTGGCGGCGATGATCTTCGGCAAATGGCACCCGGTCGGCGCGCTCTGGGCCTGCCTGCTGTTCGGTTTTCTCGACGCGCTGGCGATCCGCATGCAAGGCGCCGTGCTGCCTGACTTTCTTGGCGGCGGGGCGGTGCCGGTGCAGGCGATCCAGGCGCTGCCGTATGTGATGACGGTGGTGCTGCTCGCCGGCTTCATCGGGCGCTCGCGGGCGCCGAAGGCGCTCGGGGTGGCGTATGTGAAGGAGCGGTGACTCGGTGCGAAAGGCAAGACCTGACCCCGAGCTCGCTGACCCCGAGCTCGCAAGGGGCGCTGGCGGCGCTGGACGGCGCGCGATGGGACCAGACGCTCGACATCGACCTCACAGGGATGTTCCGCGTTGCGCGTGCGGCGTTGCCGGCCAAGCGGCGTCGCCGGTCGGGGGCCATCGTGTGCCTGACTTCGCTGATGGGCCTGGCCTGGGGCTGGCGCGAACACGTGCCCTACTCGGCGGCCAAGGCTGGCGTCATCGGGTTGGTGCGCGGCCTTGCCGCCGAGGTCGCCGCCGGCGGCGTGTGCGTGAACGCAGTGTCGCCAGGCTACGTCAAGACGGCGCAGCTGAAAATCCTATCCTCTTGCCAATACGGCGCCGTAGACTCGATACTTGCGGGACCCAAAGGGTGCTGTGCGACCACAGGAGGAACTCTTATGCATTCGCTCATTAAGTTCTCCGTCTCTCTCGCGATCAGTGGGTCTGTCTGTCTCGGGGCAGACGCGCTCGCCGAGAAATTTCCTTATCGCAAACTTGATCCTGACAAGACGGTGCTGAACCCCATCGAGAGTGAAGATCCCAAGCTATTGAGCAAGGCGGCGCCCACGGCGGCATCGGCCGCCAGCGGAGCCGCGCGTGAGTCGCCCACGCGCAAAAGCAAGGGTTCGACGGGTGCACAACAAAGTGCAAGCGCCCCCAAGAAATAGGTGCTGCTGGGACGGTGCATAGCCTGGCGCGACCGACGCCTGGCAAGCGGCTCGAACCAGATCCGCCATTTTTACAACCCCCGGTGCCTCAACGCCGGCAACTGCGCCCTCACCCCGGCCAGCCGCTGCGCATCCAGCTCGGCCAGCACCACACCCTCGCCTTCCTCGCGCACCGCGAGCACCTCGCCCCAGGGGTCGACGATCAGGCTGTGGCCCAGGTGCGGCGGCCGTTCTCGTGGGTGCCGCCCTGTGCCGGCGCGATGACGTAACACTGGTTCTCGCCCGCCCGCGCCCGCAGCAGCAGCTCCCCAATGCGCCTGGCCGGTGGTGCAGGTAAAAGCCGCGGGCTCACACATCAGGTTGCAGGCCTGGCCGCTGGCGTCGAAGGCCAGCGCACGGCCGACCCGGTGGGCAGCGATGCCGGAGCCGGCCGTGAACGCAACCGGCTCGCTGCCGGCTTCGAGCACACGGCCGTCGTCGTAGCGCTCGCGGCTGTTGTCGAAAGCAAACAGGTGGATCTTGTCAAGCCAGTCAGTCGCCGAGGTGAGGCGGCTGCAGCCCAACTTCCCGATCGCGGAGTTTGGCAACAGATTTGCCGACCCGGCGACCAGGGACCGCTTTTTGGCCGCGTTTGCGCAAGGTGGAATTCTGAGGCTGAACATGAACGGACTGACCGCCGGTCTCGGCCTGCGGGGGATGGGGTCACGTCTTGCCATTTTCACCCCTTCACCCCAAACTCTTCACCCATGGCTCGCGCCCTCCGCATCGAATTCCCCGGCGCCACGTACCACGTCACCAGCCGCGGCGACCATCGCGAGCCGATCTTCATCGACGACGATGACCGCCGCGAACTGCTGGCTGTGTGGGCGCAAGGCTTCGAGCGCTTTGACGCTGCCGCGCTGGCCTGGTGTTTCATGGACAACCACTTCCACCTGGTCGTGCAGACGCGCCACGCCAACCTGTCGCAGTTGATGCGCCAGCTCAACGGCGTCTACACCCAGCGCTTCAACCGCCGCCACGGCAGCGCGGGGCACCTGTTCCAGGGCCGCTTCAAGGCGATCTTGGTCGACCGCGACAACTACCTGCTTGAGGTCTGCCGCTACGTCGAGCTGAACCCGGTGCGTGCCGCGCTCGTGCGCGACCCCGCTCTGTGGCCCTGGTCGAGCTATCGCGCGAATACGGGTGCCGACGACGCGCCGCCCTGGCTTGACCGCGCCGGCCTGTGGGGCGTGATGCTCGGGCGCGACATCGCTTCGCGTGTCGACGAACGCCGCGCTGCGCAGCGCTACCGCGCGCTGGTGGCGTCGACGCGCGACGTGAACCTGTGGGAGCAGGCACTGCGCCAGCAGATCTACCTCGGCGACGAGCAGTTTGTCGACGCGATGCAGACCAGGGCCGTACCGACGCGGCGTCACAGCAGCGACGTGCCGAAGCCGCAGCGCGCGCGGCCGCTGACGCTTGCACAATGGCTGGCCCGGTGCGGGACGCGCGAAGAGGCCATCGCGCGCGCGGTGCGCGAATCGCACCTGACCATGACGAGCATTGCGCGCGAGCTGGGTGTCACGGTCTCGCGCATCAGCCGGCTGGTGGCGGCGTGGGAAGCTGGTGGCGCCATGGCCAAGGAGAGCAAAGGCAATGCAAAAGGCAAGACCTGACCCCGCCGTCCGCATCGGGCGCTCGCGGGCGCCGAAGGCCTTGGGGGTGGCTTATGTCAAGGAGCGGTGAGCAGGGCAAAGGGCAAGACCCCATGTTGATCGACTCGATGTTGATTGCCGCGGCGCAGGCGGCGCGGGTGCAGGCCTACGCGCCGTATTCCAAGTTTGCCGTTGGCGCCGCAGTGCTCGACGAGCAGGGGCGCATCCACGCCGGCTGCAATGTCGAAAATGCGGCGTATCCGCAGGGTGTCTGTGCCGAGGCCGGGGCGATCTCGGCGATGGTGCTGGCGGGCGGGCGGCAGATCGTGGCGGTGGCGGTGTTTGCTGAAAGCCCGAAGCCGGTGACGCCCTGCGGCGGCTGCCGGCAGAAGCTGCGCGAGTTTGCTGCCGACGGCACGCCGGTATTCATTGCCGACGCAAGCGGCCTGCGCGCACGCTTCACGCTGGGTGAGTTGCTGCCGGCGAGTTTTGGGCCCGATCATCTGGAGGCGACGCCGCCATGACGCTCGAAAAATCCGCCGCGGCAGTTGTCCTTGCCCATGTCGCGGACATGGTCACCGAGAGCGCCGCCAGGATCGTCGCTGCCAACAGGCCGCAAGGCGTGCCGCCGGTCGCGGTGCTGCTCGGCTCGGGCTGGGGCGCGGTGGCCGATGCGGTGCAGGGCGCGGTCGATATCCCCTATCGCGATCTGCCAGCCTTCCCGGTGCTCGGGGTCGGTGGCCATGCCGGGCTGCTGCGGCTGGGCACGCTCGGTGGGCGGCGCGTGGCGGTATTGAGCGGCCGCAAACACGCTTACGAAACCGGGGATGCTGATGCCATGAAGGGCGCGTTGCGCACTTTGGCGGCGGCCGGCTGCCGGGTGCTGGTGCAGACCAATGCCGCGGGCAGCCTGAGCCGCACGATGCCACCCGGCTCGTTGATGTTGATCAGCGACCACCTGAACCTGGTGCAGCGCTCGCCATTGTTCAACGAACCCGCCGACGGCCGCTTCGTGAACATGGCCGATGCCTACGACCCCGCGCTGCGCGCGCTCGCGCTGGCCGCCGCGCAGCGCGCCGGCATCACGCTGCACGAAGGCATCTACTCCTGGCAGATGGGCCCGCAGTTTGAAACCGCGGCCGAGATCCGCATGTTGCAACTGCTCGGCGCGCAGGCGGTCGGCATGAGCACGGTGCCGGAGACGATCATCGCGCGCCACGCCGGCCTGCGCGTGCTGGCGATTTCGATGTTGACGAATATGGGCTGCGGCTTGAGCGACGAGAATCTCAGCCACGCCCACACGCTGGCCAACGCGGCCCAGGCGAGCGCGCGTGCCGCGGCGCTGGTCGAGGCGATCGTCGCCGACCTGGAGATCTGAATGAATGCCATCGCCGACAACACAAACACCGCCAGCACCGCCCGCACAGCACTCGCTTGCCTGGACCTGACAAGCCTGAATGACGCCGATACGCGGGCGGACATCCAGCGCCTTTGTGACCGTGCAATCTCGCCGTTAGGCAGCCCGGCTGCGGTTTGTGTCTGGCCGCGGTTTGCCGCGCTGGCGCGGTCACTGCTGCCGGCGGATGTGGCGGTGGCCGCGGTGGCAAATTTCCCCGCCGGCAGCACCGACGTCGCGGCGGCGGTGGCCGATACGGTGGCCATCGTCGCCGCCGGTGCGCAAGAGGTCGATGTCGTTCTGCCCTGGCGCGCCTTGCAAGCGGGTGACGAGGCGGGGTGCATCGCGGTGCTGCGCGCGGTGCGCGCTGCCTGCCCGGGTTTGAAGCTCAAGGTCATCATCGAATCAGGTGAGTTGCACGATGCCGCGCTGATCCGCCGCGCCAGCGAGATCGCGCTCGACGCGGGTGCTGACTTTCTCAAAACGAGCACCGGCAAGACCGCCATCAGCGCCACGCTGGGTGCTGCGCAGGTGATGCTGGAGGTGATCAGCGCGCGGGCTGGTGGGGTTGGTGGCGCGGTCGGCAGCAGCGCCGGCTTCAAGGCCTCGGGCGGCATCCGCACCGTGGCCGAAGCGGCGGTCTACATCGCGTTGGTTGAAAAAATCCTCGGGCCTGGTGCGGCGAACGCGCAGCGGTTTCGCATCGGTGCCAGCAGCCTGCTGGTTGATATCGAAGCGGTGCTGGGTGGTGCCGCAAAAGCCGCCGGCAAAGACCGCGGCGACAGCAACGCCGCACCAGGTTACTGACCGGACTGGCCCACCATGAAACCGACTCGCAACCCGACCCCCACCCGGCTCTTCGTCCCGATCCTCGGCGCGACCCTGAGCGCGGTCCTCAGCGCCGTGCTGCTCGCCAGCTGCGCCACCGGTGATCGCCCCGAGCCGCGTTCGACCGAGCCGGTTGCCGTCAAGGTGCTGGCGATCAACGACTTCCACGGCAACTTGAAGCCGCCACTCGGCGGCATCCGCATCAAGGACCCGGCCGACCCGAGCAAGACGATCAATGTGCCGGCCGGCGGCGCGGAGTTTTTGGCCACCGCAGTCGCCACGTTGCGGCGCAAAAATCCGAACCACATCTTTGTCGCCGCGGGTGACCTGATCGGCGCCAGCCCGCTGCTGTCGGCGCTCTTCCGCGATGAGCCGACGATCGAATCGCTGGGCCTGATGGGGCTTGAAGCCACTGCCGTTGGCAACCACGAGTTCGACCGCGGCGGGCCTGAACTGCTGCGCATGCAAGGCGGTGGCTGCCATCCGACGGAAGGCTGCAAGGGCCCGAAAACGTTTGCCGGCGCGAGCTTCAAATACCTCGCCGCGAGCACGATCGACACACGCACCGGCAAGCCGCTGCTGCCGGCGTACCACGTCAAACGGTTTGGCGGCATCCCGGTGGCCTTCATCGGCCTGACGCTGAAGGACACGCCGAATATCGTGGTGCCTTCAGGCGTCGCGGGCCTGACCTTCCGCGACGAAGCGCAGACCGTCAACGAGCTGGTGCCCGAACTCCAGCGCCAGGGCATCGAGGCCATCGTCGTCCTGATCCACGAAGGCGGCATGCCGAGCGGCGACTACAACGAATGCCCGGGCATCAGCGGCCCGATCGTCGATATCGTGAAGAAGCTCGACAAGGCGGTCGACCTGGTGGTCAGCGGCCACACCCACCGCGCCTACAACTGCCGCATCGACGGCCGCCTCGTCACCAGTGCCGACAAGTTCGGCACCATCGTGACCGAGATCGACCTCGTGCTCGACCCGAAGACGGGCGATGTGATGTCGAGCAAGGCCGACAACCTGATCGTGCGCAACGACCGCTTTGCCAAAGACCCGGCGCAGACGCAGTTGATTGCGATCTACGAGCAGCTCTCGGCGCCGCTTGCGCAGCGACTGGTAGGCCGCCTGGCCGCGCCGCTGTCGCGTGACGAAGCGCCGAATGGCGAGATCCCGATCGGCCGGGTCGTCGCCGATGCGCAATTGGCGGCGACCCGCGCCGCGGCCGATGGTGGCGCGCAGATCGCGCTGATGAACCCCGGCGGCCTGCGCGCCGCGCTGCAGCCGCGCGCTGACGGCAGCGTGCGCTACGAAGACCTGTTCGCGGTGCAACCGTTCTACAACAACCTGGTCACGATGACGCTTACCGGCGCGCAACTGGCGCAGGTGCTCGAGCAGCAATGGCTGAACCAGCCGCGGCCGCGCATCCTGCAAGTCTCGCGCGGGTTCAGTTATGCCTGGGACGCGGCCCGGCCGGTCGGCCAACGGGTGCTGCCCGGCAGCCTGACCATCGACGGGCGCGTGATCGGCGCGGCCGACAAACTGCGTGTCACGGTGAACAGCTTTCTGGCTGCCGGCGGCGACAGTTTCCTGACCCTCAAAGACGGCGGCGAGCAACGCACCGGGGCGATGGATATCGACGCGTTCGAGGCCCATATCGCGGCCAACCCGAATGTCGCCGCTGAGGCTACCGCGACCGCACCGGCGCGCATCCGGCGCGTCAACTGAAGGCCGGGCCGGCCCCAGAGTCAGCGCAGAATGGCGGCGTGAAAAAAGCCGCCCACGCCCCCGTCCCCGTCCACGCTACCCCTGCCAACCGCGCCGATGCGCTGACCCGACTGCGTGAACCCCGCCGCTGGGACATCGCCATCATCGGCGGCGGTGCGACCGGCCTGGGCGTGGCGCTGGACGCGGCGGCGCGCGGGTTTTCAGTCGTCTTGTTTGAGAGCGAAGATTTCGCCAAGGGCACGAGTTCGCGCGCGACCAAGCTCGTTCACGGCGGTGTGCGTTATCTGGCGCAGGGTGACATCAGCCTCGTCTACGAGGCCTTGCGCGAGCGCGGTGCGCTGCTGGCCAACGCACCCCATGTGGCGCAGCGGCTGGCATTTGTGGTGCCGTCCTACAACTGGTGGGGCGGGCCGTTTTACGGCATCGGCCTGAAGATGTACGACGCGCTGGCCGGCCGCCGCGGCCTGGGTGCGACGGAATTTTTGTCGGCCCGGCGCACCGCCGAGCTGATGCCCACGGTGCAGCAAAAGGGCCTGTCCGGCGGCGTCAAGTACTGGGACGGCCAGTTCGACGACGCGCGCCTGGCGGTGCTGCTGGCACGCACCGCGGCGGCACGCGGCGCGCTGGTGCTCAACCATGTCGGCGTGGTGTCGCTCAAGCGCACTGATGGCAAGGTGCAGGGCCTGGTCGCCGAAGACTCGGAAACCGGCGAGCGCTTCGAGATCGATGCCGGCTGCGTGGTTAATGCCACTGGCGTCTGGGTCGATGCGGTGCGCGACATGGACCGCGACCCCGGCACGACGAAGCGGCCGCCGATGGTCGCGCCGAGCCAGGGTGTGCACCTCGTCGTCGACCGCAGTTTTTTGCCCGGCGGCCTGGGCCTGATGGTGCCCAAGACCGAAGACGGCCGGGTGCTGTTTGCGGTGCCGTGGCTGGGCAAGACGATCCTGGGCACGACCGATACGCCGCGCGACGATATCGTGCGCGAGCCGGTGCCCTTCAAGGCCGAGGTCGACTTCATCCTGCGCGAAGCCGGGCGCTATCTGACCAAGGCGCCGAAGCGAGCCGATGTGCGCTCGGTCTGGGTCGGCCTGCGCCCGCTGGTCAAACCGTCCAACGATGCTGGCGAGAACACCAAATCGATCTCGCGCGAGCACACCGTAGCCGCTGGCGCGTCGGGCCTGGTCACCGTCACCGGCGGCAAGTGGACGACCTATCGCGCGATGGCCGAAGACGTGCTCGACCGCTGCATGGCCGCCGGGCTGCTCGAGCGGTGTGCCGGCGGTGTCACCGAATCACTGCCGCTGCTCGGCGCGGCGCCCGGCCGGCCCATCGGCGAGGCGCCGGGTGAACACCTTTATGGCAGCGAGGCGGCGCTGCTGCGCAGCCTGCCCGGCGCTGACCGCTGGTTGTGGCGCGACGCCGAATCCAAGACCGGCGGCTTGAGCGAAGCGATGGTGCGTTTTGCGGTGCGTTTCGAGATGGCGCGCACGGTCGAAGATGTGCTCGCGCGGCGCTGCCGGCTGCTCTTTCTTGACGCCAAAGAAGCTGCAGCACAGGCCGATGCGGTAGCGGCGATCCTGGCTGAAGAAATCGGCGCGGGTTTTGATGCCATCAAGTCGGGGCTAAGCTTCAAGGCGCTGGCCAAGCAGTACGCGAGCGTGCCTTGAATCGCGATCGCGCCCGCTGAATCGAGCCTGCTGCGCCCTGCCCCTGGTCCTTCGGCGCAGAACGGGCGCTGATCTGCCGGTACTCTGCCCGTGCTACCGTCACTGAAAACGATGGGCTTGCACACCTACCTGCCCCAAGACCGCCTGCAAGCGCTGGCGCGCGGCGAGAGCCTGCCCGAGCGCACCCAGGGCGCGGCGCTGTTCGCCGACATCGCCGGGTTCACCACGCTGACCGAGTTGCTGACGCAGCAGCACGGCGAGCGCGGCGGCATCGAAGCCCTGACGCAGGTCGTGGGCGGCGTCTACGAGGCGCTGATCGGCGAGGTTGAACGCCTGGGCGGCAGCACGATCAGCTTCGCCGGCGACGCCATCACCTGCTGGTTCGACGCCGGGCCGGGCCCCGCCGCCACTGCGACCCAGCGCGCGCTGTGCTGCGCACAGGCGATGCAGCGGGCGATGCGTGCGTTTGCCGATCTGGCGTTGAAGGTGTGCGTGGCCAGCGGCCCGGCGTGCCGCTTCACGGTCGGCGACGCCGGTATCCATCTCATCGACGTCCTGGCGGGCGCCACCATCGCGCGCGTGGCGCTCGCTGAAACCCTGGCGCGGCCCGGCGAAGTGCTTCTCGACGAGGCCAGCATGTCGGCCGCGATGGCCTCGGTGCTGGAGACCCGTTGTACGGGTACCGGTGCCTGCTTCTATGTGCTCGACCCGGTCTGGGCCGGCGCGCCGGACCTTGCCGCGCCGCCGCGACCGCTGCCGCCGGCGCAATGGCCGTCGCCGGAACAACTGCGGCCCTGGGTGCTGCCGGTCGTCTACGAGCGCGAGTCCTCGGGCCAGCGCCTGTTCGTCACCGACCTGCGTCCGACCGTCGCCGTGTTCCTGGGCTTTGATGGGCTGGACTACGACGCCGATCCCGGCGCGGCGGCCCGTCTCGACACCCTGATCTCACGTTCGCAGCGGGTGCTGCAGCAGCACGGCGGCGTGTTGCTGGAGTTGATCATCGGCGACAAGGGCAGCTACTTGTACGGCTCGTTCGGCGCTGCGCAGGCCCACGAAGACGACGCCCGGCGTGCCGTGGGTGCCGCGCTCGCGCTGCGCAGCCTGTTTGCCGACGGCCCGGGTGCTGCGCGCGTCGGCCTGGGCAGCGGCACCATGCGTGTCGGCGGCTACGGCAGCCGCACGCGCCAGTCTTTCGGTGCCCAGGGCGACGCCGTGAACGCCGCCGCGCGCCTGATGGGTCTGGCGCGGCCCGGTGAGATCCTGGTGTCCGGACGTGTGCGTGCAGCGGTCGCCAGCGGTTTCGCGCTGGAAGCCCGGGCCCCGATCGCGCTCAAGGGCAAAGCCGAGCCGATGCCGGTGTTTGCCCTGCTCGGGCCGCTACGCCAGCGTGCGATCCGCCTGCAGGAGCCTGACTTCGTGCTGCCCATGGTGGGGCGCGAGCCCGAGATGCAGATGCTCGCGCAGCGCGTCGCCAGCGTGCTTGGCGGCCGCGGCGAGGTCGTGGCCATCGTCGGCGAAGCCGGCATGGGCAAGTCGCGCCTGGTGGCTGAAGGGCTGCGCCTGGCGCTGCGCAGCGGCCTGATCGGTTACGGCGGCGCAGCCGCAGCCGACGGCGTGCGCACGCCGTATCGCCTGTGGCACGGCGTGTGGACGGCGTTTTTCGATCTGGATCCGGCAATGCCGCCGCGTTTGCAGTTGCGTGCCGTCGAGTCGGCGCTGGCCCGGCGCGCGCCCGAGTACGCCGAAGCGTGGCCGCTGCTGGGTGCCGCCGTCGGCCTGGACCTGCCCGACAACGCCTTCACGCAGGCCTTGGCGCCGATGGACCGCAAGGCGCTGCTCGAAGCAGTGCTGCTGAGCTGCCTGCGCGCCGCGGCGCAGGAAGTCGCCGAGGACGGTGCCGGCCTGCTGCTGGTGCTCGAGGACCTGCACAGCGCCGATCCGCTGTCGCTGGAGTTGCTGCTGGCCGTGGTGCGGGCCACGACGATGCTGCCGCTGCTGATCCTGCTGAGCCAGCGCCCGCCCGAGACCGCTTCGGCCGTTGATGCGCTGGCGCCGCTGCTGGCAGCACAGGCTGCCGGCGCGATCGTGCGCGTCGAGCTCGGCGGCCTGGATGCGACGCAGGCCGAGCAACTGATCCGCGCCAAGCTGTCGGCCCAGTCCCCCGAGCGCGGCGGCGCCGTGCCGCCGGCCCTGATCGAGCGCATCGCCCTGCGCGCCCAGGGCAACCCGTTCTACATCGAGGAGCTCCTGAACTACCTGCACGACCGCGGGCTGGATCCACGCCAGCTGGCTACCCTGCAGGTACTGCACTGGCCCGTCAGCCTGCGCAGCCTGGTGCTGAGCCGCATCGACAGGCTCAGCCTCGCGCGGCAACTGACCTTGAAGGTGGCAAGCGTGATTGGCCGGCGTTTCCGGCTGGCCGATCACGCTTGCCACCCGGCGCCCGGTGGTGTCGAGGCGCTGCGCGCCGACCTGCACGAACTCGACCGCCTCGGCCTGACGCCCGAGGTGCCTGGCGAGTCGGAGCCGACCTTTCTGTTCAAGCACCTGGTCACGCTCGAGGTGGCCTACGAAAGCATCGCCCACGCCAGCCGCGTGCAACTGCACGAGGAGTACGCGGCCCACCTGGAGGCGCGCTATCCGGACCGCCTGGCGACGCTGGCGCCTGCGCTGGCGCACCACTGGGCGCGCGCCGAACGGCCCGAAAAGGCCTGCCTGCACTTGATCCGGGCCGGCGAGCAAGCGGCCACCGCCTTTGCCAACGACGAGGCACTGGCCTGTTTCGAGCAGGCGCTGCAGTGGCTGCCCGCGGACGACCACGCCACACGCGTGGAGACCGTCTTCAGGTGCGAGGCGATCCACGATCTGCAGGGCCGCCATGAACAACGCCGGGACGATCTGGCCAAGCTCGACACGCTGGCGGCTGCGCAAGCACCGGTTGACCGCGGGTTGCGCGGCCGCATCGCGCTGCGCCGGGCGAGTCTGGATCTGGATGTCGGCGATTTCGCCGCCGCTCGCCAGGGCGCGATGGCCGCGCTGGCGGATCTTGGTGCGGACTTGGGAGCGACCTCTGGCAACACCACGGCGGCAGCCGGCGGGCCGATCGAGGCACTGCTGCTGCTGGCGCGCGCCCTTTTTGCCGCCGGCATGACCGAGGACGCCCGTGCCCCGCTGGATCAGGCGCAGGTGCTGGCGCGGCAGCACGGCCACGCCCTGGGCGAGTCCAGCGCCCTGTCGCAACTGGGCCTGCTGGACTGGCAGGCCGGGCGCTACGACGCGGCCGACACGCGGCTGCAGGCAGCACTGCCCGCGCTCCAGCGCAGCGGCGATCTGCGGCGCGAGCTCGACCTGCTCAACAACCTCGGCGTGGTCGCCAAATCGCGGGCCAGGTTTGCACAGGCGGTGGCCCACTACGAACGGGCGCAGGCCATCGCCAGGCGCATCGGAGACCGCTCGGGCGAAGCCATGCTCTTCAACAACATGGGTGCGGCCTGGCTGGCTGCGGGCGACTACCACCGTGCCGTGCTGGACACTGAACGGGCTGCTCGCATCTGGTCCGAGATCCAGGAACCCAGCCAGCATGGTGCGGCGCTGCTGAACCGCGCCGAGGCGCACCGCGAGCTGGGTCAGTACGCTGCGGCGCAGGCGCTGGGCGAGCAGGCGCTGGCCCTGTTCCGCACTTGCGGCATGCGCCGCGGCGAGGCCATCGTGCTGGAGAACCTGGGCCGCGTGGCGGCGGCCATGGGCCAGGCCGGGCCCGCACTGCAGGCGCTGGACGCGGCGCTGGCCATCGCACGCGACATCGGCCTGCGCGCCATCGAGGCCAGCACGCTGCTCGACATCGGCCGCCTGCACACCGCTGGCGGCCAGTTCGACTGGGCGCGCGCTGCGTTGCAGGAATCCGGTCGCCTGCTGGCCGAACTGGGCGACACCGGCGGGGCGCTGGAAGTGCAGGCGGCACGCGCCAATCTGGCGCTGCGCATCAACGATGCGTACAGCCCGAGCCCGGGCCAACCAGAAGCTGCTCAGGCCGAGTTGCAGGACCTGCCGCAGATGCTGCTGGCACCCGTTGCCGATGGCGCGCCACTGCCGATGACCCTTTACCTCGTGGCCTGGCGCGTGCTCGTGGCCTGCAGTGACGCCCAGGCCGGCGCGCTGCTGACGCGGGCGCGCACCGAACTGCGCGAGCGCTCTGCGCGCATCCCCGACCTCGCCGTACGGCACGACTACCTGCAGGTGGCCGAACACCGTGCGCTGTTGATCGACTGAGAGAACTCTGATGACCATCACGGCCAGGAAGAAGAAGACAAAGATGCCAGGCGTCGAACACACCTGGCTGAAGCTCGACACCGGCACGCACACCGACACCATCGTGCAGCTGTGCGTCTCGGCAGACGGCCAGACCATCGTTTCTGCGGGCGATTGCTCGGTGCGCGTTTGGGACGCCGGCACGCGCCAATTGCGACGCCAGTTGCTGGGCCACACCAAGCCGCGCGTTGAAGGCGGCTCGGCCGACGGCATGGTTCAGCGCATGGCGCTCAGCCGGGACGGGCGCTGGCTCGTCACCGTCAAGAACTGGCAGCGTGTCGAGGTGTTCAACGTAGAGACGGGCAACCTGGTGGCAGCCTTCGACGACCCCGGTCAAATCTGCAGTGTGGCCTTCAGCCCGGACGGGCGCTGGCTGGCGTTTGGCGTGGTCAGCCAGCACGGGGCAAAACGCAGACGCGGCGCCGTGCATGTGGTGGCGGCGCACGCCCTGATCAGGGCCGGCTTCGACCGGCCACCACTGCCGGCCGCCGTCCACCCACTCGCCGAGACTCGCATGGTGGACGAGGTGATGCACCTGGCGGTGAACGTGCAGTTCATACCGGCCAAATTGTCGACCCTGCCCTGGCCGCGTGCGTCATGGCACAAGGCAGTGCCGCCGCTGCACCCCGCGGGGTACGGCCTGGTCGCCGCAGTGAACTCGATCAGCGAGCCCGGCAAGCGACGGCTGCACTGGTTGGCCCTGCGACCCGGCCACGGCATCGAGTCGATCATGACGCTGCCGCCCGACAGCGATATCGAACCAGCCACGCTGGCGGTGAGCGCGTTTTCCGTGGTCGTGGGAAGCGCGGTCAAGGGTGAAAACGAACGGCGTCTGGGACGCTTTGTCGGCCGTGACCACCGGGGTCGTACCGTCGGCGAGATCGTCACCGAGTCGGCGCCTGCGGCGATGGCCTTTTCGCGCGACGGCTGCCTGCTTGCGGTAGGCCTGACCAGCCCTTCAGACACGGCCGGCGATCTGGTCGCGCTGACCCACGTTTATGCCGCCCACCCGCGCGGTTTTGATCTGCGCAGCACCTGGTACGGCCACGACGCCGCCGTCAGTGCCGTCGCCTGGCTGGCGCCCGATGCCGTGCTCAGTGCGGGTGGCGACGACCACGCCATCCACCTCTGGAACCCGGGCTCGAAAGTCGGCCGTGCAATCGGCGCGCTGCGTGGTGTCGGCCAGACGATGCGCAGTCCGACCATCGACGCATTTGAGCAGCTGCGCTTCGGCACCGTGCCGCTGCGCCTGCTGCCGCCGAATCACCCGCTGCGCCAGCAACGCTTCGACCTGCGCGAGCTGCGGCTCATCACGGCCTGCCCCAGCGACATCGAAGACCATGCTGCCGACACCGGCCGCTGGGCGGTGGCTGGCGACAAGCGACAGATCCTGCAGATCTATCACCGGCCCGACTCTAAAGGCTGGCAGGCGCAGCTGGGACGCCCAGGGCACCTGACGCTGTTCATCGGTGCCGACGACGAATGGGTGCTCTGGACGCGCAGCGGCTACTACGCCACCAACGCGCCGTGCAACCGCCGCTTCGGCTATTGCATTGATCGCGGGCCACACCAGGAAGCACTGTTCTTCCCGGCCGACAGATTTGCCTGCTTCGACCGCCCCGACATCGTGGCCGCAGTGGTCGAACACGGCAGCGAGGCGCGCGCACGGGCGCACGGCACGTTGATACCCGAGGTCGACGTCACTACCTTGCTGCCACCCATCGTGGAGCTTCAACAGACCAGCGTGGACGCCGGCCGCGACACCGTCAGCCTGAGCTTCACGGTGCAGGCGCTGCGCCCGGAACAGCCCGCCACGCGGGTCTGGGTGCTGCGCAACGGGCGCTTCGTCTGGACCGAGTTGCAGCCGCTGGCAGGCGCGCTGTCGCGTCACCGCGTCACCTTGCCGCTGCGCCCCGGCCGCAACCGGCTGGCCATCCACGCCGAAAGCGCGGCGTCGAAGTCGGTGCCCGTGATGCTGGAGGTCAATGGCCCGGCCACGGCACCAGGCGCATTTCAGGAAGACGCCAGCTCGGGCAACCTCTACCTGCTGAGCGTGGGCGTATCGAACTTCCAGATTGCAGGCACCGAGCAGGCCGGCACTGTGAAAGCGCTGCGCTTTGCACATCGCGATGCCGCCTCGGTCTACAACGCCCTGGCCGGCTCACGCCAAGGCAGCCGCGTACAGGCGCGCATGCCGCTGCGCAACAAGGCCTTCGATGCCGTCGATGCCACGCTGCTCGTCGACGCGGCCGCCACCAAGGCCGCCATCCTGGCGCAGATTCAAAGGCTGGCCACGCTGATCGAACAGCGCCACCGCGATGCCGGCGCCGAGCGCGACGTGCTGTTCGTCTTCCTGTCCGGCCACGGCACGCGGTTTGCCGGCGAGCCGGAGCTCTACTTCTGGAACTGGGACCTGATCCCGACATCCGAGGACATGGAGCGAACCGGGCTCTCACTGGTCGAGTTCGCCGAGATCGCGACTGCCGTGCCGGCCGAGGTGGTGCTCGTCATCGATGCCTGCCACTCGGGCATGGCCGGCAACAACATGATGCGCGGCCTCGACCCCGAGGAACTCGCGCGCCGCATCCAGGCCGTCAACGAGCGTGGCATGTACATCATCAACGCCGCGCGCAGCGAGGAGCTGTCTTACGAATCCGATGCGCTGCGCCAGGGCGTGCTCACCAGCGCGATGCTCGAGGCGTTGCACTCGGATCGGTTTGCCAGCCGGCCCGAGCGCAAGGTGGGCATGCTGCAACTGATGGCCGGTGTGCAGGAACTGGTGCCACGCATAAGCGCCCGCGTGGGCACGGCGCCCCAGACCTCCGTGTGCCGATCCTATGGCGACCTGTTGCCGCTGACCATCTACAGCCAACCGGCGCGCAAGCAAACCAAGGCAAGTCCTGAATTGCGCGGCCGCGTTGCATCCGCTAACGTGAATGGTCTGCGCAACGACAGTCAACCAGTAGGGAGTGTCCAGATGGCAACTCGAAAAGCACCGGCCAAGAAGGCTGCGGCGAAACCCGCACCGGCCAAGAAGGCCGCGACCAAGAAGGTGGTGGCCAAGAAGGCCACGACCAAGAAGACGGCGGCTGCGTCCAAGACCGCCGTCAAGGGTGGCGGCTCCAAGCCGGGCATGGACGTCGTGCGCAATTAGTAAACCGAGCCGGCCGGCCCGCCGCGGCCCGCGGTGCGCCTGGGCGTCAGCGAGCCGGTAGCTGGCGTCGGCGGCCACCAAGATCGTGGCCTGCCTCGACCGGCGCGACTTCGGCAACAACCCGATCGGCGGCGTGCGCGACCCGGCGTGATACCGATGCCGATGCCGATGCCCGCCCCGCACTTGCCGCTGCCGCCACCGCTGCCGAACTGGTGCAGCAACTCGGCGTTGCACCGCACCCGGAAGGCGGTCTTTATCGTGAGTTGTTCCGCTCAGCGGGGCAGGTGCAAGCCGATGGCCAACGCCCCGAACGAGCGGCAATGACGAGCATCGATTTTTTGCTCGGCCCGGGCCAGTTTTCGGCCTGGCACCGGGTGCGCAGCGACGAGGTCTGGCATCTGCTCGAGGTCCTCGGCTTGTGCCGGGGCCTGATGCCGCCGACGCTGGACGCCATCGTGCTCGGCAACGTCGCACTCTAGCGCCGGCCGCGTCATGTGGTGCCCGTCGACTGGTGGCAGGCGGCCGAGGCAGTGGCCGCTTTGCTGAGAGATTCGCTGTCCGATTCCGCAGGCGCCTGTGCCTATGTCGGCGCCACCGTCGCCCCAGGTTTCGACTTTGCCGATTTTGCTTTTGGCCGCGACGATGCCAACTTCATGGCCGCCCTCGACACCAACCAGCGCGTCGATTTGCAGCGATTGCTCGAGCCTGCGGCCGGGCTACTTTTTCACCGCTTGAGCGTTGTTCTGCGCCTTCGGATCGAGCTTGCTGGGCACGGCACGCGGCGAGCCGACCACCGTCACCGCCACCGAGGTGCCCCGCGCTGCGCTGGCGCCGGCGGCCGGGTTCTGTGCCACGATCGAGCCGACCCGCGCACCCGGGATCGTCACCGTCAACGGCGTGCCGAGCTTCATGCCCTTGGCGTCCAGCACCTTCAGCGCAGCGCTGAGATCCAGGCCGATCAGCGACGGCACGCTGAAGACACCGCGGTCGATCACAAATTCAACCGCGCTGCCGGCCTCGACCGACAAGTTGGCGGGCGTCTGCTGGCTGACGACGCCGTCGGCCACGTCGGTGACCGCACGTGTGTCGATATCGAGGAAAACACCCTTGAGCTTGAGCCGTTCGACCTCGAGCCGCGCGGTCGCTGTCGACGCACCCACGAAAGATGGCAACCAGACGCTGGTCACCGCAGGCACAGCCGGGGGCGCTGAGCCCACGGGCTCCGCGCCCGGCGGCAGCGCGACAACGGCCCCGATGGGCGTCCGCCCCACCCACCAAAAGCCGGCAGCCACAAGCAGCACCAAGCCGGCCACGATGGCCCCGATCAAACCCCCGCGCCGCGGCGCCGACGCTGCGCTCGCCGGTGCACCTGACGGCGCGGATGGCCGCGGCATGGAAGCCATCACCGACGGCGCCGCGGATGCCGAGGCCGCGATTCCCGCACCCTGTTTCGCCCGGCCTTCAAGCACCGCAAGCAACTGCTCGACGCCGCGATCGATGTCGCGCCGCATGTCCACTGCCTGCACCGCGCGGAAGCCCAGCGGCGGCGAAACATCGTCGAGCAGTACCGGGACGAGCACGCCGCGGCGCAAGCCTTCTTCGGCTTCGGTCAAGACCCAGCTCGATCGCACCGAAGCCTCGGACCAGAAAACCAGCACCGCTGCCGACGCGTCCAGCTTTTCGGCGATCAACTCGTTGAAGCGCACGCCGGCGGGTATCGCTCGATCCCACCAGATATTGAAGCCCGCCTGTTGCAAGGCGTCGGCCACCGGGCGGATGCGGTTGCGGTCTTCGCTGGCGTAGCTGAAAAACAGCATGCCATCTGCATCGCCGGCAGGGGATGCGCGAGATGGGCTTGGCGGTGCCGCCGCTGCGGCGCTGCCAGCAGTGCCGACACCAGCGCCGACACCAGCACCAACAGCAGCACCAACAGCAGCACCGACCGCCGCGCCCGGACCCCGCGGCGCGCTCGTGGTCTGTGCGGCGGGCGCCGCGATGCTGGATATCGGCGTCGGCGCCGGCGCCGACTTGAGCGGCGCCTCGGGCAATGGCTGCGGCGATGCCTGGGGTGTCACGTGCGGCAGCACTTCGGGCGCAGGCCAGGGCGGTGTCCCGGCCTGCAGCCGATCGACAAACACGCGGTAGCTGTTGGCGATCGAAAAGCGGTCGCCCGAACGCCGCACGGCGATCTCTTCGCCATACGCAAAATCGGGCGTCTGCTGGATCTGCACCGCGTCGAAATACTCGTTCAGGTCGCAGTTCTTGAGGCCATAGGCCTGCGCCAGCAAGTCCTGGAACATCGGCTGGTAACCCGACACGCCAGCATCGACATCACCAAACCGCCAGCGTGTGCGGAGATGCTGCAGCGACGCCTCGATGCGCGACGGCAGTGGGTAGATCAGCAGCGGGCGCAGGTCGTCGGACTCGAGCCGGTAGGCGGTGGCACGCGAGACGAGTTCGCGCACCCCGGTCAGGCTCTGCTGGTTGGGGGTGAAGACGACGACCAGTTTTTCGGGCAACAGCGACGTGCAGATCCCGCTGATGTCGGTGACGCCGGTGCGCGAATCGACGAGTACCCAGCGAAAGCGCAGTGCGAGCCGCTCTGCCAGCATGCGGTACAGGCTGGGCGCACGCGCGAACAACTGCTCCCAGTTGAAAGTGGTCACGCGCTTGGCGTACTGGTTGTCGTCGTTGCGCCCGGCGCGCAGGATGCGCACGTTGGCGATATCGGTATCGCCGATGTAGTGGTCGAAGGTGACGCTGTCCAGTGCGGCGGCGGCGTGCCGGTCGGCTTCTTCGGGCGAGCCTGGTGGCGTGGTGGGCAAGGCGGCTTGCAGATCGATCATCAGGTCGATCAGGCCCGGGCCGGCGTCGAGGCCGAGGTCCAGCGAAGGTGTGCGCGGCCGCAGCCGCGGCGGAAAGTAGCGGTGCAGGCCGGGCGCTTCGAGATCCCAGTCGACGACCAGCACCTGGTGCGACCTGCCGATATCTTCGGCCAGCAGGCAAGCGACATTGGCCAGCGCCATCGTGCGCCCGGTGCCGCCCTTGTAGGAATAAAACGTGACGACCTGGCCGGGCGCCGTCGCTGGCGTGGGCGGCGGCGTGTTCGGCTGGGGCGGCGCGGGCAGATCCATCGCTGGCACCTGGTGCGGCCTCAGAGGCTGAGAGTTTTTCGGGCGTGAGCGAGCGGCGCGCCAAAACGTGTCCGATCTAGGCGCAAAGCGCAGCCATAGCTCGGGCTATGGCGAGCATTTGAAACGACGAGCGGGCGCGTTTTGGCGTGATGAGCGGGCATGTTCGAAAGACTCTCAGCCTCTCAGGTGCGGTTCGGGAACACCGGCGCCCACCCCGGCGCCGCCTGCGCGCGCCAGGGCTTCAACTGCGATTCAGCCGGCAGCGCGAAGGTGCCGCAGTCGCTGCAAACGTTGCCGCCGATGGTCTCGAAGCGTTTGTAGTGGCGGTAGATCTCGGCCGCGATGTCCTCGATCAGCGAGACATATTCGGGGTTGCGACTGAGGTCCTGGGTGGCCAGCGTGAAGCGCGAGAAGTCGGCGTAATGCCGGTCCTTCTTGATCCGCTCGGGTATCTCGTCGGCGCCGCGCAGGATCACCGGGATGATCAGCCCGCGGCTGTCGGCGGCGCTGCCCAGGCATTGCAGCCGCGCTGTTTCAAGGTCTTCCATGCCCTGGAACTCGCGCCCGCAATAGGCGTGCCGCTCATACCGCGGCGAGTAGACCAGCACCATGCAGACACTCTCGCAGAGTGCGCGTTCGAGCGCGCTGGTGTAGTTGAAGCCGGGCTTGAGGCGGTCGTAGTCGATGTAGACCTGTTCATCCAGGTAGGGATCGAGCGCAGCCTTCAACGCGTCCTTCAACTGGTCGATGAAGGATTGCACCAGCGCATGCTGACCATGGCAATAGCTGATGAAACAGGCGTACTTGAAAGCCATCGCTGTCGACCTCCGGCCGCGATTCTGCGCGCCTTGCGCGGCTTGCGGGCGGCCGTTTGCAGCGATGCCCTACATCGACGAATACTTGACGCTGCAGCCGTAGGACTGTGTCGAAGCCACTGTCACTGGTTTACCGGCCAGGGTCTCGGCGAGTGCGGCGTTGACATGGTTCGTCGCGCCCTTCACATCGGCCGGGTTAGCAGAGCGTTTGTTATCGATCGCGCCGGCGTAGACGATCGTGCCGGCCGGGTTGATGACAAACACCTGCGGCGTCGTGCGTGCGCTGTAGGCGCGGCCGGCCAAACCGCTGCTGTCCATCAGCGTGGCGCTGGCGGCGGCTTTTTGTTCGCTCATCCACGCGGCCATCGCTGCCGGCGCCTTGTAGTCGACATGGTCCTTGGCGGTGGTGTTGATCGCCAGCCAGACCACTCCCTTGTCGACGGCGCCTTTTTGCGTGGCCTGCATATTCGCGCTGACGTAATGTTTCTGCACATAGGGGCAACCGGGGTTGACCCATTCGAGCACCACATGTTTGCCCTTGAAGTCGGCCAGCGATACGGTCTTGCCGGCGGTGTCGGTCAAGCTGAAGGCAGGTGCGGCCGAGCCGACGGCGGCGGTCGCAAAACTCGGCGCGCTCAAGCTCATCAAGCTCAGCAGCGCGGCGGTGGTGATCAGTTTGAATTTCATTGCTCGACTCCTTCAACAGTCAGGTCAGTTCAGGTCGCGTGGGTCAGTTGAAATCAGGGCAGCGCAGCCAGCGCCTCGCGCACTTCGCGCACCGACAGAATCTCGCTCAGGATGCGCGGCGGCCCAAGCCCGGGTGGATACAGCGCGTAAACCGGCACGCCGTTGCGGCCAAGGCGGCCGAGCTCGGCGGAGATCGCGGCGTCGCGCCGGGTCCAGTCGGCACGCAGCAGCAGCACACCTTTGGCGCTGAACTCGGCGAGCAGGGTCGCATCTCCCAGCGTGCTGCGTTTGTTGACCTGGCAGGTCACGCACCAGGCGGCGGTGAAGTCGACAAAAACCGGCCGGCCTTCGGCGCGGGCGGCATGCACACGTTCTGTCGACCAGGGCAGCCAGCCGCTGTCGGCGCCGGCTGCGGCGGTGCTGCCCGAAGGCGCTGCGACGGCCTCGTTGCGCAGCGCCGGCAGCGTCCAGGCCAGCGCGGCGGCGAGCAGCAACGCCGCGGCAGCACCAAAGCCGGCACGCGCGCGACGGCCCAGCGATGCGTGCCCCAGCGCCCAGGCGACAAAGGCCAGCGCGACCAAAGTGGCCAGCAGCGCCGCAGCGCCATCGATGCCAATTTGCTGGCCGAGCACCCAGACCAGCCAGACCACGGTCGCAAACATCGGGAACGCCATCACGGTCTTGAAGTGCAGCATCCACACCCCCGGGCGCGGCATCGCGCGGGCGACCGCCGGCCACGCGCTCGCGGCGAGGTAAGGCAGCGCCATGCCAAACCCGAGCGCTGCAAAGATCAGCAGCGCCTGCGCTGCCGGCAGCGTGAACGCCAGGCCGAGCGAGGCGCCCATGAAGGGCGCGGTGCAGGGTGAGGCGACGGCGACGGCGAGCACGCCAGTCAGTGCGGAATCGACCAGCGGATGGCGGGCGCGCACGGCCGCCAGCGAGCCCGGCAGCAGATTGCCAAATTCATAAACGCCGGCGAGATTCAAGCCGATCAGCGTGAACAGCGCCGCCAGCGCGGCAATCACCAGCGGCGACTGCAACTGGAAGCCCCAGCCGAGTTGCTCACCGCCTGCGCGCAGCGCCAGCAGCAGCGCCGCCAGCGCGACAAAACTCAAGATCACACCGGCGCTGTAGGCCAGCCCGCCGGCGAGCAGCGCGCGGCGGTCTGCCGAATGCGCCGCAAAGCCGATGACCTTGAGCGACAGCACCGGGAAGACGCAGGGCATCAGGTTCAACAGCGCGCCACCGACGATGGCAAAGAGCAGTGCGGCGAGCAGGCTGAGATCGGACGCGGTTGTGGTGATCGTTGATGGCGTCCGCGTTTGCGCATCGGCCCCACCGGGCTGCGGCAGCGCGCCGATCACCGGCCAGTTGCCGGCCACCGCCACCTGAACTTGAGCACCACCGGCCTGGCCGTCGGCAGCGAGCACGACGGCCATCGTCGCCGGGCTTTCAGAGCGCTGCGGCGACAGCGGCACACGCACGCTCCAATCGCCGCCCTGCCACTTTGCCCGCGGCTTGGCAGCGTTGTCGATGACGCCGCCCAACTCGGGGAAAAAGTGCAGCGCGCGGCCCTGCCAGGCCGCCGGCAGGCCGGCGACGCTGACCGCCAGCACATCACCTTCGATGCGCGCGCTGGCGCGGGCTTGGGCCAGCTGCTGCGGTTGCAGTTTCTGCGTCGCGTCAAACAACGCCGCGTGGGCCGCGGTGGCCGCGCGCGCAGGCAGCCGCAATACAAAGTCGCCACCTTCGGGGATGCAGATGTCTTTGCAGACCAGCCAGTCGGCACGCAGCCGGATGTCCAGCGTGTCGGCTGCAAAGCCGGCCGGCACCTGCACCGCGACCGGCAGCAGCAGGGTGCCTTCATAGCCGAAGTTGACCAGCGGGCCGACCGGCAGCGGCTTGGGCGTGGGCCAACGGATGTCGCCCGCGACAAAGCCGGCCGGCAGCGTCCATTGCAGGGTCGTCGGCAGGCCGGAGTCGCCGGGGTTTTTCCAATAGGTGTGCCAGTGCGGCTGGTGCTCGATGCGCAGCCCCAGCCAGAGCGGCTTGCCGGCGACCATGCCGTCGGGTGCGTGCGCAATCAGTTCGGCGCGCACCTGCCCGGTTTGCACCACGGCGCTGCCGGCCGCGGGCGCAGCGGTGGCGCTGGTTGTCGTGGACAGTGAAGCCAGTGCAGCCAGGGCGGCCAGCGAAGCAAGTGCAGATCGGATCAAGCGCATCGTGGCAGTCTGAGGGGGTGATCGGCAGATCGGTTCCATCGCCGTGCCGATGGCGCGATGCGCCGCGATGTTCAAGGCGCCGCGCGCCGCGGCAACTTTAGCGTCTGGCCGATGGCGACGACAGTGAATATATCGGCACCGACGCCTTGTTCCTTCAATGCCGCGGCGAGCGCGCGGGGCGGTTCGTCGAGCGATTCGTCAGTCAGCTCGAAGGTGCCCCAATGCACGCCGAGCGAACGTTTGGCGCCGAGGTCGCGGTGCGCGAGCACAGCCTCGGCCGGGTTGATATGTTGATCGCGCATGAACCAGCGCGGTTCGTAGGCGCCGACCGGCAGCAGCGCGATATCAAAACCGCCGCCGGCGCGCTGGCGCTCGGCGAAGCGCTTTTTGGTCTCCGCAAAATCGGCCGAGTACCCGGTATCGCCGCCGTAGTAGAGATGGAAGTCGTTGCTGAAGATGGCGTAGCCGCCCCACAGCGTTTGCAGCCGATCGCCGAGCGTGCGGCCGGACCAATGCTGCACTGGGGTGAGCACCACGTCGACGGCGCCACTCGGGGTGTCGACGCGGTGGGACTGCCACCAGTCGAGTTCGACGGCATTGCCGATGCCAGCATCGGCCAGCCAGGCCTTCACGCCCAACGGCACGATGAACAGCGGCGGGCCGCCGGCCTGGGCGTTCAACGCGCGCAGGCTGGCTTCATCACAATGGTCGTAGTGGTTGTGCGAGACGACGACGATATCGATGCGCGGCAGTTCGGCCAGCGCCAGGCCGGGCGGCTGAGCGCGTTTGGGGCCGAGAAAGCTGACCGGCGAGGCGCGCTCGGAAAAGATCGGATCGGTGATCACATTCACACCACCAAATTGCGCCAGCACGCTGGCGTGCCCGATCCAGGTCATCGCTGGTTGCATCGCCGCGCCGGCGACAGCGTTGCTGCGGATGAAATCGAGATCGGGCTTGACCACCGGTGTAGGCAGCAGCGGTGGTTTGGGCAGGCCCTGGCGTGCCGCGTCGGCCTTCCACTGCAACAGCTTGAGGATGCCCTTGGGCGCGAAGTCGACATGGTTGTTCTGATAGCCGTCGGCACGGTGATGCGGTTTTGGCGGCTCGCGTTCGGGCGTCGTGGCAGCCCGGGTCGACGCCGGGATGCACAGTGCGATCGCGGCCGCGATCATCACGTCGACTGCGAATGCAGCACGCTGCGTTGCGCGTTCGGGTGCAGGTACAAGCAGCGACAAGAGCTTCGGGTTCATGGCCCGATCTTCGCCGGACGGCCACAACTTTGCTGTCGTGGGGCTGACATCCAACTGCGCAGGTCGGGGATGTGCAACTGCATGCGGGGCTATCGGAAACAGCCCCGAATTACGTATAATCCCGAGGTTTGCTCCGACCCTCCAACGACCTGCCCATGCCCGAGAGATTCGACCGCCGAGTCGCTCAGGCACAGCCAAGAAGTTGGGACGACGAGGACGACGACACCCCCCCGACACCGCTGACGCGCGAACAGGCGCAGGCACTTCGGGCTCGGCTGCCTTCGATCTCGGTGTGGTCGGTGGTCGCGGCGCAGGCCGCGGCCGGGTTTGTCGTCGCAGCCTTGTGCTGGGGCTTAAGCGGGCAGATTGATTTGGGCTGGTCGGCGCTTTATGGGGCGGCCAGCATCGTGTTGCCGCAGATGATTTTGGCCCGCGGCATCATGAGACTGCCGGGCAAGAGCCCGGCCGCTGCGGCGGTCGGATTCATGTTCTGGGAGGGCGTGAAAGTGATCCTGGTGCTGGCCCTGTTGTTGGCCGCGGCCAGGGTGGTGCCTCGTCTGAGTTGGCCGGCTTTGCTGGCGGCGCTGGCGGTGTGCCTGAGCGTGAATTGGGTGGCCCTGCTGTGGCGGGGTCGAATCAGAACAACCGACGAAAAGAACAGTCGCTGAGGACAAGATGGCCGCAGAAGCAAGCGCAGCGCCCACCAGCGGTGAATATATTGTTCACCACCTGACCCACCTGGCCAACGGCAAACCCAAATCGCTGGTCGACTTTTCGGTCATCAATTTCGACTCCGTTTTCTTCTCGATCGTGCTCGGCGTCGTCGGCTGCGGGCTGCTCTGGCTGGCCGCACGCAAGGCCACCGCAGGTGTGCCTGGCCGATTTCAGGCAGCGGTGGAATTCCTCGTTGAGATGGTTGACGCGCAAGCCAAGGGCATCGTGCACAACGCGGCCAGCCGCAAGTTCGTGGCGCCGCTGGCGCTGACGGTTTTTGTCTGGATCTTTTTGCTCAACGCGATGGATCTGTTGCCGGTCGATCTGCTGCCCAAGGTCTGGGAGTCGATCTTTAGTGCCACCGGCCGTGACCCGCACCAGGCCTATCTGCGGGTGGTGCCCACCGCCGACCTGTCGGTGACGATGGGCCTGTCGGTCGCGGTGCTGCTGATCTGCCTGTACTACAACATCAAGATCAAGGGCCTGGGCGGTTGGGCGCACGAGTTGGTGGTGGCGCCGTTTGGCACCAGCAAGAACCCGATCTTCGCGCTGCTGTTGGGCATCGTCAATTTTGCGATGCAGATTGTCGAGTTCGTTGCCAAGACGGTCTCGCATGGCATGCGACTGTTCGGCAATATGTACGCCGGTGAGCTGATCTTCCTGCTCATCGCGCTGCTCGGCGGCGCGTTCACGCTGTCCTTCGGGGGCTTCGTGCTGGCTGGCCTGCACATCATCGCAGGCACCTTCTGGGCCATCTTCCACATCCTGATCATCATCCTGCAAGCGTTCGTGTTCATGATGCTGACCCTGGTCTACGTGGGCCAGGCCCACGACGCCCACTGATCGTTTTTTGCTTCTTCCTTTTTCCTTTCCACCTTCCAAACTTTTCCAACAGGAGTCAACATGGAACTCATCGGTCTCGTCGCGCTTGCCGCTGGTCTCATCATCGGTCTGGGCGCCATGGGCGCTTGTATCGGCATCGGCGTCATGGGCAGCAAATACCTCGAGTCGGCCGCGCGCCAGCCCGAGCTGATGGGCGAGCTGCAGACCAAGATGTTCCTGCTCGTCGGCTTGATCGACGCGTCGTTCATCATCGGCACCGGTATCGCGCTGTGGTTCACCACCGCCAACCCGTTCCTGGCCCAGCTCGCCTTGCTGCCGAAGTAATCCCGGTCTGACGTCCACCCGGCCGCAATGCAAACATTGCGCGGCCGGCACCGCCACCCGTTTACCGTGATCGAGGCATACACGTGAGCATCACCAGCACCCTCATCATCCAGATGATCGTGTTCCTGATCCTGATCGGGTTCACGATGAAATTCATCTGGCCGCCCATCATCGCGGCGCTCGACGCGCGCGCGCAGAAGATCGCCGATGGGCTGTCGGCGGCCGACAAGGCCAAGGCCGAACTTGGCCTTGCCAACAAGCGCGTCGAAGAGCAGCTTTCCGCTGCCCGCGACGACGCGACCAAGCGCCTGGCCGATGCCGAGCGCCTGGCGCAGTCGATGATCGAGGAGGCCAAGGGCCGCGCGTCGGACGAAGGCGCCAAGATCGTTACCGCGGCCAAGGCCGAAGCCGAGCAAGAGTCGATGAAGGCCCGCGAGGTCTTGCGCGAGCAGGTCGCCGCGCTGGCCGTCAAGGGCGCCGAGGCGATCCTGCGCAAAGAGGTCAATCCGGCAGTTCATGCCGAGCTTCTGGGCCGGCTGAAAGCCGAGCTGTAAACATGCACCCCCACGCTCACATTCGTTCGCTGCCCCCCGAGGGGGCGCAGCCCGCCCTGGGCGACGCAGGAGCCACTTCGTGGCTCTCGGCGGCCCGGCGGGAGGGCTGACGATGGCCGAAATCGCCACCATCGCCCGGCCCTACGCCGAAGCCTTGTTCAAGGCGGCCGGCGGCAACGCTGTGGCTTTGAGCGCCGAAGTCAACCGCCTCGCGGCGGTGGCGGCTGACGCCCAACTGCGCCAGTTTGCCGACAACCCGAAGGTCAGCTCGGCGCAGATTTTCGAGCTCGTCAGTGGTGTCGTGAACGAGCCGCTTTCGGGCCCGGCGCAGAACCTTCTGCGGGTCGTCATCGACAATGGCCGGGTCGCTGCGCTGCCGGCCATCGCGGCGCAGTTTCAGGCCCTGGTCAACGCCCGCGGCGGCGTGTCTGATGCCGTCATCGAGAGTGCGTTCCCGATCGACGGCGGCCTGCTCGCCGAGGTGGTGGCCACGCTCGAAAAGCGCTTTGGCCGCAAGCTCAACGCCAGCGTGAGCTTGCAGCCGCAGCTCATCGGCGGCATCCGCGTCATCGTTGGTGACGAGGTGCTCGACACCTCGATCAAAAACCGCCTCGAACAGATGAAGGTCGCGCTCACTGCTTGAGCGTCGCCCCACAGGAGAAAAGAATGCAACTCAATCCCGCAGAAATTTCCGAACTGATCAAGAGCCGCATCGAAGGCTTGAGCGTCGGCGCGGACATCAAGAACCAGGGCACCGTGGTGTCGGTCACCGACGGCATCGTGCGTGTGCACGGCCTGAGCGACGCGATGGCCGGCGAAATGCTGGAGTTCCCGCCCACCAAGGACGGCCAGCCGACCTTCGGCCTGGCGCTGAACCTCGAGCGCGACTCGGTCGGCGCGGTGATCTTGGGCGAGTACGAACATATCTCCGAAGGCGACACGGTCAAGTGCACCGGCCGCATTCTTGAAGTGCCGGTCGGCCCCGAACTCATCGGCCGGGTTGTCAACGCGCTCGGCCAGCCGATCGACGGCAAAGGCCCGATCAACGCCAAGATGACCGACGTCATCGAGAAGGTCGCGCCCGGCGTGATCGCGCGCCAGTCGGTGAGCCAGCCGGTGCAGACGGGTTTGAAGACGATCGACTCGATGGTGCCGATCGGCCGCGGCCAGCGCGAGCTGATCATCGGCGACCGCCAGACCGGCAAGACCGCGGTGGCGATCGACGCGATCATCAACCAGAAGGGTCAGAACATGACCTGCGTCTACGTGGCGATCGGCCAGAAAGCCAGCTCGATCAAAAACGTGGTGCGTGCGCTCGAAGCCAATGGCGCGATGGACTTCACCATCGTCGTCGCTGCCAGCGCTTCAGAGTCGGCCGCGATGCAGTATGTGTCGGCCTATTCGGGCTGCACGATGGGCGAGTATTTCCGCGACCGCGGCCAAGACGCGCTGATCATTTACGACGACCTGTCCAAGCAGGCCGTGGCCTACCGCCAGGTCTCGTTGCTGCTGCGCCGCCCGCCAGGCCGCGAAGCCTACCCCGGCGACGTGTTCTATCTGCACAGCCGCTTGCTCGAACGTGCGGCGCGCGTCAACGTCAAGTACGTTGAAGACTTCACCAAGGGCGAGGTCAAGGGCCAGACCGGCTCATTGACCGCGCTGCCGATCATCGAGACGCAAGCCGGCGACGTGTCGGCGTTTGTGCCGACCAACGTGATCTCGATCACCGACGGCCAGATCTTCCTGGAAACGAGCCTGTTCAACGCCGGCATCCGCCCGGCCATCAACGCCGGCAGCTCGGTGTCGCGGGTCGGCAGCTCGGCACAGACCAAGCTCATCAAAAACCTCTCAGGCGGCATCCGCACCGACCTGGCCCAGTACCGCGAACTCGCCGCGTTTGCGCAGTTTGCGTCCGACCTCGACGCCGCCACGCGCAAGCAGCTCGACCGCGGCGCGCGGGTAACTGAACTGCTCAAGCAGGCGCAGTACTCGCCGCTGCCGATCAGCCTGATGGCCGCGACGCTGTTCGCAGTCAACAAGGGCTTCATGGACGATATCGACATCAAGCGTGTGCTGCCTTTCGAGCATGGCCTGCACCAGTTCCTGAAGTCCAGCCACGCCGGCCTGCTGGCGAAGATGGAAACGGACAAGGCGCTCGACAAGGATGCCGAGTCAGAGCTGAACAGCGCCGTCACCGCGTTCAAAAAATCATTCGGCTGAAGCCACTGATCCACTGAGCCACAGGAGCAGTTGCGATGGCAGTCGGCAAAGAGATACGCGTCAAGATCAAATCGGTGGAGAACACCAGGAAGATCACCAAGGCCATGGAGATGGTCGCCGCCAGCAAGATGCGCAAGGCGCAGGAGCGCATGCGCGCGGCGCGCCCGTACAGCGACAAGGTGCGCAATATCGCAGCCAATCTGTCCAAGGCGAATCCCGAGTACAAATCGCCCTATATGCGTGCCGGGGCCAAGGACGGCAGCAGCGCCAAGGTCGCCGGCTTCATCGTCGTGACCACCGACAAGGGCCTGTGCGGCGGCCTCAATACGAACATCCTGCGCGCGGTGACCGCGCGCATGAAGGACGTGAGCACGTCAGGCAGCACGTCGATCACGGTGGCCATCGGCAACAAGGGCTTGGGGTTCATGAACCGCTTCGGCGCCAAGGTCATGAGCCAGGCGGTGCAGCTCGGTGACGCGCCGCAGCTTGAAAAACTCATCGGCCCGGTGAAGGTCATGCTCGACGCTTTTGTCGCCGGCAAGGTCGACTCGGTGCACCTGGCGTACACCAGGTTCATCAATACGATGAAACAAGAGCCGGTGATCGAGCAGTTGCTGCCGCTGTCGGCCGAGCGCCTGGCGCAGAGCGATGCCGAAAAATCGGCCTACAGCTGGGACTACCTCTACGAGCCCGATGCAGCCACCGTCATCGACGAGCTGTTCACACGCTACATCGAAGCCCTGGTCTTCCAGGCGGTGGCCGAGAACATGGCCAGCGAGCAGAGCGCGCGCATGGTCGCGATGAAGGCCGCCACCGACAACGCCGGCAGCCTGATCGGCGAACTCAAGCTCATCTACAACAAGACCCGGCAAGCCGCGATCACCAAGGAATTGAGTGAGATCGTCGGCGGCGCTGCTGCGGTCTAAAGAATCGAAGAACCGAAGGAATCCAAACATGTCCGCCACCCAAGCCCAAGGCAAGATCGTCCAGTGCATCGGCGCCGTCGTCGACGTCGAGTTCCCGCGTGACCAGATGCCGCGTGTTTATGACGCGCTCAAGCTCGACGGCACCGCGCTGACGCTTGAAGTCCAGCAGCAACTCGGCGACGGCATCGTGCGCACGATCGCGCTCGGCTCGTCTGACGGGCTGCGCCGCGGCCTGATGGTCAACAACACCGGTGCTGCGATCCACGTGCCGGTGGGCAAGGCCACGCTGGGCCGCATCATGGACGTGCTGGGCAACCCGATCGACGAGCGCGGCCCGGTTGACGGCACGCTCAAGATGAGCATCCACCGCAAGGCGCCGGCTTATGACGAGCTGAGCCCGTCGCAGGAACTGCTCGAGACCGGCATCAAGGTCATCGACCTGATCTGCCCGTTTGCCAAGGGCGGCAAGGTCGGCCTGTTCGGCGGCGCCGGCGTCGGCAAGACCGTGAACATGATGGAGCTCATCAACAACATCGCCAAGGCGCACTCTGGCCTGTCGGTATTTGCCGGTGTCGGCGAGCGCACCCGCGAGGGCAACGACTTCTATCACGAGATGGCCGATTCAGGCGTCGTGAACCTTGAGTCCTTAAGCGAGAGCAAGGTCTCGAGGGTCTACGGCCAGATGAACGAACCGCCAGGCAACCGCCTGCGTGTCGCGCTGACCGGCCTGACGATTGCCGAGTCCTTCCGCGACGAAGGCAAGGACGTGCTCTTCTTCGTCGACAACATCTACCGCTTCACGCTGGCCGGCACCGAAGTTTCGGCGCTGCTCGGGCGCATGCCTTCGGCGGTGGGCTACCAGCCGACGCTGGCCGAAGAAATGGGCCGCCTGCAAGAACGCATCACGTCGACCAAGGTTGGCTCGATCACCTCGATCCAGGCCGTCTACGTGCCGGCCGACGACTTGACCGACCCGTCGCCGGCCACCACCTTCGCCCACCTTGACGCCACCGTGGTGCTGAGCCGCGACATCGCTTCGCTGGGCATCTACCCGGCGGTCGACCCGCTGGACAGCAACAGCCGCCAGGTCGACCCCAACGTCGTCGGCCAGGAGCATTACGACACCACGCGTGCGGTGCAGCAGACCCTGCAGCGCTACAAGGAACTGCGCGACATCATCGCGATCCTGGGCATGGACGAGCTCAGCCCGGAAGACAAGCTTGCGGTGGCCCGCGCGCGCAAGATCCAGCGTTTCCTGAGCCAGCCTTTCCACGTCGCCGAAGTCTTCACCGGCTCACCCGGCAAATACGTGACGCTGAAAGAAACCATCCGCGGCTTCAAGATGATCGTCGCCGGCGAATGTGACCACCTGCCCGAGCAGGCCTTCTACATGGTCGGCACCATCGACGAGGCCTTCGAGAAGGCCAAGAAACTGCAGTAAACGGCGCGACCTTAACGAGGCACCTCATGGCCACTCTCCACGTCGACGTCGTCTCTGCCGAAGCGAACATCTTCTCCGGCGAGGCAAAATTTGTCGCGCTGCCCGGCGAGATGGGCGAGCTCGGCATCTACCCGCGCCACACGCCGCTGATCACGCGCATCAAACCCGGTGCGGTGCGCATCATCCGCGCCGACAACGGCGAAGAAGAATTTGTCTTCGTCGCTGGCGGCATCCTCGAAGTCCAGCCGGGCACCGTCACGGTGCTGGCCGACACCGCGATCCGCGGCCACGACCTCGACGAAGCCAAGGCGCTCGAAGCCCAGAAGCTTGCCGAAGAAGCGATGAAAAACGCCAAGACCGATATCGACTTCGCCTCGGCGCAAGGCGAATTTGCGGCGATGGCGGCGCAGTTGGCGGCGATCCAGAAGCTGCGCAAGAAGTGATCGGCGCCGGCGCCGCGACGTCCCGGGCTGCCCCGGCATGAGCGGCTCAGGGCGGGCGGCGCACCAGGCCCGACGCGTAGGCGGCGAGCAGACTCATCACCAGCATCTCGCCACCGTCTTCGATCACCCCCAGGCCACGAACGCCCAGCCGCGCGACGATCGAGTGCAGCAGATCCACGGCGACGCCAAAAAAGACCAGGCCCGCAAAAAGCAGCAGCAGCGCGTTGTGAACTTGCATCGGTGGCGCCGGCAGAAACCTGCGCAGCGCGACCACGGCGCTAGCGCAGATCCCTGCCGCGCCGACAAAAAACAGCAGCTGCCCGAGATCTTTGGCCTTGGCGCCGAGCCCGGCGCCAACAACGCCATGCGCGGCCAACCAGTTGCCGGCGCGCTCGTGAATTTCCATCGCATCGTCGAGCAGCACGTAGGCAAACACCATACTCCACAGCCACAGCCAGCGGTCGCGACGCAGCACCGCCGCGCGCGCCAGCAGCAACGCGATCCAGAACTCCTTGAGGTACTGGAACATCTCGGCGTAGCCGCCGTCCTGGCTGATATCGAGCAGCCCCGATCCCGCGCCGTGGACCTTGCGATAGAAATGCAGGGCCATGAAGGCGATATCAGCCGCCAGAAGGAGCGACAGCCATTGCCTGTCGACCGTCTGCAAGCCATGCTGCAGGGTCGACGACACGGCCCTGCCGCTGGCGGCGGGCAAGCGTCGGAGCGAGGTCGCAGTTGCAGTCAGCATGGCGCTGGATCATCGGCGACGGATCTTCCGCGCGGCAATCCCGGATTCGCGGGTTGGCAAGGCTCGACCATGCACAGCGTCACATGAGGTCGTGCCCTGCGTGCCGGTGAGTACCCTTGCGCCCGTGACGGCCCGACCTCTAAATTGCGCAATCAACCCGATGCAGTGAAAGCGAACATTCAATGGAAGTCAAACTCGACAAACGTTACCCGCTCGATGTCAGCGCCGAGCAGGCCTGGGCGGTGCTCTGTGACATCCGCGCGGTGGCTGGCTGCATGCCCGGCGCAGCGATCACCGAACAGATCGACGCGACGCACTTCAAGGGCACCGTCAACAGCCGCGTCGGCCCGGCGTCGATGAAGTTCGGCGGCGATATCGAAGTCCTGGGCCTCGACGCCGCGACGCGCTCGATGCAGTTGCTGGGCAAGGGCGCCGACCGCGGCGGCTCGTCGGCATCGATGAACCTAGCTGCGCACCTCGAAGCCGGCGAGACCGCCAACACATCGGTGCTCGTCGGCCAGGCCACGGTGGTCGTCAGCGGCAAGCTGGCGCAATTTGGCAGCCGCCTGCTGGTGCCGGTGTCGGATGCGATGCTGGCGCAGTTTGCAGACAATTTTCGCGCTGCAGCGGCCGCGGTGGCTACCGCGCCTGCGGCCGTGTCCGCCACGGGTGTGCCGACGACCGGCATGGGCGCAGCGAACGCAGCCTCACCCGCAGCGGGTGCCGCGGCGGTGTCCAAACCTGCACCGATACCCGCAAGCGCCAACGAATTGAACGCGCTGGCCTTGATGTGGACCGTCTTCAAGGCCTGGATCGCCGGCTTGTTCGGCAAGCGCTCCTGAGAGCGTAGTGGCCAGCGCCGCAAAAGCAGCGGCGCTGGCCCGCCAGCAAGATCAGTACAGAAAGATCGGGTTGATGATCGCCTGCACCGCGCCGGTCACGCGTGACGCCCCGAGAGTGAACAGGCCCTCATAGACCTTGTCCGCCACGGCCTGGTCGCTGACCACGTTTTCCAGGATGAAGATGCCGTGCTGCGCGAGCAGGATCTGGTGCACGTGGAAAACCTTGGACGGCACTTCGAAAGGCAGCACCTCCAGGCCCCAGGTGTCGGCACCGACCATGGCCACGCCGAGCGAGGCCAGGTAATGCGCGCCTTCGATCCCCAGGCCTGGCTCGACGCCGCCATAACGTTTGTCGTCCTTGCCGATGAGTTGCGTCCAGCCGGTGTGGAAGATGACGACGTCGCCCTTGCCGATCTTCATGTTGCCTTGGCGTGCGAGCGCGGCGTCGATCTCCCGCTTGTTGAACGCCGTGCCTTCGGGCACCGGGCTCTTGCCGGTCAGCGCGACCATGTCCAGGATCACGCCGCGGGTGGCGACTGCCGGCACGGTTTCGATGCCGTACTTCATCAAGCCGCCGGCAGTGACGAAGTCGGCGCCCTTGCGGCAGTTGTAGTAGATGCCGTCGATGCCGATATGGCCCAGGCCGTCGAGCTGGCTGCCGATGCCGACCCAGCCCATGATGATGTCGTCGTTGTAGTTGGTCTTGGTCTCGCCAAGCGAGCGGCCGTACTCCTGGCCCGGCGTCAACACCGTGACTGAGAAGGTGCGCGGCGGGAAGGCCGGGGTCTTGCTGTTGGTCTCGATGCCCATGCGCATGGCCTTGCCCTGCTTGACCAGCTTGGTTGCTGCCAGGGTGTTGGCGCTGGTGATGTTGTTCAGCGCACCGGCCTGGTCGTCGGCCCCGTATTTGGATTTGTGGCAGCTCTCGTAGGGCTGCGCCGATACCGCCGAGGCGGCGGTGATCAGCGCCGTGGCCACGGCGGCGAAAGAAATTCGGGTCTTCATTCTTTGATCTCCTCTGGGTGGGTCCGGGGGCTGGCTGTTCTGCGCGCGTGCAGCCGGACCGGCTCTGCAGGCGCACATCGAAATACAAGACGAGCGACCTGCTGCTCGCCCCAGCCGAAAGTCGCCAGGGTTTGTGCGCGCAGCTCGGCGCGGCAGGCGCTCGGCGTGGTTGTTGACACTGGCAGCATGGCTGCATGCGGGGTCAGCGCGACGTTCCAGGTCGGGTCGAAGAAGCGCACGCCGAATGCCGTCGGTGGCGCGGCGCCGCTGAAGCGCATCTCGAAGTGCAGCCGGATGCCGGCCTCGCCTTCGTCGACGGCGCCGAGCGACTGGCTGACGTCCATATCGAGGGTTAGCGGCTCTTCCAGCGCAGCCGCCGCAGTGGTCGTGTTGACCTTTTTCGCGGCGTCATCGCTGGCGTCATCGGTGGCGTCATCCACGCGGATGAAATACCGCTGCGGCCGCAGCAGGCGGTCGTTGCCACGGGCAAAGGCGGCCAGCTCGTCGGCGTCGAGCCGGCCGTCGCGGTTGAGGTCGGCAGCACCGCGGATCTGCGCACTGGCCACCGCATCGACCCACCAGTGCACCCGCAGGCCGATGAGGGCCTGCGCTTCGATCAGCGGCTCGACCTGGTAGCTGAAATGAAAGTGCGGGTGAGCCGCGGCGGGTGGCACCGCCGCTACGATCAAAACCGCAGCGGCGACAATCGGAATCAGTGCGCGCATCGTCAAGCGCCTGCTCCGGCCATGTCGCGCAACGGTCGCTTCATGAGTTTGCCGTTGGCGTTGCGCGGCAGCGGCTCGCTTTGCAGCGACCAGCGCTCGGGCACCTTGTAGTCGGCCAGGCGCTGGGCACAAAAGGCCTTCAAATCGTCTTCGGTGGCGCTTGTCATGACGCTGGCCTTGACGCTCACAAAAGCCATCACACGCTCACCCAGCATCGGGCAGGCGTACGAGACGATGGCCGCCTCGACGACCGCCGGGTGCTGCACCAGTACCGCTTCGACTTCGCTCGAAAATACCTTGTAGCCACCGCGGTTGATGACATCCTTGATGCGGTCGAGCACCTGCACAAACCCGTCTTCATCGATACAGCCCAGATCACCCGAATGCCAAAACCCCGCCGTGAAATTCTCGGCCGTGGCCTGCGGGTTGTTCCAGTAACCCTTGACGACCATCGGGCCGCCGATGTGGATCTCGCCGGTTTGGCTGGCCGGCAGCACGCAGCCTTCGCCGTCGACCACGCGCAGCTCGCCGCAAGGCACCGCAACCCCCACCGACTCCGGATGCACAGTGGTGCCGCCGACCGGCATCACGGTGGCCGGCGACGTGGTCTCGGTGGCGCCGTAGCAGTTGAGCAGTGTCAACGCCGGCAAGGCCGTGGCCAGCGCGGCGATGGTTGCCGGCGCCATCGGCGCGCCGCCATAGGCGCCGACGCGCCAGGCCGAGAGATCGTGTGCGGCGAAGTTGTCCTGCAGCAGACAGAGCCGGTACATCGCTGGCACCATCAGCGTGTGGGTGATCTTTTCGCGCGCCGCGAGTTGCAAAAACGCGCCGGCCTTGAAGCTGTCCAGCAGCACCAGCGTGCCCGCGCAAAGCAGCATCGTGTGCATCTGCGCGACGAGACCCGTGACATGCGACAGCGGCACCGCGACCAGGCTGCGATCCGACGCACCCAGCGCCATGCAGGCCTGGTAGTGCATCGCAGAGTGCACGATATTGAAGTGCGTGAGCATCGCGCCCTTGGGCCGGCCGGTGGTGCCCGAGGTGTAGAGGATGACGGCGGTATCTTCTTCGTCGACCAAAGCCGGCAGTGGCGGCGCGGCGTTGGCCGGGTCCGTGGCCAGACCCGCAAACCCGCTCGCCAGCAAACGCGCCAGCCCGGCCGGCAGCAGCGGCTCGAGCTTGTCTTCGCTGATCGCCAGCATCGCGCCCGACTGTGCGGCGACGTACTCGATCTCGGGCGCCGCGCTGCGCACCGACAGCGGCACCGCCACGGCGCCGAGTTTCGCCAGCGCGCAGGCGGCGATGACAAATTCAGCGCCGTTGTTGAGCAGCAGCAGGACACGGTCACCACGCTGCACGCCTTGAATCTGCAAGCCCGTCGCGGTGCAGCCCGCGACCGCAGCCAGCGAGCGCCACGTCTCGCGGCGCTCACCGCTGACCAACGCTTCGCGATCCGGGTGCTGTTGCGCGGCCTGTTCCAGCAGCGCATGCACGCTGCGCGCTCGCTGCTCGAAGCAGCGTACGACGCGGTCGCCAAAGTGCGCCTCATCGTGCATCGCTGGCGCGGCCGGCCAGTGTTTCAGGTGTGGCAGTGCGGGCATCGCAGGCTTCAGTCTTGTTGCCGGCCGGGCAGGCGTCAAGCCGCCGTGGTCGCGACCGTCGCCGCGATGGCATTCGCGCCGCGCTCGATGGTGTACTGGCGCACAAACAGCGCCGCGCCGTGGTGAACGTCGGACTGCGATATCAGCACCGCCAGCGTCGTGCCCTGCAAGGCATGGATGACTTCGGCCAGGCGCTGCGCGAGCGCCGGTGCGACACCTTCAAAGGGCTCGTCGAGCAGCAGCAGCCGCGTGCCGACGGCCAGCGCACGCGCCAGCGCGACGAGTTTTTGCTGCCCGCCCGACAGCAGCAGCGCACGCCGGTCCTTCATCTGCTCGACTTCTGGCAGCAGCCGGTAGGCCAGCGCAAGCCGCTCGGCGCGCTGCAGCCGGCCGCCGCTGACCCACACCGGCAGCAGGATGTTTTCTTCCACCGTGAGCTGCGGCACCAGACCACGGTCTTCGGGCATGTAGCCGATGCCCAGAGCAGCGCGGGCGTGGCGCGGCAGGCTCTTCAGGCTGCTGCCGGCAAAGTCGATCTCGCCGCCCGCGGCCGGCAGATGGCCCATCACCGCGCGCATGAAACTCGTCTTGCCGGCACCGTTGCGCCCGACCAGGCAGACCATCTCGCCTTCGTCGACATGCAGCGACAAGTCGCGCAACGCCGGCATCGCCTGGATCGTGGCGGCGAGGTGGTTGACCCGCAACAGCGCGCTCATCCTCAAGCCCCCGCGACGGCGCTGGCCGTGACCGCGCTTCCCGTCACATACCGCTGCACATCAGCGTCGGCCAGCACTTGCGCCGGCGAACCGTCGGCAATCACGCGGCCGCTGTAGAAGGCCAGTACACGCTCGGAAAATTCGGCCACGATGTCCATATCGTGTTCGATGAAAACGACGGTCGCGGCTTCGCCGGCCAGGGCCTCCATGACCCGCCGCATGGCGGTGAATTTTTCGTCGGCGCTGACCCCCGAGGTGGGTTCGTCGAGCAACAAGAGCTTCGGCCGGCGTGCCAGTGCGAGCGCGATATCGAGCACTTTGCGCACGCCGCCGGCCAGCTCTGACACCGGCCGCTGCGCGTCGGCGCCGAGGCCGAAGCGCTGCATCAATTCGTCAGCGCGCCGGCGCGATGCCGCGCCATCGGCGGCGCGCCACAGCGACGGCGCACCATCGACTGCGGCCACCGCAACGAGCAGGTTGTCGAACACGCTCAGCTCCAGGCACAGCTGCGGGATCTGGAACGACCGGCAGATGCCCAGCCGCGCGATGCTGCGGTGGTCCAGGCGCGTGATGTCCCGGCCTTCGAGCTGGATCTGGCCGCTGTCGGGCTTGAGATAACCGGTGACCATATTGACGAAGGTCGTCTTGCCGGCGCCGTTGCTGCCGATCACCGACAGCCGCTGCCCGGCCGGCACTTCGATATCGATCGCGTCGGCAGCGACGACCGCGCCAAAACGTTTGTTCAGGCCGCGCGCCGACAGCAGCGGCGCTGTCATTTCGATTTCCTCTTACCGGCCCACAACGAGCCGATGCCGTCAGGCCGGAACAGGATCACGAGCAGCAAAAACGCACCCAGTGCAAGCTGCCAGGTGTTGGGGAAATACAGGTTCGAAAACGAGCGCACGATCTCCAGCACCAGCGAGGCGACAAAAACCGCCGCGACGCTGGTGTGGCCGGCGAGCACGGCGACAAAAACAAACTCGCCGCTGGTCGTCCAGTTGCTGAAATTGGGCTCGACATGGCCGAGCACCAGCGCAGTGATCGCGCCGCCCATGCCGCCAAGCACGCTGCAGAGTACGAAGCTGGTGGCCAGCGAGGCTTTCGCCGACGCACCAAGGTATTCGACGCGCAGTGCGTTGCCACGCACCGCCTGCGCGATGAGGCCGGCCACCGAGCGGTTGTAGACCGTCACGCCCCAGGCCGCGAGGCCGCCGAGCACGACGGTCAGCGCGTAGAGCACGAAGTCGCTGCGGCCAGCGGGCAAGGCCGCGCCAAACAGTGTCGGCTTGGCCACCGTGATGCCATCACTGCCACCCACTGCGCCGGATTTCGACAGCAGGCCGAAGAGCACCATCGACAGCGCCAGCGTCAGCATCGCGAAGAAGATGCCGCGGTAACGCGCCAGCAGCGGCGCGAAGACTGCGGCGCAGAGGCCCGCGGCGACGGTGCCCAGCAGCACCCGCAGCACCGCGTCGGTGAGGCCAAAGGCTTGCGGTGTCAGCGCGGCGACATAGGCGCCAATGGCGAAGAACATGCCCTGGCCAAAACTCGCGCCGCCACCGCGCATCAGCACGAAGATGCCGAGCACGGCCAGGCCGTTGGACGCCGCCATCGTGGCCAGTAAGAGAAACCATTTTGGCGCGACGGCGCCAACGCCAAGCAGGGCCGCAGCAACGGCCGCGGCGAAGAGCAGCGAACGCAGCATCAGATCAGCCTCGCTTTGACACTCTGGAACAAACCTTCGGGCTTGAAGATCAGCACCC
>JANPDN010000198.1:0-44151 GCA_031431555.1 Rubrivivax sp.
GCGGTGACCCACGACCCGCTGCTGGCGTCGCTGCGCCAGCGCCTGCGCAAGCAGCATGGCGCGGCGCGCAGTGGCACGATCGGCCTGCGTTGTGTGTTCTCGCGCGAAAGTGTGGCGACCCCCGCGATCGATGCGGCGCAACCGCGCACGATCGAGGGCCTCAATTGCCACGGCTACGGCACCAGCGTGATGGTCACCGCGGCCTTCGGCATGGCCGCCGCGGCCGAAGCCGTGCGCCTGGCGAGCCAGAATCCCGTGGCATAATTTCAGGCTCTTCGGAGGGGTTGTTAGCTCAGCCGGTAGAGCAGCGGACTTTTAATCCGTTGGTCGTGGGTTCGAATCCCGCACAACCCACCACTCGATTTACTCGAGCGGGTCCTTAGCTCAGTTGGTAGAGCAGCGGACTCTTAATCCGTTGGTCGAAGGTTCGAATCCTTCAGGGCCCACCAAATTCTTCCTTCGCGACAACGACTTGCATGCCGTCAGCGGCTAGCAAATCGCGGTCCATCCGCCAGTTGGGCCGGATTTTTGCCGCGGTTTGCGCGAGACAAAACCAAGCGTTCGGCCCAGGGCGCAAGACGGTCGGCCGGCAAGTGCGCACAGCGCTGCACCATCGAGTCGCTGGCCCCGCCGCAGCGTATGGCCGACGCCCTTGCTCGGCGCGATGTGGCGGGCGCGGTGCTGGCCACGCTGACGTCGGTGCCGGAGCGTGCCGGCGACGCCGCGCTGGTGCCTGAATTCACCTCATCGCTGGCGCGCGACTGAGCTACCACACGGGCTGGCGATTGTGGTTGGTGCAGGTCTGCGCTCGCCGCTGATGCCGGGCGGTGATGCCGGGCGGTGATGCACTGCAGCCCAGCGTCGCGCGCGCCCAAAACAATCAAAGACCGAGAATGCACAGATGAGTCACGAATCCCCATCCAGGCCACCGGGCCTGCCGCCCCAGCACATGCTCCTCGAGCAACTGCGCGCCGCGACCGCGCTTCTTGAACAAATCGCCGCCGACGCGCAGCTCATGGCCGCGCTGCCCGCTTCTGATCGCGAGCGCCTGCACCAAGCGGTGGCGCTTGTGCACAACCCCGACCACGACGCGCGTCGACAAAAGCGCAAAGCCGCTGCCCGCGAACGCCATGCCGCGTTAACGCGCAAGAGTGACGCCGTGCTGCATGAAACCGGCATTCGGGCGCTGCGCCGCAAACCGGTCTTCACAACGCCGGCGTTTTTCCCGCCGCTGGGCTTTTCTGCACAAGACATCACCGCGCTGGACGACAGCGCGGCCAGTGCGCCCAAGTCGTCAGCAGAGCCACAACACTGCTACGTCTGCAAGCAAAAGTACCAGCACATTCACCACTTCTACGACCAGCTTTGCCCCGCCTGTGCCGAGTTCAACTTCAGCAAACGCACGGAGCTGGCGGACCTGACGGGGCGGGTTGCTTTGCTGACTGGCGGCCGCGTCAAGATCGGCTACCAGGCCGGCCTGAAACTGCTGCGTGCGGGTGCACACCTGATCGTGACCACGCGGTTCCCGCGTGATTCAGCCAAGCGTTATGCCGAAGAGGCCGACTTCAGCGAATGGGGCCATCGCCTGGAGATTTTCGGTCTGGATTTGCGCCACACGCCCAGCGTGGAAGCCTTTTGCCACGAACTGCTTAGCACGCGCCAGCGGCTGGACTTCATCGTCAACAACGCCTGCCAGACAGTGCGGCGCCCGCCCGAGTTTTACGCCCACATGATGGCTGGCGAGACGACTCTGCTGCACCAGGCGCCGGCCAGCGTTCGCAAGCTGATCGGCACCTACGACGGCTTGCGCAGCGCCCACATCCTGCCGCAAAGCGCTGCAGCGAATGGCGCGGCTGTGCCGTCGGCGCACGGCGCTGCGCTGCCCGCGCTGACCCGTGCGGCCGAGCTGTCGCAGATACCGCTTTTGCCTGAAGAGTTGCTGGCACAGCAGCATTTGTTTCCCGAAGGCCGGCTCGACCAAGACCTGCAGCAAGTCGACCTTCGCCGTCGCAACTCGTGGCGCATGCTGATGGACGAAGTGCCGTCGGTGGAGCTGCTCGAAGTGCAGCTCGTCAACGCCATCGCCCCGTTTCTGATCAACGCGCGGCTCAAGCCCCTGATGCTGCGCACTCCCGGTCGGGAGAAACACATCGTCAACGTCTCTGCGGTGGAGGGCCAGTTTTATCGCAGCTTCAAGACCACGCGCCACCCGCACACCAACATGGCCAAAGCAGCGCTGAACATGATGACCCGCACCGCGGCGGCCGATTACCACGGGGACGGCATCCACATGAACAGCGTTGACACCGGCTGGGTCACTGACGAAGACCCCGTCGACATTGCTGCGCGCAAAACCACCGAGCACCGTTTTCATCCGCCGCTGGACATCGTCGACGGCGCGGCCCGCATCCTCGACCCCATCGTGCATGGCATCAATACCGGCGAGCATGTGTGGGGGCAGTTCTTGAAGGACTACCGCGCCGCGCCTTGGTAACACCTGTGCGGGCGCCGGCACGCAGACTGCGACCGACGCCCAGTTCGAACTTTCGATAACGGCAGATCTGCAAGACCGGTGTGGCCATGCCCTGCGGCGTGGCACGGCACGAGCCGCCGCGTCCGGCGGCGTACACGACCTGGCTATATTGTGGGCATGGCAAATCTCGACACCGTGACCGTTCGCGAGGTCGGCCTGCGTGACGGCCTGCAGATCCTGCCGCGCGTGCTGGCCACTGCGCACAAGCTCGAGTGGCTGCGTGCTGCGCATGCGGCGGGCCTGCGCGAGATCGAGGTCGGCTCTTTTGTGCCGCCCAAGCTGATGCCGCAGTTGGCCGACACCGCCGAGTTGGTGGCGTTTGCCAAGACCTTGCCAGGCTTGAAAGCCTCGGTGTTGGTGCCCAACCTGAAAGGCGCCGAGCGTGCCATCGACGCTGGCGCACATTCGATGTTGGTGCCGCTGTCGGCGAGCCACGCGCACAGCCTGGCGAACCTGCGCAAGACCCCCGACGAAGTGCTCGAAGAAATCCGCCGCATCGTCGACCTGCGTGATGCCAAAGGCTCGCGCTGCCTGGTCGAAGTCGGCCTGTCGACGGCCTTCGGCTGCACGATCCAGGGCCGCGTCGAGCCGGCCGAAGTGCTGCGCCTGCTGCGCGCCGCGGTCGACGCCGGCAGCGACGGCATCGGCCTGGCCGACACCGTCGGCTACGCCGATCCGATGCATGTCATGCAGCTCTTCGAGCAGGGCCTCGATCTCGTCGGCGAGCGCTTGAACACCGCCCATTTCCACGACACGCGCGGCCTCGGTTCGGCGAATGTTTTTGCTGCTTGGGCAGCTGGCATCCGGCGCTTCGACGCCTGCACCGGCGGCATCGGCGGCTGCCCACATGCACCTGGTGCGAGTGGCAACGTCGCCACCGAAGATGTCGCCTATCTCTTTGCCAGCATGGGGGTGCCCACCGGGCTGGACTTCCACGCCTTGATGGCACTCCGCGAGCAGGTTGCGGGCTGGCTCGAAGGAGAGCCGCTGCACGGTGCGATCTGGCGCGCCGGGCTGCCCAAGACGGTGTCGGCGTGAGCGAACATTCAGCGCGCGATGACGCCGCTGCGCGACCGATCCCGCAGCCGCTGCGAGGCCTGAAGGTCGTCGAATTCACCCACATGGTGATGGGGCCGACCTGCGGCATGGTGCTCGCTGACCTGGGCGCCGAGGTCATCAAGGTCGAGCCGCTCGAAGGCGACCGCACGCGCACGCTGCTTGGTGCCGGCGCGGGTTTTTTCCCGATGTTCAACCGCAACAAAAAAAGCATCCAGATCGACCTGCACCGAGCGGAAGGCGCGGCGGTCGCACGCCGGCTTTGTGCCAGCGCCGATGTCGTGGCCGAAAATTTCAAACCCGGCACGTTTGCGAAATACGGCCTCGACTACGCGGCGCTGTCGGCCACCAACCCGAAGCTCATCTACGCCAGCCTGAAAGGTTTTTTGCCCGGCCCCTACGACCACCGCACTGCGCTCGACGAAGTCGTGCAGATGATGGGCGGCCTGGCCTACATGACCGGCCGCCCGGGCGACCCGTTGCGCGCGGGCTCGTCGGTGAACGACATCATGGGCGGCATGTTCGGCGCGATCGCGGTCCTCGGCGCGCTGATCCAGCGCGGCATCAGCGGGCGCGGCATGGAGGTGCAGGCGGCACTGTACGAGAACAATATCTTCCTCGTCGGCCAGCACATGCTCCAGTACGCGATCACCGGCCAACCCGCCGCGCCGATGCCAGCGCGCATCAGCCCCTGGGCGATCTACGATGTCTTCACGGTCAAAGATGGCGAGCAGATTTTTCTCGCCGCGGTGAGTGACGCGCAATGGCAGACCTTCTGCGACGTGCTCGGTTTTGCCGACCTCAAGGCCGAAGCGCGTTACGCCGCCAACAACGACCGCGTGAAGCTGCGAGTGCCGCTGCTGACTGAGTTGCGCGCGCGCCTGGCCTCGCGCAGCGCGGCGGAAATTTCGCAAGTGATGGAAGCCGCCGGCCTGCCCTTTGCGCCGATCAAAAAGCCCGAAGAGCTGCTCGACGACCCGCACCTGCTGGCCACTGGCGGCCTGGCCGACATCGCGCTCACCGACGGCCCGCGCGCCGGGCAGGTCGTGAAGACGACGCTGTTCCCTTTCATGCTCGATGGCGAGCGCCTGGGTGTCAAATTCAACCCACCGCGGCGTGGCGAACACACGCGCGAAGTGCTGCAAGGCATCGGGCTCGATGATGCCGAGATCGACGCCTTGATCGAATCCCGAGCTGTGGCATGACCCCGATGTTTTTATGACTGGATTGATGCGATGACTCAAAGAATTCAGCATTCCCGACGCGACGCACTGAAGGCCGCCCTGAAGGCCACGCTGGCTGCAGGCGTTGTCGCCGCGGGCGTTGCGCCGGCCGGCGCGCAGGTCGGCGAGCGCACGGTGAAGTTCATCCTGCCCAACGCCACCGGCTCGGGCGTCGACGCCATCACCCGCGCCGCGCAGCCCGCGCTGGCCAAGGCGCTGGGGCATGCGATCGTGATCGACAACCAGCCCGGCGCCGGCGGCATCCTGGGTTTGCAAGCGCTGAGCAAAACCGCTCCCGACGGCATGTCGCTGTCGGTGGTGTCGAACAACGTCGTCATCTTCCCGAGTGTCTACAAGACGCTGCCGTTTGACATGCCCGGCGACTTCACGCCGATCGCAGTGATCGGCTCGACGCCGATCGTCATCGTCGTCAACCCGGCCAAGGTGGCAGCGACGAATCACAAGGAATTTGTCGCGCTCCTGAAGAGCAGACCCGGGCAACTGAATTACGGCTCGGGCGGCAACGGCACCATCCTGCATCTGGCCGGCGAGATGTATGTCGACGAGGTCGGCGCGAGCGCGAAGCACATCCCGTACAAGGGTGTCGGCCCGATGGTCACCGACTTGATCGGCGGCCAGATCGACTTTGCGTCGCTGGCGCTGCCGAGCGTGCAGCAGCACATCAAGAGCGGCGCGCTGCGTGCGATCGGCGTCGGCGGCGCACAACGCACCGCGGCGGCACCCGAGATCCCGACGATTGCCGAGCAGGGCACCCCGGGCTATGTCGTCGAAGCCTGGTTTGGTGTGCTCGGCCCGAAGGGCATGAGCGCGGCCGATATCAAGCGTGTGCATGAGGCCATCGTCACCGCTTTCAACGACCCGGTGGTCAAGGAGGCGATGGCCAGGCAGGGCAATACGATCAATATCAGCAGCAGCGAATTTGCGAACAGCTACTTCCGCAGCGAAAAAGACAAATACGCCAAGCTGGTGAAGAAGGCGGGCATCGAGTTGCAGTGATCGCGGCGCGGCGCCGCGTGGCGCGCGCTGAGGCCAGGGCAGCGACGTCGATCGTTTGCGTCAGCGCGATGGCTCGGTAGCCGGAGGCAGATCGGCCTTGCGCAAACGGGTCGTCTTGCGTGCCGGCGCTGCGGCCACTTCGGTGAACGCCGCCGTCGGGTCCGTTGCCGCTGCTGCGTCCACAGCCGCCGGCGTTGCGGAGCTCACTGCCGTTTCGACTTCTTTGAGCATCCGCGTAAATGGCGCCAGTGTCTGCACCAGCTGGGCGTAGATCTTCGGGTTGCCGGCGACGATTTCACGCTGGTAGAGGTAGTCGGCCTCGCCGGTGAAATTGCCGACCAGGCCGCCGGCCTCGGTGATGATCAATGAGCCCGCGGCGATGTCCCAGGGGCTCAGACCGGTCTCGAAGAAGCCGTCGTACCAGCCTGCGGCGACATAACACAGGTCCAGGGCAGCAGCACCTGGGCGCCGCATGCCGGCGCATTGCTGCATCACGGTTTCGAACATCGCCAGGTAGCGCTTGAAGTTGTCGCCCTTGCGGAAAGGAAACCCGGTGCCGATCAGCGCGTCGGCCATGCGGATGCGCTTGGACACACGCAGCCGGCGGTCATTGAGAAAAGCGCCGCGGCCCTTGCTGGCGTAGAACATGTCGTTGCGCGCCGGGTCGTAGACAACCGCCTGCTCCACCTTGCCGCGGAAGACCAGCGCGATCGACACGGCGTAGATCGGCAGGCCGTGGATGAAGTTGGTGGTGCCGTCCAGCGGATCGATGATCCACAGGTAGTCGCTGTGTTTGGCACCGCGGCTGCGGCCGGATTCTTCGGCCAGGATCGCGTGGCCGGGATAGGCTTCAAGCAGCGTCGTGATGATCGCTTCTTCGGCAGCGCGGTCGACTTCGGTGACGAAGTCGTTGACGCCCTTCGAAGCAACCTTGAGGACATCGATATCGAGCGCAGCGCGGTTGATGATCGAGCCTGCGGCGCGGGCAGCGCGCACGGCGATATTGAGCATCGGATGGATCGTTTGCGACATGGCAGGTCGGCCTGGGCAGGCTCAAGGTTCGAAGGGCTGGCGGGGGAGAAAGAGCGGCGGCGCGGACAATGCGATTGCAATGCCCACCCCAGACGATGATTTTACCGGCCCGGCGGCGACCGCCGCGCAACCGGCCCGTGACGTGACTGCCGACCCCACCCGCTTCATCCTGATGCAGACCAGCCAGGGTGGCAACGTCGGCGCTGCGGCACGCGCGATCAAGGTCATGGGGTTTGCTGACCTGGTGCTGGTCGCGCCGCGATACGCCGATGTGCTGCAACGCGAAGAGACGATCGCTTTTGCCAGCGGCGCGGTCGACGTGCTGGCGAGCGCGCGCATCGTGGCGACGCTGCAAGAGGCGCTCGAAGGTGTCACCCACCTGATGGCCACCGCAATGACACCACGCGATTTCGGCCCGCCGACGCTGGCGCCGCGGGCGCACCTGCCGGCGCTGGCCGCGGCCGGGCATCGTGTCGCTTTTCTTTTTGGCAGCGAACGGTTCGGTCTGGCGAATGAGGATGTCTACCGCTGCCATGTCGCGCTGTCGATCCCGACCGCCGCCGGTTATGGCTCGCTGAACCTGGCGCAGTCGGTGCAGCTCGTGGCCTACGAATGGCGGCTGGCGCTCGGCGGCTTTGCTGTGACGCCGGCGGTCGCTGAAGCGGACTGGGCCGATGCGCAGTCGGTGCAGGGCGCGCTGACACATTGGAAGCAAGCGCTGCTGGATATCGGCTACCTGGACCCTGCCGCGCCCAAGAAGCTGATGCCGCGGCTGAACCAGTTGGCCAACCGCTTGCAGCTCACGCGCGAGGAAGTCCACATCCTGCGCGGCGTCGCCCGCGCGGTGCTGCGCAAGCGCTGAAGGTCGCGTCCCAGCGCGCGCTGCACGAATGGGCAGCGCCGAATACACTGCCACACCGCTATCCACTTGACCGACCCATGTTCAGCCGCCTGCGTGAAGACATTGCCTGCATCCGCGAACGCGACCCCGCGGCGCGTTCGACGTGGGAAGTGCTCACCTGTTATCCGGGCCTGCATGCGCTGGTTCTGCACCGCTGGGCGCATGCTTGCTGGGGCCGCGGATTTCGCTGGCTCGGGCGTTTTATCTCGCACCTGGCGCGGTTTTTCACCGGCATCGAAATCCATCCCGGCGCGACGATCGGCCGCGGGGTTTTTATCGACCACGGCATGGGCGTGGTCATCGGCGAGACCGCAGAGATCGGCGACGACTGCACGATCTACCAGGGCGTGACGTTAGGCGGCACCGCGCTGGTGCCCGGCGCCAAACGGCACCCGACGCTAGGCCGCGGTGTGATCGTCAGCGCCGGCGCCAAGATCCTCGGCGGGTTTACCGTCGGCGACGGCGCACGGGTCGGGTCGAACGCGGTGTTGCTGCAGCCGGTGCCGCCGGGCGCAACGGCGGTCGGCATCCCGGCGCGCATCGTCGCCAAACAGCTCGATGCACAACGCGAGCAGACCGCGGCGCGGATGGGTTTTTCAGCCTATGGCGTGACCCAGGGCGACGACCCGGTGGCGATGGCGATGAAGGGCCTGATCGACAACGCCTCGGGCCACGAACACCAGATCGCGCTGCTCTGGGCGGCGATCGAAAAACTCTCGTCCCGCTCGCGTGAATTGCCGATCGGCGATTGTGTGCCGCAGGACGCGCAGACCGCGGAAGTTTTCGACGGCGAGCGCCTGAGCCGGCTGGTCAAGTAAGCGCCGCAAGCAAGCGCGGCAGGTAAGCGTGCCGAGCAAGCGCCAGCCGCTGCACCAGAAGGTTAGCCCGTCGGCGGCTTCAACGCGGATTTTGGTCTGAACGCCTTGCACACCTCGTCGTGCGTGACGAGGTACGGCCCACCGATGAGGTCGATGCAGTAGGGCACCGCGGCGAAGATGCCGGGCACCGGCACGGTTACTGATTCGGGTGCTGCCGGCAAGCCTTGCAGGGTCTGCGCAATCGACTTCGGCTGGCCCGGCAGGTTGATGATCAGGCTGGCGCCGCGGATCACCGCGACCTGCCGCGACAGGATCGCGGTCGGCACGAAGGCCAGGCTGATCTGGCGCATCTGTTCGCCAAAACCGGGCATCACCTTTTGCGCCACGGCCAGTGTCGCCTCTGGCGTCACATCGCGCAGCGCCGGGCCCGTGCCGCCAGTGGTCAACACCAGCGCGCAGCGTGCGTCGTCACAAAGGCTGGTCAGCGCGGCTTCGATCTGCGCCTGCTCGTCGGGGATCAAACGCGCATGCCATTCGATCTGGTTTTGCAGCGCCCGGCCGAGCCAGTCCTTCAGCGCCGGCAGGCCTTTGTCTTCATAGACGCCGCTGGAGGCCCGGTCGCTGACCGAGACGATGCCGATGCGCACGACATCGAGGGTCGAAGGCGCGGCGGTCAACTCGCCGCCTTGATGAACTGGAACAGCTCGCGGTAGGCGCGTGCCTGGCGAGGGCTTTGACCTGGTCCGGTAGCCGCTGCCGGGTCGGCCTTGACCGGTGCCGCCGCCGCACGCACCAGCGCGCGCAGCTGTTGCACGTCGCAATCGGGATGCTCCTCGACCCAGCGTGTCAAGGCTTCGTCGTCTGCGAGCAGCCGGTCGCGCCAATGTTCGATCTGGTGCAACTGCAAGGTCTCCTGTGCACTGCCAAGCCGGCTCGCGGCCACAGCCTCACGCAGCGGCGCCTCATCGGTCTGGCGCATCAGCTTGCCGATGTACTGCATCTGGCGCCGCCGGCCTTCGTGCGACTTGGTGCGGCGGTATTCGGCGATCGCGCTTCGCAGCGACTCTGGGATCTCCAGCGCGGCCAGGCGGCCGTCGGGCAGGCCGACAAGATCGACACCGAGCGACTGCAAATCGTGCGCTTCGCGTTTGGCGCTGCTTTTGCTCGGGCGGCCATCGGGGCCGAGTGGCGCATCGGCATCGCGTGCAGGCGTGCGGCCGGGGGCAGGGCGTTGGGACATCGGCACGATGATAATCGTCGGCTTCGAAGGCGCGGCCTTGTGGGCCGTTCCTGCCGATCCTTCATACCGAGCCCTCAGCCGATGCCCAGCCAATCACCGACAAAACCCGCCGACAGTGGATTCGCCTACCGCCGCGAGCAGTTCGAGCAGATCGTCGACGATGTGTTGCTCTTCGCCCGCGAGCTCGGCGCCAGCGATGCCGGTGCCGAGGTCTCCGAAGGCGCCGGCCTGTCGGTATCGGTGCGCAAGGGCGAGCTCGAAAATGTCGAGCGCAATCGCGACAAATCGGTCGGCGTCAGCGTCTACCTCGGCCAGCGGCGTGGCAATGCGAGCAGCTCGGACTTCTCGCGCGCCGCGCTCGAGCAGACCGTGCGCGCGGCCTACGATATTGCGCGTTTCACCGCCGAAGACCCGGCCGCCGGGCTGCCCGACGCCGCCGATCTGGCGAGCGCCGAGGTCGCTGCGCTCGACCTCGATCTATTCCACCCGTGGGCGATCGATGCAGCGGCGGCGGCCGAGCTGTCGCGACGCTGCGAGCAGGCGGCGTTTGACACCAGCCGGCTGATCACCAACTCCGAAGGTGCCGGCGTGTCGGCGCAGCAAGCCCATTTCTGGGCCGGCAATTCGCGCGGTTTTCGTGGTGGTTATGCCAGCTCGCGGCACTCGATCTCGGTGTCACCGATCGCCGGGCGCGGCAAGAACATGCAGCGCGATGCCTGGTACAGCTCGATGCGCGATGCGCACGAGCTTGCGGCGCCCGAGGTGGTTGGGCGTTATGCCGCTGAACGTGCGCTGTCGCGCCTGCACGGCCGGCGCGTGCCGACACGCGAAGTGCCGGTGCTGTTCGAGTCAACCGCTGCAGCGGGTTTGCTCGGCGCTTTTGTGCAAGCGACATCGGGCGGCTCGCTGTACCGCAAGGCGAGCTTCTTGCTCGACAGCCTGGGCCAGACGGTGCTGCCCGAGCACATCGATATCGTCGAAGACCCTCATCTGCGCAAGGGCAAGGGCAGCGCGCCATTCGACGACGAGGGCGTTTGCACGCGCTCGCGCCAGGTCGTGCAGGGCGGCATCGTGCAGGGCTATTTTTTGTCCAGCTATTCCGCGCGCAAGCTCGGGCTGCGCACCACCGGGCACGCCGGCGGCTCGCAAAATCTGAGTTTGACGAGCCGGCTCACGAAGCCGGGTGACGACCTGGTCGCGATGCTTAAAAAACTGAGCCGCGGCCTCTTCGTGACCGAGCTGATGGGCCAGGGCGTGAACTACGTCACCGGCGACTATTCACGCGGCGCGGCGGGTTTCTGGGTCGAACGCGGGCGCATCGTGCATCCGGTTGAAGAGGTCACGATTGCCGGCAACCTGCGCGACATGCTGCTTGGCATCGTCGCGGTGGGTGCGGACACCTACACGATGGGCTCCAAGACGATCGGCTCGGTGCTCGTCGAGCGGATGAAGTTGGCCGGCTCCTGAAGCCTGCGCGCCGACGCTGAGCTGAATCCGCCGACGGTGGAAACCCCGTGCGGGCCGGCGCAGGCCCGATCCTAGAATCTCGCGCGTCCCGACCCCGGGTTTGGTTTTTGTCTGTCTGCCATCAGGAGATTCTTCATGGAGCGTCGTTCCTTTGTCCACGGTGCCGGTCTGGCGGGTGTTCTCGCCGCCGGCGTCGCACCGGCGGTCGTCCACGCGCAGGCGAATATTCGCTGGCGCCTGACCTCGAGTTTCCCGAAATCGCTGGATACGCTGTACGGGGTGTCCGAGGTCTTTGCCAAGCATGTCAGTGACATGACCGGTGGCAAGTTCCAGATCTCGACCCATGCCGCCGGCGAAATCGTGCCGGCCTTTGGCACGGTGGATGCGCTGCAGGCCGGCACCGTCGAGATGGCGAGCACGGCGCCCTATTATTTCTTCGGCAAGGACCCGACCTTTGCGCTCGGCTGTGCGATTCCCTTCGGCCTGAACAGCCGCCAGATGACGGCGTGGATGTACGAAGGCAATGGCCTGAAGCTGATGCGCGAGTTTTATCGCCCGTACAACATCATCAGCTTCCCGATGGGCAATACCGGCGCCCAGATGGGCGGCTGGTGGCGCAAGGAAATCAAGTCGTTGGCGGACTTGAAAGGTGTCAAGTTCCGCACCGGCGGCTTCAGCGGCCGCGTCTACGAGCGCCTGGGTGGCGTGGCGGCGAATATCCCCGGCGGTGAAATCTACGCCGCGCTGGAAAAGGGCACCATCGACGCCGCCGAATGGGTCGGCCCCTACGACGACGAAAAACTCGGCTTCCACAAGGTCGCGCAGAACTACGCCTACCCCGGCTTCTGGGAAGGCGGCCCGCAGCTCGACCTGCACGTCAGCATCAAGGCCTACGACACGCTGTCCAGCGAGTACAAGGCCATCATCGAGTCGGCCTCGGCGTACGCGCATGTCGACATGCAGGCCAAGTACGATGGCCGCAATGCGGCGGCGCTGAAGCGCCTGGTGGCGGGCGGGACGAAGCTGTTCCGCTTCCCGAAGGATGTGATGGATACCGCGTTCAAGGAATCGATGGCGCTGTACAGCGAGCTGTCGGCATCGAACCCGGCGTGGAAAAAAGTCTACGACGACTACTCGGCTTTCCGGCGCGACGCCAACCTCTGGTTTCGCTTCTCAGAGGCCGCTTTCGACGACTTCATGCAAAGCGCCAGGTTGTAGTCGCCACTGCGCCCCGAGGGCGCGGTTCGGTGGGTCGTCGGTAACGGCGACCCGGCCCGAGAAAAAAGGGCCGCGGCGATGCCGCGGCCCTTTTCCATTGTGACCACCGAGACGCCGAACCCAGCGCCGGCGACGTCGGCGCTACTTCTTCGCCTTGTCCGACTCCAGCGCGCGCTTGACGGCTTCCATCGGATCTTCAGCTGTGGCGGGCGCGGCATCTGCGGCACCTGATGCACTTGGCGCCGACGCGGGCGCGTTGTCCAAACCCGGCGCCGGTCGCTGCGTGCGCCCACCGCCCATATTCATGATCTGCTCACTGGCCTTGTCGAGGTCGAGCACCTTTTCCTTGTCGAGGAAAATCGTCACCGTCTGCGGAACGAAGATCACGATTGCCACCAGCACGAGCTGGATCACGATCCACGGAATCGCGCCCATGTAGATATCGCTGGTCTCGACCTTGCGCGGCAGCGAACCGTTTTTGAACAAGGTGTCGGCGATGCCGCGCAGATAGAACAGCGCAAAGCCAAATGGCGGATGCATGAAGCTGGTCTGCATGTTCACGCAGATCATCACGCCGAACCAGATCAGGTCGATGCCCAGCTTGGCCGCCACCGGCGCCAGGAACGGGATGATGATGAAGGCGATCTCGAAGAAGTCGAGAAAAAACGCCAGGAAGAAGATGAAGATATTGACTGCGATCAAAAAGCCGAGCTGTCCGCCCGGCAGTCCGGCGAGCAGGTGCTCGATCCAGATGCCGCCATCCACGCCCTGGAAGACGAGCGAAAACACCCGTGAGCCGATCAGGATGAAGACCACCATCGAGGTCAGCCGCATCGTCGTCAGCAGCGCCTGCTTGAGCAGGTCGAGCGTCAGGCGCTTGTGCATCGCGGCCAGGATGAAAGCCCCCACCGCGCCCATCGCGCCGGCCTCGGTGGGCGTGGCGATGGCGGTGGTGATGCCGGGCAGGCCGCCCATGCTGCCGAGCACGGTGAAGATCAAGACCGCCGACGGGACGATGCCGCGCAGGCATTTGGCCATCAGCGGCCAGCCATCGAGAGTGCGGCCTTCGCGCGGCACACCAGGCACGTAAGCGGGCTTGATGCGCGACAGCATGAAGGTGTACAGCGCAAACAGCAGCACCTGCAGGATCGACGGCCCCCAGGCGCCTTTGTACATATCGCCCACCGGCTTGCCGAGCTGGTCGGCCAGCACGATCAGGACCAGCGACGGCGGAACGAGCTGGGTGATCGTGCCTGACGCCGCCAGCACGCCGGTGGCGTAGCGCATGTTGTAGCCCCAGCGCATCATCACCGGCAGCGAGATCATGGCCATCGCGATGACCTGGCCGGCCACCGTGCCGGTGATCGCGCCGAGGATGAAGCCGACGATGATCACCGAGTAGCCCAGCCCGCCGCGCACCGGGCCAAAGAGCTGGCCCATCGAATCGAGCATGTCCTCGGCCAGGCCGCAGCGCTCGAGGATGGTGCCCATCAGCGTGAAAAACGGGATCGCCAGCAGCAGGTCGTTGGACAGGATGCCGAAGACGTTGAGCGGCAGGTTGCCCATGAAGCCGGCCGGGAACCAGCCCATGTAGACGGCGAAGAAACCGCAGCCCAGGCCGAGTGCGGTGAGCGAAAACGCAACCGGGAATCCGATCAAAAGGACAAGCACGAGGCCCGCGAACATCAGCGGGGCAAAGGTGTCCATCGTCATTGAAGCGGCCTCTCGTAGTGGAAGTCAGTGTCGTATTTGTGCGCCAGCCAGGCCACACGCTTGATCGATTCCGAGACGCCCTGGGCAAAGAGCAGCCCAAATCCCAACGGCAGCATCAGCATTGCCGGCCAGCGGATGAGGCCGCCGGCATTGCTCGACATCTCACCGCTCAAGTACATCTTCATGAACAGCGGCCACGAGAAATAAATCATCACGAGCATCGACGGCAGCATGAAGAAGACCAGGCCGACGAGGTCGATCAAGGCCTGCGTGCGGCCCGAGTAGCGGCCGTAAATGACGTCGACACGAATGTGCTCGTTGACCCGCAAGACCTGTGCCGCGCCGAGCATCACGCAGCCGGCGAAGAGGTACCACTGGATCTCGAGGTAGGCGTTGGAGCTGTAGTTGGCGAGGTAGCGCACCAGGGCGTTGGCAGCGCTGATGGCGCAGGAAAAAAACACCGCCCATTTGGCGAGGAATGCGAAGCGGTCATTGACGAAGTCGATGCCCTTCGCAACGCTGATCAGTCCATCCATCGGGCCCCTCCTCGATGCGCCGGCCAGTGGCCGGATCAGCGCCAGACTGTAGCGGTCAAATCCGCCCCAACCGCACCGCGCGTGGTGCGGCTGGGGAATGTCCTAGGTCGAACCGCCCAACGCACAGAACGGCTAAGCGCCCAGCGCCAGACCAAACAACCGGATCGAGCGATTGCCAGTGCGGCAGAACATCAACAGCGGGCGCGGTAACTCGGCCAGGAGCCGGGCCATCGCGGCGGCGTCCTGCGCGGTCTGCACTGCGGGGTCGACGGGCAGGAAGCGGTACTCGAGCCCGGCAGCGATGGCGGCGGCTTCGATGGCCGTGTGGGTCGGTTGGTCGGGCCCGTATTCAAAGTCGGGCCGGTTGTTTACGATGCTGCGAAAGCCCGCCGCCGCGACATCGGCCATCTGCTCAGGCCCGAGCTGCGGTGCGGCGCAGACGTCGTCGGCGATCTGGCGCAAGGGCAGGGTGTTACTCATGATCGGGGCCTACTTTGACAGCGCGCGTTTGACCGCCGCCGATACCAAACCCATCTCGGCCTGGCCCGCGAGCTGCGCTTTCACCGCGGCCATGACCCTGCCCATATCGCCGGGGCCCGATGCCGCCAATGCGGCAACGGTCGTGGCCACTGCGGTGTCGATCTCGGCGGCCGACAGCCGCTGTGGCAGGTAGGCCTGCATCACTTGCAGTTCGGCGGCTTCTTTGTCGACCAGGTCGCTGCGCTGGGCAAGCTCGAAAGCCGCAATCGAGTCCTTGCGCTGCTTGATCTGCTTGTCGACGATGGCCACGATGGCGGCATCGTCGAGCTCGATGCGCTCGTCGACCTCACGCTGTTTCATCGCTGCCAGCAGCATGCGGATAGCCAGCAGGCGCGGTGCGTCCTTGGCCCGCATCGCGTTTTTCATATCGTCCTGGATGCGGTCTTTCAGGCTCACTTGATTCGCTTTCGGTAAAAAAACAAAGCCCGCTGCGGTTGCCCGCGCGGGCTTGAAAGGGTTGTTCGCCGCGCAGGCGTCAGTACATCTTTTTGGGCAGCTGCATGCTGCGCACACGCTTGAAGTGGCGCTTCACCGCGGCCGCCTTCTTGCGCTTGCGCTCGGCAGTGGGCTTTTCGTAAAACTCGCGCGCGCGCAGTTCGGTCAGCAGGCCGAGCTTCTCGATCGTGCGCTTGAAGCGGCGCAGCGCAACGTCAAAAGGCTCGTTTTCCTTGACTCGAATCGTGGTCATGTCGCTTGGGTGTGGCTTAGGTGGGTTTCGGGGTCGGGTGCTGCGCAGCACGTTGTTCGGCAAGTACCGAAGCAATTTGCGGCAAAGACCACGATTCTAGCCCGAAAACATGCTCGATGCCAAAGCGGCGCCGGCCGGCGCTGGCGATGCGCGAGAATCGCTGCCGGCGGGGTGCGGCCGATGCGGCACACTGCCGGGGGCAGCCTCAAGTTAGGGATGGGGCTGCCGAAGCACGACCCTAGGCCTTGCTCTGCAACCTTGGCGTCGCGAAGATGGCGCGCCCGCCACAATCGAACCCATGACGCTTTCCGGCCCGGTGATGGACGCTGTCAGTCCGACCAGCAACCCGGCGCTGACCAAAGCGCTGGCGGATGCATTGCCTGCGCTGCTGGCGCGCCAGGGCGCGCTGTTGTCGGTCAAGGATGCGGTCACCGGCAAGTACCTCCACATCAACGACGCGATGGCGGCTTTTGTCGGCCGCAGCGCAGCTTCGGTGGCCGGCATGACCGATGCCGAACTTTTTGACGCCACGCTGGCGACGGCGCTGCGTGCGGCCGAGCACACCGCGTCCGGCCAGGCCACACCGCTGGTCAGTGACCATCGGTTTGAGTGGGCCGGCAAGCGCCATGATTTTTCGGTGTTGCGTGTGATCACGCCGGGCGGGCCCGACGGCCACGCGTTGCTGTCGAGTGTGTGGGCCGACCAGGGCGCGGCGCGGGTCAAGGACTCGCAGCTGCGCCAGGCGCTCGACCAGCTCGAGCAGCAGCAGCGTGCAATCGAAGCCTTGCGCCTGGAGCTCAAGGACCAGGGCCTGCGCGATGCCGCGTCGGGGCTGAATACCCGCTCCCACTTTGATGACCAGTTGCGTCGCGAGCTCGATCTGTCGACCCGCGAGCACCGTGAATTTGCGCTGGTGCTGATCGAAATCGATCCGCTCGGTGAAGCTGCGCTGGGGCTCGGCGCCCTGGCGCAGGCGCGCATCTTCGAGGCCATGGGCCGCTTGCTGCGTGGCAACACCCGGGCGATGGACGCTTCCTGCCGTATCGACGACACCCGATTTGGCGTGCTCCTGTCGGGTGTCGGTCTGGCTACCGCACATTCGCGAATGGAAGGCCTGCGCCGGCAATGTGCGACGCAGATAGTTGTCATCGATGCCCAGGAGGTCGGTTTTTCGGTCTCGATGGGGGTGGCCAGTTTCCCGCACACGGCCGATTCACAAGAGGCCTTGCAATCGGCTTGCGAAACCGCGCTCACCGAAGCCCGCCGCCGCGGCGGCAATCACGTCACGCTGGCCAGCATCCGCTTCGAATTGGGCTGAAGCCCGCCGCCGCAAGCTCCGGTATTCAAGCGCCTTTGGCCAGCAGCGACAGCACCGCGCTCCATTCCAGCGCCGAGACCAGCGTGATCGACAGCCGATTGCCGCGTTGCAGGACGCGCATCGACGCCAACTGCGGCGCCGCGCGCATTTCGGTCAGCGACAGCAGGCGGGTCTTGCGCTGCAGGCGAACGTCGATCTGCAGCCAGCGTGGGGTGGCGGGCGCCGACTTGGCGTCGAAGTAGTCGCTTGCCGGGTCGAACTGCGTCGTGTCGGGCACCGCACGTGCTGCGATCTGCGCCAACCCGGCGACACCGGGCTGCGGGCACGACGAGTGGTAGAAAAGCACGCCGTCACCCGGCTGCATCACATCCCGCATGAAGTTGCGCGCCTGGTAGTTGCGCACACCGGTCCAGGGCAGGGTCTGCGCCGGCGCGGCGACGAGGTCGTCGATCGACGCCTCTTCGGGCTCGCTCTTCATCAACCAGAAGTTTTTTTCGTTCTTCAAGCGCGGCACCCGGGCGGCGAGATCAAAGTGTCCGTTGCGCTCCCTGGGCCGCATTCCTGAACCCTTGTGGTCAAGTTCAGGTGGGCGAGGTCAGCCGGGTTTCGGGTTCGTCTGACGCGAGACGATCACACCCACCCGGCGATATTCCAAGCCCTTGCTCGATGAGCATCGGAACAGGAAATTTAATACCCAAGACAGCACAACGGACAGCTGCATTCTAGGCCGAGGCTGGCGCCAGGCAAGCGTCGAATTGGGGGCTTGATGCGGATCGTCACAACAGATGCCCGTCTTCGCCGATGGCTGCGTCAAGACGCTGGATCAGCGCATCGATGTCGACCGCAGGCCGCGCACTGTCGCCGGCACCGGCCGGCGTGGCCGGCCGCTCGGCGAGCTGATAGGCCAGGTTCAGCGCTGCGAGCACGGCGATGCGCTCGCGGGCCTTGACCTTGCCGCCGTTGCGGATGGCGCTCATCTCGCGGTCGACCGACTGCACCGCCTGTTGCAACAGCGCTTCGCCGCCTTCGGGGCAGCCCAGGATATAGCCTTGGCCGAGGATCGTGACTTCGACTTGTTTCATCAGACCTCGCCCCCGGTGTCGTTGCGGTCCGCGGGCAGGCGCTCGAGCAGCGCGTCGATGCGCGAGCGTGCAGCGCCAAGCCGCGAGCGCAGGTTGTCGCGCTCGGCACCCAGCGTCGAGACCTCTTGTGCGAGCAGGCTGTTCGTGCGCTGGAGTTCGTCGTGGCGCAGCAGCAGCCGCTCGACCCTGTCGGCCAGTTCATGGAGCTTGGACATATTCTCGAGCGCCCTGGTTTTTGCTACCGATCAGCGTCGATTGTAGGTGGCGGCCTATCGAGGCAAGGGCTGCGGCAGCGCTGCCAGCGGCTGCGGCGCGGCGTCGCACCAACGGTTTACCGCGCAGGCAGCACAACGCGGCTGGCGCGCGACACAGATATAGCGGCCATGAAGGATCAACCAGTGGTGCGCGTCGACGAGGTATTTCGCCGGAACGCGATCGAGCAGCCCCAGTTCGACATCGAGCGGGTTCTTGCCCGGCGCCAGCCCGGTGCGGTTGGCGACGCGAAAGATGTGCGTGTCCACCGCCATCGTGGCTTCACCAAAAGCGCAGTTCAGCACCACGTTGGCGGTCTTGCGGCCGACACCCGGCAGCGCTTGCAGCGCGTCGCGATCGCGTGGCACCGCGCCGGCGTGGCGCTCGATCAGCAGGCGGCAGGTCTCGACCAGATTCTTGGCCTTGGTGCGGAACAGGCCGATGCTGCGGATGCGCCACTCCACGCCGTCGACACCCAGCGCCAGCATGCTTGCAGGGGTTGGTGCGGCGGCAAACAGGCCACGCGTGGCCTTGTTCACGCTGACGTCGGTGGCCTGCGCCGACAGCAGCACCGCAGTCAGCAACTCGAAGACGCTGCTGTATTCGAGCTCGGTCTGCGGTGCGGGGTTGGCGGCCCGCAGCGTCGCAAAGAACGGCTCGATATCGGCGCGCCGCATCGTCAACGCTTGCTCTCACCGGCTGACCGGGCCCGCGCCAGCGCGGCATCAACAACGGCCTGTTTGGCGGCCAGCGCTGCGGGGTCGATGAGCCGGCTCGAGGCCGCCAGATCGGCCAGTTTTTGTGCCGCGCGCGCGGCCAGCCGCTCATCGTTTTCGCGGCGCTCGCGGTCGACGCGCGTCTGGTGAAAAGCGTACCGTGCCCGCGCCTCGTCGGCTTGTTCGGCGCTCCAGGCCTGCCAGCCAGTCTCTGCGCCAGTCACCGGCACGAGCACGATGCAATCCACCGGGCAGGCCGGGATGCAGAGCTCGCAGCCGGTGCACAACGCATCGATGACCGTGTGCATCAGCTTTGGCGCGCCGACGATGCAGTCCACCGGGCAGGCCTTGATGCACAAGGTGCAGCCGATGCACCACGCCTCATCGATGACCGCCAGCAGGCGTGGGCCTTCTTGGCCGTTCGCGGGATTCAGCCCGATCGGTGGCTGACCAGTGGCGGCGGCCAGCCGCCGCACCCCTTCAGCACCACCTGGCGGGCATTGGTTGATGCCGGCCTCGCCGGCTGCGATGGCAGCGGCATAACTGCGGCAATCCGGGTAGCTGCAGCGCGTGCACTGGGTCTGCGGCAGCAGCGCGTTGATCTGGTCGGCCAGCGCGGCCAGGCGGGCCGACGCCGCGTTCACTGCTGGCCGGGCTTGGGCTTGGCGGCGCCGGTGCCGCCAGCATCGCGGGCGGCTTCACCGGAGACGGTGCGCACATCGCTGACCGCGCCGTCAGGCTTGCGGCAGATGCTGCTGCCGGTGCGGCATTCGCGCGCTTCGCGTTCGGCTAGCTGGGCCTCCTCGACGGGGGCGAGCGCGCAGCCGGCGAGCAGCGCCATCGTTGCCGTCAGGGTCAAAGGCAGGGGCCGGGCGCGGGACGGATTCAACATGTTTGTGGTTCCGAAGCGAAATGAGTGAGCCATTCTGGCGCATCCGCAGGTCGTCGGAATCGGCGTCGACCGCACCCAGGCCGACGGGCTGCGGCCCGAAGGTGGCGCCTGAGCAGCTCTACGCGGCTCGCCGCCGACCGGCAGGTTTGGTTTTCACCGGCACCGACTTGCGATCGAACCCGGCGATGAATTCGCGCACCCGCGGGTAGACCATGTCGCGCCAGCGGCGGCCCGAGAAGATGCCGTAGTGGCCGGCGCCTTCGACGTCGTAGTGAAAGCGCTGGCTCGCCGCGATGCCGGTGCACAAGCCATGGGCTGCACTGGTCTGGCCGGCGCCGGAGATATCGTCGAGCTCGCCTTCGATGGTCAGCATCGCGGTCTTGCGGATATCTTGCGGGCGCACCAGCTTGCCGCCGACCTGCCAGGTGCCGTTGACCAGCGCAAAGTCCTGGAACACGGTCTTGATCGTGTCCAGGTAGTACTCGGCCGGCATGTCGAGCACGGCGTTGTACTCGTCGTAGAAGCTGCGATGGCCCTCGGCGCTGTCTTCGTCGCCGCGCACAAGGTCGAGGAAATAGTCGTAGTGCGATGTCAGGTGCCGGTCGGGGTTCATCGCCACAAAACCGGCGTGTTGCATGAAGCCGGGGTAGACCCGTCGCCCGGCGCCGGGGTAGTTCATCGGCACGCGGTAGATCACGTTGTGCTCGAACCACTCGTGGCTCTTGTTGGTGGCCAGGTTGTTCACCGCCGTCGGCGCTTTGCGCGCGTCGATCGGGCCGCCCATCATGGTCATCGACCGTGGTGTGGCCTCGCCCGCGCTGGCCATCAGCGACACCGCGGCGAGCACCGGCACGGTGGGCTGACAGACCGAGATCACATGCACGTCGGGCCCGATATGGCGGATGAATTCCTGCACGTAGGCGACGTAATCGTCGAGGTGGAAGGCGCCCGCATCCAGCGGCACCATGCGCGCATCGGTCCAATCGGTGATGAAAACCTTGTGGTCCTGCAGCAGGCTGGTGACGGTATCGCGCAGCAACGTCGAGTGGTGCCCCGACAGCGGTGCTACGACCAGCACCTTCGGCTGGCCCTTCATTCGCTGCAGCGCGGCCGGGTTGTCAGTGAAGCGCTTGAAACGCAGCAGCCGGCAAAAAGGTTTGTTGATCGCGACCTGCTCCTGCACCGCGATGTCGACGCCAGCGACACGCGAACTGGTGATCGCGAACGGCGGCTTTTCGTATTCCTTGGCCAGGCGATGCGCGAGGCCCAGCCCGGCGGACATGCGTTGCGCCAGCGGCGCATGGGTAAACGGCGACAGCGGGTGGTTGTAGAGCTTGGCAGTGGCGCTAGCGAACTCTGCAAACGGCGCCATCATCGCGCGCTGGGTTTCGTAGATCTGGTAAAGCATCGTGGCCTTTTATTGGTGTCGGCCGGTGCGGCCGGTGCCGTCTGGATTCACTATCGCATGCCCCGCTGCTGCATTGCAGCAAAGAATACCCGGATTTCAGCCTTTCATGACAGCAACCAGGGCCGCGATGACCGCACCGAGGTTGGCGTAGTTGAGTGCCGCGACGCAGATCCGGCCGGAATCGACCCCGTAGATCGCGTGCTCGCTGCGCAGCCGCTGCATCTGTGCCGCACTCAGACCGGAGTAGCTGAACATGCCGCGCTGCTGCTTGACGAAGCCCATGTCGCGCGGTACGCCGGCCGCGGCCAGGCCGTCGACGAGCGCCTGACGCATCTCGCGGATGCGCTCGCGCATGCGCTTGAGTTCGGCTTCCCACTGGCTGCGCAGCGCCGGGGTGGTGAGCACCGTGGTGACGATCTGCGCGCCGTGGGTTGGTGGGTTGGAGTAGTTCGTGCGCACGACGATCTTCAGCTGCGACAGCACCCGCGCCGCATCGTCGGCGCTGGCACAGACCACGCTCAAGGCGCCGACACGTTCGCCGTAGAGCGAGAAGCTTTTGGAGAATGAGGTTGCGACAAAAAAGGCCAGGCCGGCGTCGACAAACTGCTGCACCGGCGCGCCATCAGCGGCCAGCCCCGAGCCGAAGCCCTGGTAGGCCATATCGAGAAATCCGACCAGGCCGCCGGCCTTGACCACTTCCACCACCTGGCTCCACTGCGCTGGCATGAGGTCAGCGCCGGTCGGGTTGTGGCAGCAGGCGTGCAGCACGACCACCGTGCCGGCGGGCGCGGCGCGCAGTGCGGTGAGCATCGCGTCGAAGCGCACGCCATGCGTGGCTTCGTCGTAGTACGGATACGTCTCTACGACAAAACCGGCGTTGCCAAACAGCGCGCGGTGGTTTTCCCAGCTCGGGTCGCTGATCAGCACCTTGGCGTCGGGGCTCAGGCGCTTGAGAAAGTCGGCCCCGACCTTCAGCCCGCCGGTGCCGCCCAGAGCCTGCACGGTAGCGACGCGGCCGCTCTTGACGACCTCGGATTCAGCGCCGAAGACGAGGCCCTGCACCGCCTTGTCGTAAGCCGCGATGCCGTCGATCGGCAGGTAGCCGCGCGGCTTGGCGGCGGCCACCAGTTGCTGCTCGGCAGCGGCGACGCAATCGAGCAGCGGCAGCTTGCCGTTGGCGTCGAAATAGACGCCGACGCCGAGGTTGACCTTGTGGCCGCGTGTATCGGCCAGATATTGTTCGTTCAACCCCAGGATCGGGTCGCGGGGCGCCATCTCGACGCGGTCAAACAGGGCCATGCGGAACACTCCGAAACAAGGTCGATGGGGGCCGAGGGCCAGCGGCAAATAGGGCGCAGGCCTTAAGCTGGCGGGTTGCTTCGCTGCCGATGATTGCTGCCAAAGTGCGCTGCCAGCATGCGCTGCCAACATGCGCTGCCAACGAAGTGCCCAGATTCTAGGATGCCCACCCATGCCCAAACTGACAGCGATCGCCCCCGAACCCCCAGCCGATATGGTGGCGGGTGACGGATATGGTGGCGCCGGTGTCGATGGCACGCCCGCCAGCGTCGGCAAGATGGTGTCGTTCCCGGATTCGCCGTTTCAGCTCTTCCAGCCTTATCCGCCGGCGGGGGACCAGCCGACCGCGATCGACCAACTCGTCGAAGGCATCGAAGAGGGCCTGAGCTACCAGACCCTGCTCGGCGTGACTGGGTCGGGCAAGACCTTCACGATGGCCAACGTCATCGCCCGGCTGGGCCGGCCGGCGATCGTCTTTGCGCCGAACAAGACTCTCGCTGCGCAGCTGTACAGCGAATTCCGCGAGTTCTTTCCGAAAAACGCGGTCGAGTACTTCGTCAGCTACTACGACTACTACCAGCCCGAGGCCTATGTGCCGCAGCGCGACCTGTTCATCGAGAAGGACAGCGCGATCAACGAGCATATCGAGCAGATGCGCCTGAGCGCCACCAAGAGCCTGCTCGAGCGCCGCGACGTGATCATCGTGGCCAGCGTCAGCGCGATCTACGGCATCGGCAACCCGGCCGACCACCACCGCATGGTGATGACCCTGCGCGTGGCCGACAAACTCGGCCAGCGCGACCTCATCGCGCATCTGATCCGGATGCAGTACACACGCAACGAGGTCGACTTCTCGCGTGGCACCTTTCGGGTTCGTGGCGACACGATCGATGTCTTCCCGGCCGAGCATAGCGAGCTGGCGATCCGCATCGAACTCTTTGACGACGAGATCGAGACGCTGTCGCTGTTCGACCCACTGACCGGGCGTGTCCAACAGAAGATTCCGCGCTTCACGGTCTACCCCAGCAGCCACTACGTGACCCCGCGCGACCGCGTCGTGGTGGCCATCGACACGATCAAGGAAGAGCTGCGCACACGGCTGGCCGAGTTGGTGGCCGCCGGCAAGCTGGTCGAGGCGCAGCGCCTGGAGCAGCGCACACGCTTCGATCTGGAGATGCTGCAAGAGGTGGGTCACTGCAAGGGCATCGAAAACTACACGCGGCATCTGTCTGGCGCGATGCCCGGCGAGCCGCCGGCCACCCTGGTCGACTACCTGCCGCGCGATTCTTTGATGTTCCTCGACGAAAGCCATGTCCTGATCGGCCAGTTCGGCGGCATGTTCAACGGCGACCGGGCGCGCAAGACGGTGCTCGTCGAATACGGCTTCCGCCTGCCCAGCGCGCTCGACAACCGGCCGCTGAAGTTCGAGGAGTTCGAATCCAAGATGCGCCAGGCGGTCTTTGTTTCGGCAACGCCCGCGGCCTACGAAAAAGCCCATGCCGGGCAGGTCGTTGAGCAGCTCGTGCGGCCGACCGGCCTGATCGACCCGATGGTCGAGGTGCGCCCGGCGCAGCGCCAGGTTGACGATGTGTTGCAAGAGATCCGCGAGCGCGTCGAAGTCAACGAGCGCGTGCTGATCACGACCCTGACCAAGCGCATGGCCGAGCAGCTAACGGACTACCTCAGCGACAACGGCGTCAAGGTGCGCTACCTGCACAGCGATATCGACACCGTCGAGCGGGTTGAGATCATTCGCGACCTGCGCCTGGGGCTGTTTGACGTGCTCGTCGGCATCAATCTGCTGCGCGAAGGCCTGGACATCCCCGAGGTCTCACTGGTGGCAATATTGGACGCGGACAAGGAAGGTTTTTTGCGCAGCGAACGCTCGCTGATCCAGACCATCGGCCGCGCCGCCCGGCATGTCAAGGGCAAGGCGATTCTCTACGCCGACAAGATGACCGACTCGATGGCCGACGCCATCGGCGAGACCGAGCGCCGCCGCGCCAAGCAGATCGAGCACAACACCCTGATGGGCATCACGCCGCGCAGCATCAGCAAGGTCGTGCGCGAAATGATCGACGGCGTGGTCTCCGACAAGACCGCCAAGGACGACCTGAAAAACGCGCGGGCAGCGGCCGAGGTCGAGGCGATGAGCGAGAAAGATCTCGGCAAGCGCATCAAGCTGCTCGAAAAGCAGATGCTCGAACATGCGCGCAACCTCGAGTTCGAGAAGGCGGCGCGTGTGCGCGACCAGTTGGCGCTGCTGCGCGAGCAGGCTTTTGGCGCGCCCGGGCATGACCTCAACGTCGTGCCGCTGGCGGCTCCACAGCGGCGCTGAAGCCGGGTGCGATTGGAGGGCGGTCAGCGGCGGCGCCCACGCGCCCTGGCAACGTCGGCGGCATGCCCGGACGAAGGGCGGGGTCTCTGCCCTTAGTTGAGCAATTTAGTCAACTTCAGCTATAGTTGACCGTTCTAGTAGGAAACAGGCTTCAACCGGGGAATCCCTTGGTTTTGGCTGTTTGCGCCGCCGTCTTCACAACCGCCGCCCACCGAGGCTGCCAGGAGTCTTTCGATGCGTCTGACCACCAAGGGCCGATTCGCCGTGACCGCGATGATCGACCTCGGGCTGCGCTCCACCAACGGCCCCGTGGCGTTGGCGGCGATCAGCCAGCGCCAGCAGATTTCGCTGTCGTACCTGGAGCAGCTTTTTGGCAAGCTGCGCCGTCACGAACTGGTTGAAAGCACCCGCGGCCCCGGCGGCGGTTATTCGCTTGGCCGCAAGATGGCCGACATCACCGTGGCCGACATCATCGTCGCCGTCGACGAGCCGATCGATGCCACAGGCTGCGCCGGCAAGCAGGGGTGCATGGGCGAAGACACCGGCAAGTGCATGACCCACGATCTGTGGACCAGCCTGAATACCAAGATGATCGAGTTTCTCGATTCGATCTCGCTGAAGAAGCTGGTCGACGAGCAACTCGCCAAGGGCATCTCGATCGACGAAGCGCCGGTGCGACGTGCGATTTCTTCGCAGCCGGTGGTCAAGCCGATCCGCGTCACCGCGCCGAATTCGGTCTTTGCGCTCGGCAACGCCTACGCCAAATCAAACGGCTGAATCGCCGACTGATCCCATCGCGGCGCCTGCGCCGCGCCCGCCCCATCGAAACTGAACCAGCATGACCCCGCACTTCCCGATCTATCTCGACTACGGCGCCACGACGCCGGTGGACCCGCGTGTTGTCGACGCCATGGTGCCCTGGCTGCGTGAGCATTTTGGCAACCCGGCGTCGCGCAGCCACGCCTGGGGCTGGGAGGCCGAGGCGATCGTCGAGAAGTCACGCGCCGATGTCGCCGCGCTGATCGGCGCCGACCCGCGCGAGATCGTCTGGACCTCGGGTGCGACCGAAAGCATCAACCTCGCAATCAAGGGCGCGGCGCATTTTTACAGCTCGCGTGGCAAACACCTGATCACTGCCAAGACCGAGCACAAGGCGGTGCTCGACACGATGCGCGAACTCGAGCGCCAGGGTTTCGAGGTGACTTACCTCGATGTCCAAGAAGACGGCCTGCTCGATATCGACAAACTCAAGGCGGCGATCCGCAAGGACACGATCCTGATTTCGGTGATGTTCGTCAACAACGAGATCGGCGTGATCCAGGATATCCCGGCGATCGGCGCGCTGTGCCGCGAGCGCGGCATCATTTTCCATGTCGATGCAGCGCAGGCCACCGGCAAGGTCACGATCGATCTGATGACGCTGCCAGTCGACCTGATGAGCCTGACCTCACACAAGACCTACGGCCCCAAGGGCATCGGCGCGCTGTATGTGCGCCGCAAACCGCGGGTGCGGCTTGAAGCGCAGATGCATGGCGGCGGCCATGAGCGCGGCATGCGCTCGGGCACGCTGCCGACACACCAGTGTGTTGGCATGGGCGAGGCGTTTCGGATCGCGAAGGCCGAGATGGGCGCCGAGAGTGAACGCATCCGCATGCTGCACAACCGGCTCGTCGCCGGGCTGACGCAGATCGAGCAGGTCTTCATCAACGGCCACCTCGAAAAGCGCGTGCCGCACAACCTGAATATCTCGTTCAACTATGTCGAGGGCGAGTCGCTGATCATGGGTGTGAAGGGCATCGCGGTGTCTTCCGGCTCGGCCTGCACCTCGGCCAGCCTGGAGCCGAGTTATGTGCTGCGCGCCCTCGGCCGCAGCGACGAGCTCGCGCACTCAAGCCTGCGCATGACGATCGGCCGCTTCACCACCGAAGCAGAAATCGATTACGCGGTCAGCACCTTGCAAGACCGCGTCGCCAAGCTGCGCGAACTGTCCCCGCTGTGGGACATGTACCGCGACGGCATCGACATCAGCACCATTCAGTGGACGGCGCACTGAGCCCACCGCGCACCAGGAGACACACATGGCATACAGCGACAAGGTCATCGACCACTACGAAAATCCGCGCAACGTCGGCAACTTCGACAAGGGCGACGACACCGTGGGCACCGGCATGGTCGGCGCGCCGGCCTGCGGCGATGTGATGAAGCTGCAGATCAAGGTCAACCCGGTCACCGGGCTGATCGAAGACGCGCGTTTCAAGACCTATGGCTGCGGCTCGGCGATCGCCTCGAGCTCGCTGGTCACCGAATGGGTCAAGGGCAAGACGCTTGATGAAGCGGTGACGATCAAGAATACCCACATCGCGCAGGAGCTGGCGCTGCCGCCGGTGAAGATCCACTGCTCGATCCTGGCCGAAGATGCGATCAAGGCCGCGGTGCAGGACTACAAGGCCAAACACGCGGCTGCGGGCACTGCTGCAGCGTCGGTCGCGCAGGCCGCAACGGCGCATTGATCCGATGGCTGTCACCCTGACCGAAGCCGCTGCGCGCCATGTCACGCGTTATCTCGCGCGCCGTGGCAAAGGCGTCGGCGTGCGCCTGGGCGTCAAGACCACCGGCTGTTCGGGCCTGGCCTACAAGCTCGAATATGCCGACGAGGCCGCACCCGAAGACGTCGTCTTCGAAGGCCATGGCGTCAAGGTGCTGATCGACCCGAAGAGCCTGCCGTATATCGACGGCACCGAACTCGACTTCGTGCGCGAAGGCCTCAACGAAGGCTTCAAATTCCACAACCCGCGCGAAAAAGACCGCTGCGGCTGCGGGGAGTCGTTTCGCGTCTGAGTCCGAGATCTGAACCCGCGGCCGCCGCAAGGGATGGCGCGATCATCGACCCGGCCCCGCGAAGGGGCACGCCCTCGATTCCCGATGAAGCCTGCCCTCGTCATTCAAGCCGAACGTCCCGACCAGCCCGATGTGGTGGCCGCGCTGGGCGCGCTCGATGTTTATTTGGCGACGCTGTACGCGCCCGAAGACAACCATATCCTGGACGTGCAGGCGCTGCTCGCACCGGATGTCGTTTTCCTCGTAGCGCGCGAGGGCGCCAGCCTGCTCGGCACCGGTGCCTTCCGGCACATGCCGGGTGAGCCCGGGACCGACCGCCGGCCTTATGCCGAGATCAAGCGCATGTACGTCGACCCGGCAGCGCGCGGCCGCGGCGTCGGCGCGCAGATGATCGCCGCGCTCGAAGCGGCGATGCTGCAATCGGGCTGCATGCTGGCGCTGCTGGAAACCGGCAGCGACCAGATCGAGGCGGTGCGCCTGTACGAACGTGCCGGCTACCGCCGCCGCGCGGCGTTTGGTGGCTACCCCGACAACGGCCTGTCGCTGTTCTACGAGAAGTCGCTGGTGTCGCTGGCATGAAACTCGACGACGACGACTTCGCGCTCTTTGGCCTGCCGCCGCGGTTTTTGCTCGACCGCGCGCAAGTCGATGCCCGTTGGCGCGCATTGCAAGCTGAAGTCCACCCCGATCGTTTTGCCGCGCAGGGCCCGGCCGCGCAGCGCGTCGCGATGCAATGGGCGGTGCGTGTCAACGAGGCCTACCGCCGGCTGAAAGACCCACTCGCCCGCGCCGCCTATCTCTGCGAGCAGCGCGGCGCGCCGATCGCTGCCGAGAGCAATACCGCCATGCCGGCGGCCTTCTTGATGCAGCAGATGGCCTGGCGCGAAGCGCTCGACGACGCCACTTCCATCGCCGAAGTGCGAACCATCGACACCGACGTCGCGCTGCAGGAGCGGGCGCTGTTCGAGCTTGTGCGGCAGCAGCTCGATGGGCCCGCCGAACCCACGACCGACACCGCCGGCGAGGCGAACACGGCGACAACGCCCACCGCCGCTGCCAACTCCGTGCGTGCCTTGATGTTTGTCGCCCGCTTCAGGCAGGACATCCAGCGCCGCCTCGAAGTCCTCGAAATCTGAAACCCCAAAGCCAATGGCCCTGCTGCAAATCTCCGAACCCGGCCAGTCCAGCGACCCGCACCAGCGGCGCATCGCGATCGGCATCGACCTCGGCACCACGCACTCGCTCGTCGCTGCGGTGCGCAGTGGCGTGCCCGAATGCCTGCCCGATGAATGTGGCGCCGTGATCCTGCCGTCGATCGTTCGCTATCTCGACGGCAACGGCCGCCAGATCGGCGCTGCGGCGCAAGCCGCGCAGGCCGAAGACGCGGCCAACACCATCGTCTCGGTAAAGCGCTTCATGGGCCGCGCGCTGGCCGATATCAGCGGCCACGAGAAATTGCCGTATCACTTTGTCGACCAGCCCGGCATGGTGGCTTTTGACACCCGCGCCGGCATCAAGACGCCGGTCGAGGTATCGGCCGAAATTCTGGCCACGCTGCGCCAGCGCGCCGAAGACAGCTTCGACGACGACATCTTCGGCTCGGTCATCACCGTGCCGGCGTATTTCGACGATGCCCAGCGCCAGGCGACCAAGGACGCCGCCGAGCTCGCCGGGCTGAAGGTGTTGCGCCTGATCAACGAACCCACTGCCGCCGCGGTGGCCTACGGGCTGGACAACGGCAGCGAAGGCCTCTACGCGATCTACGACCTCGGTGGTGGCACCTTCGACATCTCGCTGCTGCGCCTGAGCCAAGGCGTGTTTGAGGTCGTCGCCACCGGCGGTGACGCTGCACTTGGCGGCGACGATTTTGATGCCGCGTTGGCCGCCTGGGCGCTGGCGCAGAGCGGCTTGCAGGCTGCTGCACAACCCTTGAGCGCGCATGACCGCCGCGCGGTGCTCGTCGCTGCGCGCGCCGCCAAAGAAGCCCTGAGCAGCCACGCCAGCACGGTGCTGCATGCGGCGCTCGATGCCGGCACGATTGCAGTGCCGATCAGCCGCGCGCAGTTTGAAGAACTGACCGCGCCGCTGCTGGCGCGCACGCTCACCGCGGTGCGCAAGGTGTTGCGCGATGCCCGCGTCACGCCGGTGGACGTGCAGGGCACCGTGCTCGTCGGCGGTTCGACACGCATGCCGATGGTGCAGGCGGCGGTGGGCGCGCTGTTCGAGCGCAGCCCGCTGACGAACGTCAACCCCGACGAGGTGGTCGCCATTGGCGCGGCGATCCAGGCCAACACACTCGCCGGCAATGCAGCCGGCGGCGAACTGTTGCTGCTCGACGTGATCCCGCTGTCGCTGGGGCTGGAGACGATGGGCGGCTTGGTCGAACGCATCATCGAGCGCAACACGACGATCCCCGTGGCCAAGGCGCAAGACTTCACGACCTTCAAGGACGGCCAGACCGCGATCGCCATCCAAGTCGTGCAGGGTGAGCGTGAACTGGTCGCCGACTGCCGCAGTCTGGCGCGCTTCGAGCTGCGTGGCATTCCGCCGCTGGTCGCCGGCGCGGCGCGCATCCGCGTCACGTTCGAGGTCGACGCCGACGGGCTGCTCAGCGTATCGGCACTCGAACTCGGCTCGGGCGTTGCTGCCTCGGTGGTCGTCAAGCCGAGTTACGGCCTCGCCGACGACGATATCGCGCGCATGCTCAAAGAAGGTTTTGCCCATGCGGATGGCGACATGGCGGCGCGCAGCCTGCGTCAGTCGCGGGTCGAGGCCGAGCGCATGGTGCTCGCCACGCGCGCAGCGATCGCGGCCGACGGCGACTTGCTGGCGCCCGAAGAACGCACCGCGATCGACGGCCTCATCACGTCGACGACAGCCATCGCCGAGGGCCACGATCACGCCGCGATCGACGCAGCCGTCGAGGCCCTGGCCGACGGTACCGAAGAATTTGCCGCAGCGCGCATGAACCGCGGCATCCGCGCCGCGTTGACCGGCCGCAAGCTCGAAGAAATCTGAAGCCGCATGCCCGTCATTCACATCCTGCCGCACGCCGAACTCTGCCCCGCCGGCGATAGCATCGAAGCGCCACGCGGCACCTCGATCTGCGAAGCGCTGCTCGACAACGGCATCGCGATCGAACATGCCTGCGAGTTGAGCTGCGCCTGCACGACCTGCCATGTCATCGTCAAACAGGGCTTGTCGTCGCTCGGTGAAATGGACGAGTCAGAAGAAGACTTGCTCGACCGCGCCTGGGGCCTGACGCCGACCTCGCGCCTGTCGTGCCAGGCGATCATGTCCGACCAGGACGTGACGATCGAGATCCCGAAGTACACGATCAACCACGCCCGCGAAAACCACTGAGCCGCGGGGCGCAAAAACGACAGCCGCTTCGTCTGCCCTCGGAGGCGCGATCGCAGTGGTTCCGCAGCCGGCGAAATCGCCCAGAGCGCCGTCCGCGGGTGGGACAGGCGATCGCTGCACCGATGAATTCGCCTCGGTGAGGACGGGTATACCCGGAAGCCGTCCCCTTGAATCAGGGATATCGGTGACTTGCAGTTGAAACTATGGTGCCATCTAAAATGGCTTGCCACTCTTTTGTGTACAGCGGTTCTCGATTTGTGGGCGCCGAGGACTGGTTCTGCGCGGCTAAGCTGGCCCAAGCATTTTTTGAACGAGCTGCAAGTTTCGTCAGCACTTAATGCGACAGGGTGCTGATTCCGGCCGAGCGCTGGAGGCCCTCGTGGCTTCTCGATAGCAAGGTCATTTTGTTGTCGTGTGAGCAAATCAACAAAGGTGAGCAATGAGGAAACTAAATACTGAGGAACTGAAGCTGGTCTATGGCGGCGGCGGCAAGGGCGGCGGCGGCAAGGGCGGCAGCAAGAGCGGCGGCAGCAAGAGCGGCGGTAGCAAGAGCGGCGGCAGCAAGAGCGGCGGCAGCAAGAGCGGCGGCAGCAAGAGCGGGAGCTGACGGTAGGGCAACTCCAACCGCGGGCTCCGGACGCAAGTTCGGAGCCCGTACTTTCAGGCGGCCGCATCGGCGCCGATGATGCAAGGATCCAACCGATGCTCTCGCCGATCACCGAAGCACTGCCCGAAACGCGAACGCCCGATTTGCCAGCAAACGATGCGGCCGTCTGCGGGCCCTGGCCGTCAAGCGCGGCATTGGAAGAAATCTGGCTCCTCGGCCAGCCACCGTTGAGTCGGCTGCTTGACTTCGTCGACAGTACAGCTCTCGACCCCGACAAGACGGATCGTGCCGGTTTGGCAACCGAATGGCGCATCGCCAACGACTACTACATGGCACTTGAGAAGACCGAGGCCGGGATAGCCAACAAGGGCACGCACCGCGCGCTCGATCCCCACCTGACAGCGCTGGCGGCAGAGGTCGCTGCGCATCCGCGATTCCAGCGCTCGTTCGATACGTTGCCGACGACTTTCGGCATGGTCGAACTCGACAGCCTGATCGTCTATCAGCGCCACGTGACCCGCAACTTCGTCGAGGCGCGAATGGCGGGCATCGGCGCGACACCGGACAGCGAGGCTTTGTTCCGCCTGTGCATGCCGCTGGGCGACCCCGAAACGCCGGTACAGATCCAGAAGATCGGGTCGCGTCGCTACCTGTTTCGGTCTCCATCCACCGATTTCCGTTTCCACGAGCCGGCATTGCTGCGCCCCGAGCAGGCGAACGGCTATGAGAGCTTTGGCGCCATCGCGGGCATCGTCGGCTTAGTCGTCGGGTTCAGCTCCAATCTCATTAACGCCGTGCAGGTCGGCAATCGCGTGCTGCTCAACAACGGCTATCACCGGGCCGTGGCACTTCGTGCGTTGGGAATCACCCACGCGCCTTGCATCATCCAGACGGCATCGCGCGTCGATGAGTTGCAGGTTTCGGTCAAGAGTCGCGTCGCCGACGACCCTGAGTTCTACTTCGAGTCAGCGCGCCCGCCGCTACTGCGCGATTTTTTCAACCCCCAAATTCGTAAGCTGTTGCCGATTCGCAGACGGACGCGGCACATCGAGGTGAACTTCGAAATCAAGGATTACCTCGTCACTGAGTAGGTCGGTCTTTCTTGCCACTCGGTTTGTGCGTACCGCGGTACGGGATATGGTCCACGAAAACGACAAAAAAGCGGTTCCCGAGGTGACGCAGGACATACAGGTGCAGCGTGCTGAGGCCAACATTCGCCTGTTCCGCTCCGAAGTACTCGCCGAGCGCCAAACTCAATGGCTCGGCAGCGTGGTACTCGCGCCCCGGGCGTCATTCCGCTGGTTTACCGCTTTTGGCGTGCTCGCCACCGGGGCCCTACTTGCGCTGGCATTCTTTGGGCAGTTCACGCGCACGGCGCGAGTCCACGGCTGGCTGTTGCCGCAGGACGGCGTGGTGCGTGTCTACTCACCTCGTCCAGGCGTTGTCAGCAGCCTGGCCGTCGAAGAGGGTGCACGGATTCGCGCCGGCGATCGCCTGCTGACGGTGTCCGACGAGTTGCAGAGCGCGACCCTGGGTGCGACGCAGGCGCAGATCGCGCAACGGCTGCTCGAACGCATTGCGAGCATGACCGAGGAACGCAGCCAGCAACAGCGCCTGCTCGCACAACAGGACCGCACGTTTGCCAACCGCCTGGCGGCGCTGCAATCGGAACGGGAACAAATCGACCGCGACATTCTGCTACTCAAGGAACGCGTAGCCATTGCCAACCGCTCAGAGGCGCTGCACCGCGAGCAGTATTCGCAGGGCTTCATTTCCGAGATGCGGCTGCAATTGGTGCAGGCCGACGTGATTGAGCATCGTTCACGACTGGGCGGCGCCGAGCGCGCACGGCTGGCGGCGATCCGTGAGGGCATGACGGTTGCCGCCGAGCGCGCCGACCTGCCGCTGAAGCTTGGCAAGGAGATCGCCGTGCTTGAGCGCAGCATCTCGCAACTTGGCCAAGAACGCGCCGAGGCCGAAGCGCGACGCGAAATCGTGGTCACGGCGCCGCACGATGGCACCGTGACCGCGATCCATGCGGTACCTGGCGCAAAGGCCGAGACCGGTACGCCGCTGTTGACGATCGTGCCACCCGACCTGCGACTCGAGGCCCACCTGTATGGGCCAAGCCGCGCCATCGGTTTCGTGCGCCAGGGACAGACCGTGCGCTTGCGCTACCAGGCCTATCCGTATCAGCGCTTCGGCCACCAGGCAGGGGTGGTGACGAGCGTTTCGCGGGCAGCATTGAGCCCCGGCGAGTTACCGCCGCAACTGGCTGGCTTGACCAGCCTCACCGGGCTGACCGCGGGCGCGGCGACCGAGCCGATCTACCGCATCACGGTGAGCCTGGATCGCCAGTCGGTCACCGCCTACGGCGCCGAAATGCCTTTGCAACCGGGGATGGCACTGGAGGCCGACGTGGCACTCGACCGGCGCCGGCTTTTCGAATGGGTGCTCGACCCCTTGTATACCGTGACGGGGCAGCAACCGGGATGAGCGCCCAACCCGACCCTGTTGCCGGGACCTGGCGATGAGTCCGCTCGACAAGATCAAGTTCGGTTGGGGCGCCCGGCTGCCGATGATCACGCAGACCGAGGCTGCCGAATGTGGCATCGCATGCTTGGCGATGATCGTCGGCTACAACGGCCATCCCTGCGAGATTTCCGAACTGCGGCGACGCCTCTCGGTGTCGCTGAAGGGAGTGAACCTGAAGCATCTGGTCGGCATGGCTGAGCGGCTGGGGTTTGCCGCGCGACCGGTCAAACTCGAGCTCGATGAACTGCGCCAGCTGCGGACACCGTGCATCCTGCATTGGGACCTGAATCACTTTGTCGTGTTGGCGAACGTGACCAGCAAAGGCGCCGTGATCCATGACCCGGCGGTCGGGATACGCCGACTCCCGATGGCCGTCGTGTCCAAGCATTTCACCGGCATCGCGATGGAACTGTCCCCGCTCGGGGAACTGGAGCCGGCGCAGGCGCTGCCACGCGTGCGCATGCGCTCGGTGCTGGGCAACGTCATCGGACTGCGCCGCTCGCTGGGCCAACTGTTCGCGTTCGCGCTGGCGATCGAGGTCTTCGCGGTGGCAAGCCCGCTGTTCATGCAGTGGGTAGTCGACCATGCCTTGGTTGGCGGTGATCGCGAGCTGTTGCTCGTCTTGGCGCTCGGCTTCGGCCTGTTGCTGCTGCTGCGAACGGCGGTCTCGGCGATGCGCGGGTGGATCGTGATTGTGCTCGGGGCAGCGCTCAAAGTGCAGGGCCGATCGAACCTGTTCAGCCACCTCGTCAACCTGCCATCGGCCTATTTCGAGGCCCGCCACCTTGGCGACGTCATGTCGCGATTCGGCTCGCAGGAAAGCATCCTGCAGGCGATCACCACCGACCTCGTCGAAACCCTGCTCGACGGCATCCTTGCCAGTGTCACGCTGATCATCATGTTCCTATTTGCTCCGAACCTGGCGCTGGTGGTGCTGGCCGGCGCGACCGTGTATGCACTGCTCCGCTGGGCCTCGTACACGCCGCTGCGCCATGCCTCGGCCGAGGCCATCGTGTGGGGCGCGCGGCGCGACAGCCACCTGCTCGAATCGATGCGCGGCATCAAGACGATCAAGCTCTTCAACGCGCAGGAAGGAAGGCGTGCGCATTGGATGAATCTGCTGGTCGAGACGCTGAATCGACAGTTGACGACCCAAAAGCTGCGCTGGTTGTTCCGCATTGCCAACTCGCTGCTAATTGGCTCGCTGGCGATACTCGTGGTATGGCTGGGCGCAACCCAGGTCCTCGAAAAGCAGATGTCGATCGGCATGCTGCTCGCTTTCATCGCCTACAAGGACCAGTTCCTTGGCCGGGTCACCAACCTGATCGACCGCGCCGTCGACTTGACGATGTTGCGCCTGCATGCCGAGAGGCTGGCCGATATCGCACTCACCAAGCCCGAGCTGCGCGGCCACGCCGACGAGGCCAACGAGGCCGAGGTGGTCGCGCGGCCGGTGGCGATCGAGGTGCAAAAGCTGCGCTTTCGTTACAGCGATACCGACCCCTGGGTGCTCGACGGTGTGAGCTTTCGCGTCGAGCCAGGCGAGACGGTCGCCATCGTCGGCGCCTCGGGCTGCGGCAAGACCACCTTGCTCAAGATCCTGGCCAGCCTGCTGCCCCCGACGGAAGGTGATGTCCGGGTCGACGGCCAGTCACTCTCCCACCTGGGTATCACCCGTTGGCGCTCGATGATCGGTGTCGTCATGCAGGACGATCAACTCTTTGCCGGATCGGTGGGCGACAACATCTGCTTTTTCAGCACCCGACCCGATATGCGGCGGATCGAAGACTGCGCACGACTGGCGGCGTTGCACGAGGAAATTGCTGCCATGCCGATGGGCTACCACACTTTGATCGGCGATATGGGGACGGTCCTGTCAGGTGGCCAGAAGCAGCGCCTGCTGATCGCGCGGGCGCTTTATCGCCAGCCAGGCGTATTGCTGCTTGATGAAGCGACGAGTCACCTTGACCTGGTGAACGAAAAGCTCGTCAGCGCAGCTATTCGAGCCACGCGGCTGACCCGCATCATCGTTGCGCACCGGCCAGAAACGATCCGTACGGCGGATCGTGTAATCAACCTGGACGAGATTGGTGGCCGTGGCGGTGCCCACCTGGCGGCGCTGCACGGCGCTCTGGCGGTGCCAGGACCGGCGGGGACTGCAACACAAATGGGGGCAAGATGAGCGCGGGAGCCGACGACGCTGACCGTTGGCAGGCCTGGGATCGATTCGTCGAGTCGGTGCCCGAGGCCGGCTTCATGCAGTCATCGCAATGGGCGAAATTCCGTTCCGGCGTCGGATTTGATCATTTTGCAGTCACGCTCAAAGACGGCGACACCATCGTCGGAGGTGCGCTGGTCGGCAAGTTGACATACGCACCAGGAAGCTGCTTCTACTACATCCAAGAAGGCCCGCTATTGCCTGCCGACCCGGATGCAGCGGCCGAGGTATTCGAAGGTGTCCTGGACAGCGTGAGGCGACATGTGCAAGCCGAGGAATCGACGGTCAGCCATCTGCGCATCGAGCCGCGGTGGCAGTCGCTGCCTCGCTTCGTGCGCAGCTTTCAGGCGCCGACCCGCGCCGACGACTACTGGGAGCCCAGACATACCCTGTGCGTCGATCTGCGCCAATCAGAGGACGACATCCTGGGTCAGATGAAACCCAAGGGCCGGTACAACGTGCGTGTGGCGCTGAAGCATGGCGTGGAGATCGTCGAAGACAACTCCAGCCAGGGGCTCGTCGACTTCTTGCGCATCAACCGAAGCACCACCGCGCGGCAACAGATCTCCGCCAAGCCGCCCAGCTATTTCCGATCCATGCTGGCCGAACTGGGCTCGCCCGTGCGGACATCACTCTTCTTCGCCGAGTACCGCGGGCGGCGGCTGGCGACCGCGCTGATCGTTTCGTTTGGCCGGCGGGCAACCTACTTCTTTGGTGGATCGCTGGTGTTGTACCGGCGCGTCATGGCGCCCTACCTATTGCACTATGAAGTCATGCGCAGGGCCAAGGCTTGGGGCTGCGAGTGGTACGACATGTGGGGCGGTGCGCCGCCCGACGAAGTCGACCATCCCTTGCAGCGGGTCAGCGCGTTCAAAAGAAAACTCGGCGGCGTCGATGTCAAGCTGGTGCCGACGCTGGACCACGTTTTCGACGCGGCGGCCTACGATCGTTACTGGGAAATCGAAGGCAGGAATGCAAAGGATCGGACCCAGCAGGACACGCCGATGCGGCGAGGAGACGAAGCATGAATACCGATCTGAACACTGTGCGGACCTTCAAGCCGGGAGCCCCGACGCGCCGGTTCAACGAGCTTCGACGGGTCTTCCCACAGCGCCATTTCGAGCGACTGTTCAAGGAAGACTTCCGTTTCTATCGCACCACGTTTTGGTACCCGCTGGACCGTCAGCCAGAGAACGTCTTTGAGTCCATCGCGCTCGACTTGAAGCCCTTGGCGAATCCCTCGTCGAAAGTGATCGGCGTCGAATGGTGGTTCAGCGTCCTCCTCACGAATACGACGCCGCAGTGGATCCTGCCCTGTCATTTTGATCGTGCGGATATGGCCGACAAGGATATGGCTGAGGCGAGGCATCCCGAACGGGCGAGCGTGCTCTTCCTCAACGCCGTTCCCTACGGCGAGTTGGTGGTGACCGACCAGGTCCTGACCGAGCGCGGCGCCCGGCCCCGACAGCCCAACGACATGATCTTCATCCCGCCCAGTCGGAACCTCTACGCGGTATTCCCAGGCCACCTCTATCACGGCGTCCTCGGTCGCATGTGGCGCCCCAAGAGGAGCACGAGGTTGCGCACCTCGATGGCAGTGAACTGGTGGACCGAGAAACCGACCGCAGCCTACCTCCGAGATTCGAGCGAGTGTTTCAGCGCGTTCGGATTGAAGGCCTGACGAAGGTACTTCGTCGTCCTGCCGGCGCCAGATGATCGGAGCCGGCTGGGAATCCAGTGGCGCCGGGCGGCCGGTGTTGGATCGCTTCCAGACCGGTGCGGCGACTGTGTACCTGGCGCCACGCTGCATGTTCCGTGCGCGCTTCGCCTTGCGCAAGGATCGAGAACCTTGGCTCGCGCGCTGGACGCGATCGCGCCATCGGACTTTCGCCCCGAGAAGGCCGCAATGACGGCTGACGCGAGCACGCTTTGCATCAAGCGACCCAGCGGCTATCTGGGTGCGGTGCTATGTGCCCTTGTGCCCCACCGCTCGCGCGGCGGGGCTTTGGTGCAGGCGGTCAGCCGTGCAAAGGAGGCAGAAGCGTGCACTTGACGAGGGTGCGCTTCATCACTCGCAGGCAGCGTACGAATCCACGGTGGACGGCACGCGGCCGCCCGTCGCCGGCCCCTAAGATCGGGCATGCCCTTGATCAATGTGCTCGGCTTCGAATCGTCGTGTGACGAAACCGGTGTCGCCCTGGTGAGCTTTGACGCCGACCCTGATGCCGCCTCAGCGGTGGTGCCAACCCTGCGCGCCCATGCGCTGCACAGCCAGGTGCAGATGCATGAAGCCTACGGCGGGGTGGTGCCTGAACTTGCGTCGCGTGACCATATCCGGCGTGTCGTGCCGCTGACGCGCCAGGTGCTCGCTGCGGCCGGCGTCTCGCTGGGCGATATCGATGTGATCGCTTTCACACGCGGCCCGGGCCTGGCCGGCGCGCTGCTCGTCGGCGCCGGATTTGCGGTCGCGCTCGCTGCGGCTTTGGGCAAACCGACACTTGGCGTGCACCATCTCGAAGGCCATCTGCTGTCGCCGTTTTTATCCGCCGACCCGCCGCAGTTTCCGTTTGTCGCGCTGCTCGTTTCGGGTGGCCACACGCAGCTGATGCGTGTCGACGCAGTCGGCGCGTACCACCTGCTCGGCGAGACGATCGACGACGCCGCGGGAGAGGCTTTTGACAAATCCGCCAAGCTGCTCGGCCTGGGTTATCCGGGCGGGCCGGCGCTGGCGCGGCTGGCCGAGTTTGGTGACGCGGCCGCGTTTGATCTGCCGCGGCCGCTGCTGCACAAGCCGAACCTGGACTTTTCTTTCGCCGGATTGAAAACCGCGGTCATGACCCAGCATCGCAAGCTCGGGCCGGATGTCTGTGCGCAGTCGCGCGCCGACCTTGCCGCCAGCACCCAAGCGGCGATCGTCGACGTGCTGATCAGCAAATCGATGCGCGCGCTCAAACAGACCGGGCTGCGCCGCATCGTTGTCGCCGGCGGCGTCGGCGCGAACGCCGAGCTGCGCCGCCAGCTCAACGCCGCTTGCGCGCAGGCCGGCGTGCGCGTGCACTATCCCGAACCGGACCTGTGCACCGACAACGGCGCGATGATCGCGCTGGCTGGGGCGATGCGCATAGGCGCCGGGCTGGCCGGCGCCGAACTGGCGTCCAACGACAACCGGTTCGACGTCCGCCCGCGCTGGCCGCTGGCCGAGATCAGTTGATCGTCAGCTCGTTGGCTTGGGTTTTGAGCTTCTTGGCCAGGATCAGCGTCAACACGCCGTTTTCCAGCCGTGCCTCGGACGCCGATTGGTCGACGTCGGCCGGCAAAGTCAGGCGGCGTGCATAGCGTTTCACCTGGCGCTCGCGGTAAACCGGGCGCGCCACTTCGGCGGCTTGCTCAGGGGATTCGTTGGCGGGTTTGGCTTGCGCCTGCACGCTGACTTCGGCGCCGTCGATCGAGACCTTGACATCGCTCTTGGCGACGCCGGGCAGGTCGATCTGCACCGTCCAGCCGGTGGCCGATTCGGTGACGTCGAGCGCTGGGTTCGCGGTCGCGCCGGCGCCAGCGCCGAGGCAAGCTTGCGCAAGCCGCTCGTCAAAGTAGCGGGCGATATCTTGTGAACGGCGGGGTGTTTGGTAGAGGAACATGCAGAACTCCTGAATAAAATCGAAGGGGCGATGCAGCCCAATTGGCATCGACCTGCGGCGTTTCAAGCCCCCGCCAAAAGAACAACCCCAACCCGAGAGCCGCCAATGCGCCCCGCCATTCAATCGCTGCCCGGCTCGCTGATCCGCGAGGTCGCCAATGCCGCGCTCGGCCGCAGCGATGTGCTCGCTTTCTGGTTCGGCGAAAGCGATGCGCCGACCCCCGAGCCAGTGCGTGCGGCGGCGGCGCAATCGTTGCTCGCCGGCGAGACCTTTTATGCACACAACCTCGGCCTGGCTGAGCTGCGCGAGGCGATAGCGCGCTACATGTCGAAGCTGCACGCACCGCTTGATGGCGCTGGCGACGGCGACGGCGACGGCAACGGCAACGGCAACGGCAACGACTTGCGCATCGGCATCGACCGCATCGCCGTCACGTCATCTGGCGTCAGCGGCCTGATGCTGGCGATGCAGATGCTCGCCGGGCCGGGCGACGAAGTCGTTGCGGTGACGCCGGTGTGGCCCAACCTCACCGCGCAGCCGGTGATCCTGGGGGCGCGGGTGACGCGGCTGCCGCTGCGGGTGCAAGACGATGGCGCGTTTGCGCTCGACCTTGACGCGCTGCACGACGCTGTCACTTCGCAAACAAAAGTGCTGCTCGTCAACGCGCCAAACAACCCGACCGGCTGGACACTGACCCGCACCGAGCAGATGGCCATCGTCGAACATTGCCGGCGCACCGGCACCTGGATCGTCGCCGACGAGGTTTACGAGCGGCTGTATTTCGGGCCCGGTGCGGTAGCGCCGAGTTTTCTCGATGTCACGAGCGCCGACGATCGGCTTGTCGTCGTGCACAGTTTTTCAAAGAGCTTCCTGATGACCGGCTGGCGCCTGGGCTGGCTCGTGCTGCCCGCCGCCTGCCTGGACGCGATCGGCAAGCTCACCGAGTTCAACACTTCTTGCGCGCCGGTATTCGTGCAGCGTGGTGCGTTGGTTGCGCTGGCCGGGGCCGACAAATCGGTGCCGCCGTTGCGCGAGCACCTGCGTGCCTGCCGCGACCGGCTGGTGGCCGGGCTGGCGCGGCTGCCCGGGGTGCAGGTCGCGGCGCCGCTGGGCGGCATGTATGCCTTCTTTCGCGTCGAAGGGTGGGTGGATTCGCTGGCCTTTGCCAAGCACCTGGTCGCGGCGCACGGCCTCGGCCTGGCGCCTGGCGCAGCCTTCGGCCCCGAAGGCGAAGGCTGGCTGCGCTGGTGTTTTGCCTCGCGCGACCTGGCGCGCGTGGATGCTGGCCTGGCCCGGCTGCAAGAGGCGCTGCGTGCGAGGGTGGGCGCGGCCTGAGTGCGGGCTGAGTTAGAATCCCAGGGCTTTGCGCAGCCGACAGGCGGCGCAGGCAAACAGCACGGCGCGGGTCGGTTTCACCCGCGTTCGCAAGTCAACAGGGCATTGGCGTTGAACGCCGCAGCCCCGGAAACCGCAACTGTCGCGCTTTGCAGCGCTGGCCGTCGGCGGATTCCGCTTTTTCGGGAACTCCAGATGTCGATGAATGCCACCGCCGTAGCCGAAGTCATCAAGTCCAATGCGCGCGGCGCAGCGGACACCGGCTCCCCCGAAGTCCAGGTTGCGCTGCTCACCGCGCGCATCAATGAACTCGCGCCGCATTTCAAGGCGCATATGAAAGACCACCACAGCCGCCGCGGCCTGCTGAAGATGGTCAACCAGCGCAAGCGTCTGCTGTCCTATCTGAAGGACCGGGACGCCGAGCGCTACACCGCGCTGATCCAGAAGCTCGGCCTGCGCAAGTAACCCCGCATCGAGCCCCGCGTGCGTCGAAACGAGGCGCCCGGGGCTCGGTTCAATCCGGAGCCGATTGAAGACCGAGCAACTGCTGTGTCATTCCAAAGTGCCTGTCATGCAGGTTCCCTGGAATGGCATTGTTGCCTCGGCTCCAACGCTCCAAGCCTGAAACCGGCGCAGGCTTTCAACGCGCCGTATCTGTGGAGAATCGTTTCATGAGCCTGTTCAACAAAGTCAGCAAGACCTTCCAATGGGGCCCGCATTCGGTGACCATGGAAACCGGCGAAATCGCGCGCCAGTCGACCGGCGCGGTGCTGGTCGATATCGAAGGCACGGTGGTCCTGGCGACCGTCGTCGCGCGCACCGAGGCCAAGCCGGGGCAGGATTTTTTCCCGCTCACGGTGGACTACATCGAGAAGACCTACGCCGCCGGCAAGATCCCGGGCAGCTTCTTCAAGCGTGAAGGCCGGCCGAGCGAGCTCGAGACGCTGACCAGCCGCCTCATCGACCGCCCGCTGCGCCCGCTCTTCCCGGACGGCTTCTTCAATGAAGTCCAGGTCGTCATCCATGTGCTCAGCCTGAACCCCGAAGTCCAGGCCGACATCGCCGCACTGATCGCGTCCAGCGCTGCGGTCGCGATCAGCGGCATCCCGTTCAACGGCCCGGTGGGTGCTGCGCGGGTGGGCTACATCAATGGCGAGTACGTGCTCAACCCGGGCCGTGCGCAGCTCGCCGAGAGCAAGCTCGACCTCATCGTCGCCGGCACCGAAGCCGCGGTGCTGATGGTCGAATCCGAAGCCGACCAGCTGAGCGAAGAAATCATGCTCGGCGGCGTTGTCTTTGGCCACGACATGAGCCGCGTTGCGATCAATGCGATCCACGAACTCGTGCGCGATGCCGGCAAGCCGGAATGGCTGGCTGCGGGCACCTGGGTGCCGCCAGCCAAGGACGAGGCTTTCATCGGCCAGGTCAATGCGCTGGCCGAAGGCCCGCTGCGCGCGGCCTACCAGATCCGCAGCAAACAAGCCCGCACCAAGGCCTGCCGCGAAGTCACGTCCAGCGTGATGGCGGCGCTGAAGGCCGATGGCCTGGAGTTCGACAAGGTCGCGGTTGAAGGCCTGTTGTTTGACATCGAAGCGCGCATCGTGCGCAGCCAGATCCTGGCCGGCGAGCCGCGTATCGACGGCCGCGACACGCGCACCGTGCGCCCGATCGAGATCCGCACCGGCGTGCTGCCGCGCACCCACGGCTCGGCGCTGTTCACGCGTGGCGAGACGCAGGCGATCGCGGTCGCCACGCTCGGCACCGCGCGTGACGCGCAGCGCATCGATGCGCTGGCTGGCGACTATGAAGACCGCTTCATGATGCACTACAACATGCCCCCATTTGCGACCGGCGAAACCGGCCGCGTGGGCAGCCCCAAGCGCCGCGAAATCGGCCATGGCCGCCTCGCCAAGCGCTCGCTGATCGCGGTGCTGCCGAGTGTCGAAGACTTCCCGTACACGCTGCGTGTGGTCAGCGAGATCACCGAGTCCAACGGCTCGTCGTCGATGGCTTCGGTCTGCGGCGGCTGCCTGGCGCTGATGGACGCCGGGGTGCCGATGAAGGCCCATGTGGCCGGCATCGCGATGGGCCTGATCAAGGACGGCAACCGTTTCGCCGTGCTGACCGACATCCTGGGTGATGAAGATCACCTGGGTGACATGGACTTCAAGGTCGCCGGCACCACCGCTGGCGTGACCGCGCTGCAGATGGACATCAAGATCCAGGGCATCACCAAAGAAATCATGCAGGTCGCGCTGGCGCAGGCCAAAGAAGCGCGCCTGCATATCCTGGGCGTGATGGTCGAGTCGATGGGTGTGGCCAAGGCTGAG
>JANPDN010000199.1:0-2185 GCA_031431555.1 Rubrivivax sp.
CGGCACCGCGCCGCTGGTCACCGGGCGCTTGGCGGTGCGTTTGACATGGGCGTCGAAGTCGCGGTCGACGACATCGTTGAAGCAGCAGCCGGCGCTGCGCATCAGCACCGTGCCGACGACAAATACCCCCAGCAGATGCCAGCCCGGGAAGCCATCGGCCGCGATCCACAGCGCGCTCAGCGTCGGCCACAACAGCAGCAGCCAGCCGGCGGGGCGGTCCCAGCGGATCAGGTCCAGGTACAGAGGCAGGCGGGCTGCGGCAAGCATGCGCCAGATTATCCGGCGCATGCAACGCGGCCGGCGCTCAGGCGGCGCGCCGGCGGACCCTTGCTCAAGCCGCCCGCCGACAGACCTTCTGCGGCCCGACGTCGGCGGCGCGCGGCCACGCCCAGGGCAGCCAGGCCGAGCAACATCAGCGCATAAGTCGACGGCTCGGGCACGGCAGGCAGCGGGGCGACCGATGCGGTGACGAAGCCGCCGCCCTGCACCTTGGCCAGGCCGGCGATGTGCAAGGAGCCGAAGCGCCCGATGACATCGACGCTGCCAATCGATGAGCTGCCCACCGGCCGGCAGCAGCCGTCTTAGACCCGCAGCGCCTGCGGGGCGGCGAGCAGCGCCGGGCTGTCGATATATACCCAGTCGGCCTCGGCCTGCTGGCCGGCCAATGTGCTGTAGTCCAGGCCGTCGGGTGCGTGCACGACGAGGCGGATGTTGCCGGAGATGCTCTGGTTGAACTGCGCGCCGTCGACCGAGGTGGTGCCGAGGTTGAACGCCAGGTCGGCGGGTGCATTGAAGGCCGCTGTGGGGCCGCTGCCGAACCAGAAGCCATTCTGGAAACTCAGGGTGCCGAGCACGAAGTCCTGGCCCGGCAGCACGTTATTGAAAGGGCGCGGTGTGAAGCTGATCAGGTTCTCGCCGGCGCTGCCGGCAGCGGTGGTGATAGATCGCAGCGCGACCGTGGGCGTGTTGTAGACCCGGGCGCTGCCGATCACACAACCGTCCGAGTCGCTGCCTTGGCCCCGGGTCGACCAGCCGGTCACCGACACCGAGGACTCCTCGTTGACCAAGCCGCGGTTGAACCACGCGGCGCTGTTGAACGTGTCCGCTTGCAGGGAAATCCCGATCGGCCCGGTGTAACTCGTGAACTCGAAGTTCACGCTGCCCGAGCCGGGGCTTTGGGCCAGCGCCCAGGTCGGCGCGGCGAGCAAGACGCAGGCTGAAGTGAAGCGCTTGAATCTCATGATGACGACTCCCGAGAAGTAAGGGCTGCAGCGCACGAACCGCCGCACGCCGAGCCGTCGCTGTTGCCGCCCTTGCGTCACGCCGGCGTCACGTCACGGCCCGCGCCGCCCCCTAGGGTGCGGGGGTCGCGAGACCCGCCGAATCGTGATTTCATACGCCCCAGGCGGTGCCGTGTTGGCCTGCCGATCAGACGAGGTACAACGATGAAAACCGATCTTCGGCTGGCACGCGCCGCAACCACCTGCTTGCTGCTGTCCGCCGCTTCGGTCGCGCAGGCCGTCGTGATCGACTTCAACGAGTTTGCTTTTGACGCGCCGCCCTCTGCGGTGAATCTCGGCTCGTCGTTCAGCGCCGACGGTTTTGACTTCGACGCCGAGTTTGCGTTTGTGGTCCCGGCGCCGGCCGACTTTCGGGTCGTGTCGCGCACCGATGCCTGGCAGGCCGACCCCGGCTTCGCTACGATCGTGATGACCGACTATCCGGTGCGGGTGACGCTGGCTCGCAGTGACGGTGGCGCCTTCGACTTCAACGCCATCGACCTCGCCGACAGCGCCAATTTCGGTGTCGACCGCCACGTTCGTTTGACCTTCAACTTTGCCGGCGGTGGCAGCGACAGCCAAGTCGTGATCCTCGACGCGTTGCCGGGGTTGCAGACTTTTGTCTTCAACAAAACCAACCTGAGCAGCGTGCAGATGCGCGGCGTCGAGAGTTTTGTCGGCGAGTTTCCCTGGTACCAGTTCGACAACGTGAACGCCACGCCGGTGCCCGAGCCAGCGTCGCTGCTGCTGTTCGGGCTGGGGCTGCTGGGCTTGGTGGGGCTGCGCGCCGCAGGCCGTGCACAGGTGCAGACTGCGGTCGAACGCTAGCGGTGCCGAGCGCCCCGCATCGCTCAGCCTTCCAGCCGCTTCTGGAACACCAGCCCCGCGTGCTCGCGCAGCGCGTG
>JANPDN010000200.1:0-15790 GCA_031431555.1 Rubrivivax sp.
GCGGCTTTTTGCGATGCGCGCGGCGGCGCGCGAAGAACGGTTTTCGGGGGTCATTTCAGGAGCTTTGGCGTGGCGACGATGGATGATAATCGTCGCATGGCTGCACGTTGGTTGGCATTCGTGATCTGGGCCGCAGTGAGCGCCACTGCGGCGTTCTGGGCGCTGCGTTTGTTCGCGCCCTCGACCCCGGCGCCGGCGCATACCTTGACGGTTGCCACGGCGGCCGCGGCGCGGGGTGATCTGACGCGCATCCTCGGCGTCGACAGCCTGCCGATGCTCGCCTCGACGTCGCGCGAAACCGCACCGGCCGAAGAGCGCCGCTACCAACTGCTCGGGGTTGCCGCGCCGCGCGCTGCGGCTGACAGCCGCGAAGCCGTCGCGCTGATCGCGGTCGACGGCAAACCGGCGCGGGCTTACCGGGTGGGTGCGGCAGTTGACGGCGACACCGTCGTCTTGTCGGTCAGCGCGCGCAACGTCGCCCTCGGGCCGCGTGGCGGCGCGGCCACGGTGGCGCTGGAGTTGCCCGCCTTGCCGCCACCGGCCACCGGCACCCCCGGCGGCGTAACGGGCAGCACCTTGCCCGCCGGGCTGCCTGGTGGCGTCGGTACGCGGCCGGTGATGACGCCCCCCGTGCCGCCGGCGGCGCCGATGCCGGTGCCTGCGGCAGCGGTGCCCGAGCCGCAGATGGTTGACCGGCCCGGAGACCGGCCGGTCCCGGCGCCGCTGACCCGCCAATAATCGGCAGCGGGTCGGCAGCGGGTCGACAACGAGACTTCCAGCGCGCGCTCGGCTCGAGGCCAGCGCCGCCGCAAACACCAGCGCGCCAAGCCCGATCATGTCGACGCCAAACCCTGCGCCAAGCACCCTGCTCGACCGCCTGCGCGCTGAGTTGCGGCACAGCCCACCTTTTTCGCAGGTGCTGCCGGCCACCCTCGACAGCTTGGCTCACGGCGCCCGCCAGACCTACTACGCCCCTGGCGAAACGCTGCTCGACCCCGGCGTCGGCCCGGTGCCTCGCCTGCTGTGGATTCGTCGCGGCGCGATCGCCGGGCGTGCTGCAGACGGGCTGCAGTTCGAAGCCGCCGCGGGCGACTTGCTGCCGATCGGCGCGGTGATTGGTGAGCGCGCGGTATCCGCGCCCTATACCGCGGTCGACGACGTCTTTTGCCTGGAGTTCGACGCCGGCTTGTTTCGGCGCCTGGTGGCCGTCGACGCTGTACTGGCCGACTTCGCGAATCGGCGTGTGCAGCATCTGCTCGAGGCCTCGCGCCGCGCCTTGCAAAGCACGATCGCCGGTCGCGTCATCGACGAGCAGTCGTTTGAGTCGCCGCTCGCGACGCTGCCGCGGCGGGTGCCGGTGGCGGCGACACCCGAGACCACAGTCCACGCGGCGCTGACGCAGATGCATGCCGCGCGGGTTGGTTCGATCCTGGCCGTCGACGCCGGTGGTGCGCTGCTGGGTATCTTCACTGAAGCCGACCTGCTCGGCCGCATCGTGCTCGCCGCGCCGCCGCTGGATTTGCATCAGGTCCGGCTCGGCGCGGTGATGACCCAGCCGGTGCACAGCATCGATGTCGGCGCGCGTCTTCACGACGCGGCGCTGCTGATGGCGCGCCACGGCGTTCGACACCTGCCGCTGACCCAAGGCGGACGGGTCGTCAGCATGATCTCCGAGCGCGACTTGTTTGCGCTGCAACGGCGTTCGCTGAAATCGCTGAGCGCAGCGCTGCGCGACGCGCCCGATGTGGCCGCGTTGCTGCGGCTGGCGCCGTCGATCAGCGAATTTGCGCGCGACCTGCTCGCCCAGGGCCTGGCCGCCCCGGCGCTGACGGGCCTGGTCAGCCACCTCAACGATGCGCTGACGCGCCGGCTGCTTGATCTCGTCGCTGCGCAACGTGGCCTGTCGCTGCGCCGCGCCTGCTGGCTGGCATTTGGCTCCGAAGGGCGCCAAGAGCAGACCGTGGCCACCGACCAGGACAACGGCCTCGTGCTCGCCGACGACGTCGACGAGGCCGAATATCAAGCCTGGTTGCAACTGGCGCGCGAGGTCAACCAGCGCCTCGACGAAGGTGGTTATCCGCTGTGCAAAGGCGGTGTGATGGCGGGCAACCCGGCCTGCTGCCTGCGCCAGCGTGATTGGCGCTCGCGTTTTGCCGCCTGGATGGCGCAGGCAACGCCTGAAGACATCCTCAAGGCGAGCATCTATTTCGACCTGCGCCCGCTGTCCGGCGAGGCCGCGCTTGCGGCGCCGTTGAGCGAGATGCTCGTCAGCGCGGCTGCGCGGCAGCCGCGCTTTTTGCACCTGCTGGCACAGAACCTGATGCGCTCGTCGCCGGCGCTCAACTGGCACGGCGGGCTGCAAGCCGATGCCGATGCCGAAGACGAGGCCGCGCCCGCGGGCATCGATTTGAAGCTGCGTGGCAGCGCGCTGTTTGTCGAGTCTGCGCGCCTGCTGGCGTTGGCCACTGGCGTCGCTGCCACCGGCACCCGCGACCGGCTCGCCGCCGCCGGCCGCCTGCTTGGTGTGCCAGCGGCTGAGCACGAGAGCTGGGTCGGCGCGTTTGACGTCATCCAGGCGCTGCGCCTGCGGGTGCAGATTGGCGGCGCCGCAGCCGCAAGCCGCGCTACCAACCCGAACCGCATCGATCCGGCCACGCTCAGCGATCTCGACCGCCGGCTGCTCAAGGACGCGCTCGGTGTCGCGCGGCGCCTGCTGCAGCGCATCGCGCTCGACTGGTTGCGCTGATGTCTTGGCGCTGGCACTGGCCCTGGTCGACCGCCGCCAGCGCGCCCGCCGCCGACGAGCAGCGCTGGGTGGTGCTCGACGTCGAGAGCAGCGGCCTGGACCCGGCCAACGACCGCCTGCTGGCGATCGGCGCGGTGGCGCTGCGCTGGGACCGTTCGCCAGCGCGGCTGCCGCGGATGTGGATCGACGCTGCCGACAGCTTCGAGGCTTTGATCGGCCAGCCGGTCGACGCCGCCGCGCCCGACCGCGCGAATATCCTCATCCACGGCATCGGCATCGGCGCGCAGCGGCGGGGCCGGCCGGCGGCGCAGGTGCTGTGCGACTTCGACGCCTGGGCCGGCGCTTCGCCGCGGCTCGGGTTTCACGTCGGCTTTGACCGCGCGATGCTCGACGCGGCCTGCCGACAAACATTGGGCCGCGCCGCTGCGGCGCGCTGGCTCGATATCGAGGCCTTGGCCGCCGTGCTGCGGCCGGATGTGAAGGCGCAGTCGCTGGACCAATGGCTGGCCCACTTCGGCATCGTCAATGCCGCGCGCCACGATGCGTTGGCCGATGCGCAGGCCAGCGCCGAACTGATGCTTTGCCTCGGGCCGGCATTGCAGCGCGAAATGGCGACGACCTGGGCCGATTGCGAGCGCCTCGCGGCGCATCGCCGCTGGCTGACCGTCTGAGAGTGTGAGAGTTTTTCGATCATGCCCGCTCATCACGCCATAAGACGCTCGCTCGTCGTTGCAAATGCTCGCCATAGCCCGAGCTATGGCTGTGCTTTGCGCCTCGATCGGCCGCCTTCTGGCGCGCTGCTCGGCCACGCTCGAAAAACTCTCACACTCTGAGGCACGACACCGGCGCAGGACGATGAGCGCCGGCGCGGCCGGGTTGTTGCCCGGTCAGGCGCGGTCGTCGTCGGGTGCGGGTGCAGCGATCGGGGCGATCGCGCCCGGCTGCGATGGCCCAGGGTCGTCGCCATCCGCAACATCGCTGAGCAGCGCGGCGGCGCTGCGCACCAGCGGCCAGGCGAGTGTCGCGCCGGTGCCGTCGGTCGAGTCCAGCGCCAGCTCGAGCAGCGCCGAGGCGCGGAACAGGCCGAGGGCGCGGTCCAGGCCGAGATGGCTGCGGCTGCGGCAGAAAACGCAGTAGTCGGTCACCGGCGTGGCGATGCGCGAGGCGACCATCAGCGCGGCGTAGGCGGGCATGCCGTCGACCATCAACAGCATGCGCTTGCTGGCCGCGACGAGCATCACGCCGACCATCATCGCGATCTCGAAACCGCCAAAGGCGGCGAGGACTTCGACCGGGTCGGTCAGGCCGCGGTGCCGGCCCTGCGCACCTTGCACGATGACCATCAGGTGCGCCAGGGTGTCGGCGTTCATCTGCGGGCCGGCGACGAGCAGGTCGCGTACCGCGGTGTCGGTCAGCCGCGCGAGCACGAGCGCGGCGCTCTCGTGCGAGCCAACACCCAGGCCGGCGCAGGCGATCAGGTTGCCCTGCAAGGTGTCGCCGATTTCCATGCCGGCGCGGATCGCCGCATGGGCCTGCTCCAGGCTCATTGCCGGGCTGACGCGGGTGTTGCGCGTGCCATGCGCGATCTTGCGCACCAGCAGGCCGTCGTGCAGGGCCAGGTCGAGGGCGACACCGGCGTCGACGACGGTCAGCGCGAGCTGCTGCTGGCGCGCGAAGACAGAAATCGGCAGCCGGCCGGCCAGCAACTGCTGCACCTGCTCGTGGGTCGGGCGCCGAAAACTCGGCTCGATGCCGTCCACCGCCAGGCCATGGTCGGCGGCAAACACGAGCAGCTGCGGCTGCGTGAATTTGGGCTTCAGCGTGCCCTGCATCAAGCCCAGGCGGATCGCCAGCGGCTCGAGCTCGCCCAGGCTGCCGGTGACTTCGCCGCGGCGGCCGAGTTTGTCGCGCAGCGCGCCCTCGAGCACCGGGTTTGAGGTCGGTGAAATCAGCGATCGGGGGCCGGGCGCGTTCATGGCTGACAGTGTACGCAGCGATCGTCGGGTGCTCGGCGCACCGACCTTCAGCGCAGAAACAGCCGGTAGACCGGGTTGTCGGTCTCTTCGACAAAGGGGTAGGCCAGGGTCTCCAGAAAATCTGCAAACGCGGCGTCGTCGCTGCGCGGCACCTGCACCCCGACGAGGATGCGGCCGTAGTCGGCACCCTGGTTGCGGTAGTGGAAGAGGCTGATATTCCAGCCCGGATGCAGCGCCGACAAAAAGCGCATCAGCGCGCCCGGCCGCTCGGGGAAGAGGAAGCGGAAGAGGCGCTCGTCGGCAGCGAGTTCGGTGCGCCCGCCGACCATGTGGCGCACATGCTCCTTGGCCAGTTCGTCGTCGGTGAGGTCGACGGTGGCAAAACCATGGCGGTTGAAGCTGCGCGCGATGCGCCCGGCCTCGTCGGCTCGGGTGATCGACAGGCCGACAAAAACATGTGCTTGGGCGACGTCGGAGATGCGGTAGTTGAACTCGGTCACCTGACGCTGGCCGGAGGCACCGATGAGCTCACAAAAGCGCTTGAACGAGCCGCGCTCTTCGGGAATCGTGACTGCAAACAGCGCCTCGCGGCGCTCGCCAAATTCGGCCCGCTCGGCGACAAATCGCAGGCGGTCGAAGTTCATATTCGCGCCACAGGTAATCGCGATCAGGGTCTGGCCCTTGATCTTGTGCGCTTGCGCGTACTGCTTCAGCGCCGCGACGCCGAGTGCGCCGGCCGGCTCGAGGATGCTGCGGGTGTCCTGGAACACATCCTTGATCGCGGCGCAGACCTCGTCGGTGTCGACAACACAAAAGTCGTCGACCAGCGCGCGGGTCAGGCGAAAGGTTTCGACGCCGACTAACTTGACCGCGGTGCCGTCGGAAAACAGGCCGACATCCTTGAGCAGCACCCGTTTGCCGGCACGCACCGATTGCAGCATCGCGTCGGAATCCTTGGTCTGCACGCCGATGACCTTGATCTCCGGGCGCACTGCCTTGACATACGCCGCGATGCCGCTGACCAGCCCGCCGCCGCCGATGGCGACAAAGATGGCATGGATCGGGCCCTGATGCTGGCGCAGGATCTCCATCGCCACCGTGCCCTGGCCGGCGATGACGTCGGGGTCGTCGAACGGGTGCACAAAGGTCAGGCCCTGTTCGGCTTGCAGCGCCAGCGCATGCACATGGGCGTCTGAGTAACTCTCGCCATGCAACAGCACCTCGCCGCCGAGCGCGTGCACGGCATCGACCTTGAGCCGCGGCGTCGTCACCGGCATCACGATGACCGCCCTGCAGCCGAGCTTGCGCGCCGACAGCGCAACGCCCTGCGCGTGGTTGCCGGCCGATGCGCAGATGACGCCACGCGCCACCTGCTCGGGCGTGAGATGCGCCATCTTGTTGTAGGCACCACGCAGCTTGAAGCTGAAAACCGGTTGCTCGTCTTCGCGCTTGAGGAGCACATGGTTGCCTAGGCGGCGCGACAGTTGCTTGGCGGGCGCGAGCGAGGTTTCCTTGGCGACGTCGTAGACCCTCGCGGTGAGGATTTTTTTCAGGTAGTCCTGCGCCGAACGTGCCGAACGTGCCGAACGCGACGACTGCGACGACTGCGACGACTGCGACGACTGCGACATTGGGCCGCCCACAGCCGCGATGGACTTTTCTTTTGGAGCGCGGGGGGCGCTGCGTTTGCGGGCGGGGCCAGGCATCGTGGGGGCAGGCCGAATGGCGCGGGCTGGTGTCGGGGCGGCGGATGATACGTGGCACAGTGCCTGAGCGAGCGCTTGGCGACGAGCCGGCACAATCCGCAGCAACGTCATCTTCAATGGCCTTGTGGCCACCCCCGCGCGATGGAATGCACCGTTCACTGGCTGCCGCAAACCGGCATGGGCTTCGCCGCCGAAACCGGCAGCGGCCACCTGATCGCGATGGATGGTGCGCCCGACGGCGGCGGCCGAGACCTCGCGCCGCGGCCGATGGAAACGCTGCTCGCTGGCGCCGGCGGCTGCACCGCCTACGACGTGGTGCTGATCCTGCAGCGCGGCCGCCATGCGGTCACCGGCTGCACGGTCAAGCTGACCGCGGAGCGCGCGGCAACCGACCCGAAGGTCTTCACCAAGATCCACCAACACTTTGTCGTCACCGGCAAGCACCTGCCGCCAGCGGCGGTGGTGCGGGCGATCGAGCTGTCACACGAACGTTATTGCTCGGCGACGATCATGTTGGCCAAAACTGCCGAGATCACCAACAGCCACGAGATAGTCGAAGGCTGAGCGTTTGTCGCGGCCAGCGCCGCGCGGACTCAAATGCGGTGAGCGACGGTCGTCATCACGCGCGCTGCACAGCGCATCAACCAGCGCGCCGGCGCTGAAATCTCCGACGCACCGGCGGCGAGCGCACGCTGGCCATGCTCCGCCTCGTCGGCCTTCATCTGCGCGACGATGGCGCGGGACTCGAGATCATTGGTCGGCAGCCGGTCGAGGTGGCCGGCCAGGTGTTCTTCGACCTGGGCTTCAGTTTCGACGACAAAACCCAGGCTCGTCGCGTCACCGAGCCGACCGGCGATCAGCCCGAAGGCAAAAGCGCCGCCGTACCAGAGTGGATTGAGCAGGCTCGGGCGGGCGCCGAGCTGGGCCAGCCGGACTTGAGTCCAGGCAAGGTGGTCGGTCTCTTCGCGTGCGGCCTGTTGCATCTGCTGGCGCAAGACGACGCTGCCCGCGGTCAGTGCCTGGGCCTGGTACAGGGCCTGGGCGCAGACCTCGCCGACCTGGTTGACGCGCATCAGCGCGCCCGACAACCGGCGCTCGGCAGCGTCCAGCGCTGGCGGGGGGTGCCCGGTGGGGTGGACTGGACAGGGGCGGCCGGCGCGGGCCGGCGCAAATACCGTGCGCAGGGCGTTGTCCAGGCCGGTAAGCAGTCGATCGGAGGTCATCTTCGGCATCCAGAATAGCCGATGCGGACAGACGGCCCGACCCAGTGCAGGTGGCGGCCGCTCGTTGTTGCCAGACAACATGGAAGTGCCTTTTGCGAGTCAAGGCTTTGCATCCCGGCGGCCCCTCTGGTGCAATACGTTCAACTTCCGCAGAGGAGGTTGGCCTGATCGGCATCCACAGGGTGTCTCGGGTGCACCCTTGATCGGGATGTCTTGTTCAACCTAGGAGATAGTTGCAATGAAAAAATCCTTGCTCGCCCTCGCCGCGCTCGGCGCGTTTGCAGGTGCAGCGTTTGCCCAATCGTCGGTCACCATGTACGGCCTGATCGACGCCAACGTCGGTAAAGACATCGGTAGCGCCGCCAAGCGCATGGGCCAGGGCGCATCGTCGCGCCTCGGCTGGCGTGGTGTTGAAGATCTGGGCGGCGGCATGCAAGCCTTCTTCCAGATGGAAAACCGCTTCACGCCCTGGAACGGCGTGACGAACGGCGGTGCCGGTACTGCAAACGGTTCGGCGGACACGCAGTTCCAAGCGCGTTCCTACGTCGGTTTGCGTGGCGGCTGGGGCGAGGTTCGCCTGGGCCGTGAGTACAACGGCTCTTTCTTCCACAGCGAACTTTTTGGTGACGCTTGGGGCTGGGATACGGTCGCGTTCACGATCTTCGGTGCAGTGATGCGCTCGCCGGTGCAACAAGGCACCAACGTGAACAGCGCCATCACGTACAACTCGCCGAACATGGGTGGTTTTACGTTTACGGGCCAGATCGCTGAGTCGAACGCCAACTGCGGCACCAGGTCCGCGTCGCCCGTTTCAGGCGCCATCACCTTCGGCACTTGCGCCGAGCGGCCCAAGTCCTTTGGTGCCTCGTACGCCGCAGGTCCGTTCACGATCCGCGCCGGTATCGACAACCCGGGCAACGTGAACGACCAATGGACCTCGTTCGCCAGCACCTACGACTTCGGCGCGTTCAAGCTCTGGGGCTTCATGGGCACCGGCAAGGACACCGCCAACGCCAAGCACAAGGCCTACACCCTGCAGGCCACGATGCCGATGGGCGCTGGCGAGTTCCGGGTCGGTATGTCCAAGCGCAGCGTCGCTGGCGTGACCAACGTCTCCGGCCTGGGTCTGGCGTACTTCTATTCGCTGTCCAAGCGCACCACGCTGTACACCGACTTTGCGCGCAATGGCAAGGCCGCGACCGAGAAGTCGGGCTACGACTTCGGCGTCCGTCACTCGTTCTAAGCTGGCCTGAACGGCCCGCCCTCGCGGCGGGCTGGACTTGCCAAGACGAGCCGCCCCGCGAGGGGCGGCTTTTTTGTGTGTGCATCACGGGCCTCTTTTGTGACGTTTCCGAATTCACGCTGTTTCAAGCTCGCGGCGCCGGTGGCTATCGCGCTGGTGCTGATCGCCTGCGTGTCGCCGCCGCCGACAACGCCTTCGCCGGCTGCGTCGGAAACGGCTGCCGACACCTGGCACGCCGTGACCCTGCCCGGCAAGCGCGCGACCCGCTACGCCGCGACCCACAAGGCCGGCCGCTGGGCCGTCGCCGCGGTTGCCGATCGCTCGGCGAGCATGTGGCGGCGCCGTGTAGATATCCCGCACGACCAGCTCGGGCGGGTCAAGCTGTCCTGGTGGGTCGACCAGTTGAACCCGGCGGCCAGCGTGGCCAACATCGACAGCGAAGATGCCGTCGCGCGGGTCGTGTTTGCGTTCGAAGGTGACCGCAGCCAGCTGTCAGCGCGCACCCGCGCGATGTTCGATCTGGCACAACTGCTGACCGGCGAAGCGCCGCCCTATGCGACGCTGATGTACGTCTGGGATACCCACGCCGAGCCAGGCTCGGTCATCGTCAACCCGCGCAGCGACCGCATCCGCAAGATCGTGCTCGACTCGGGCAACAAGCAACTCGGCCAATGGCGTGACCACCAGCGCAATCTTGGCGTCGACTTTGAGCGTGCCTTTGGTGAAGCGCCGGGCAAGCTGGTCGGCATCGCGTTCATGACCGATGCCGACAACACCGGCGCGATCTCGAAAGCCTGGTACGGCCACGTCGACGTTGGCGCCATCACGACGTTGCGCTAACACAGCCAGCTCGCGACGCGATCTCGGCGTCGCTTGGGTTTCCCCCGCTGCGGCAACGCGGTGATTTGACGATGATGCGGCTGCCTCAAGCGCAGCTTTGCGGTCGCCGTAAGGTCGCCGGGCTTTGATACCGCCGTCCGGGCTGCGAACCCACCACCACAACGTACCGACCGCAACCCGCGGCCCTGATGCTCGCTTTTATCCTCCGCCGTCTGGCCCAGGCCGTCATCGTGATGCTGACGGTCGCCTTCCTGGCGTTCATGCTGTTCCAGTATGTCGGCGACCCGGTGACCAACCTGCTCGGCCAAGACGCCACGCAGGAGCAGCGTGACCAGTTGCGGCGCGACCTTGGCCTGGACCAGCCCTTCCCGGTGCAGTTTGCCAAATTTGTCGGCAACGCCATCAGCGGCGAGTTTGGCTTGAGCCTGCGTCAGGGGCGCAAGGTCTCGCAGTTGATCGTCGAGCGTTTTCCGGCAACGCTGGAACTTTCTCTCGCCGCCGCGGTGCTTGCGCTCGGCGTCGGCATCCCGTTGGGCGTCTACGCGGCACTGCGGCGGGGCACCTTCGGTTCGCAATTGGTGATGACGGTCTCGCTGCTCGGGGTGTCGTTGCCGGTCTTCCTGATCGGCATCTTGCTGATCCTGTTTTTTGCGGTGATGCTCAAGTGGCTGCCAAGTTTTGGCCGTGGTGACACCGTCGCGCTGGGCGCCTGGACCACCGGGTTCTTGACGGTCGACGGCTGGAAGCACATCGTGCTGCCCGCCGTCACGCTGTCGGTCTTTCAGCTCGCCTTGATCCTGCGCCTGGTGCGTGCCGAGATGCTCGAAGTGCTGCGCACCGACTACATCAAATTTGCGCGCGCCCGCGGCCTGCCTGATCGCGTGGTGTACTTTGGCCACGCGCTGAAAAATACGCTGGTGCCGGTGATCACGATCACCGGCCTGCAACTCGGCGGCCTGATCGCTTTTGCGATCGTCACCGAGACCGTCTTTCAATGGCCCGGCATGGGCCTGCTGTTCATCCAGGCGGTGCAGTTTGCCGACGTCCCGGTGATGGCCGCCTACCTGTGCCTGATCGCGCTGATTTTTGTCATCATCAACCTCAGCGTCGACCTGCTTTATTTTGCCGTCGACCCGCGCTTGCGCATCGAGAAGTCCACCGCGGGGCACTGACACCATGAGCACATCGATTCCCGATAAAGCGGTAGTGCCGGGCGCGTTGGCGCGTTTTTTCGATGGCGATATCTGGCACAGCTTCCGCACCTCGCCGGTGGCCATGCTGGCCGCTGGCATTGCGCTCTTCTGCCTGGTGCTTGCGCTTGGCGCGAACTGGATCGCGCCGCACAACCCGTTTGACCTGGCGACGATCGAACTCGGCGACGCCCGCCTGCCGCCAGCCTGGGAAGACGAAGGCAAACGCCGCTACCTGCTCGGCACCGACGACCAGGGCCGCGACCTGCTCTCGGCGGTGATGTACGGCGCGCGCATCTCGCTATTCGTCGGTCTGGCCTCGGTGGTGTTGTCGGTGGTCGTCGGCGTTAGCCTGGGCCTGCTGTCGGGTTTTGCCGGCGGCTCGATCGACGCTTTCATCATGCGCGTGTGCGACGTGATGCTGTCGTTCCCGTCGATCCTGATCGCGCTGCTGATCGACGGCGTCGGCCGCGCGATATTCCCCAACGCGCATGAGGCGCTGGCGTTTTCGGTGCTCATCATCGCGATCTCGCTGACCGGCTGGGTGCCCTATGCGCGCACCGTTCGCGGCTCGACGCTGGTCGAGCGCAACAAGGAATATGTGCAGGCCGCGCGTGTCATCGGCGTCGCTCCAGCCCGCATCATGCTGCGCCATGTGCTGCCCAACGTGCTGGGGCCCGTGCTCGTACTGGCCACGATCCAGGTCGGCCAGGCGATCCTGACCGAAGCCACGCTGTCGTTCCTGGGCGTTGGCGTGCCGCCGACCTCGCCATCCCTGGGCACCCTGATCCGCATCGGCAACGACTTTCTTTTCTCCGGCGAATGGTGGATCACGATCTTCCCGGGCCTGATGCTGGTGCTGATAGCGCTGTCGGTGAACCTGCTCGGCGACTGGCTGCGCGACGCGGTCAACCCGAGGCTGCGTTGAAGGCGCGCAAGTCATGACTGCACCGCTGCTCGAAGTCCGCAACCTGCGGGTGGAATTTCCAACGCGGCGCGCCACGCTGCTTGCGCTCGACGACATTTCCTTTGACATCTCGCCGGGCGAAATTCTCGGCGTCGTCGGTGAATCGGGCGCTGGCAAGTCGCTCACCGGCGCCGCGATCATCGGGCTGCTCGAGCCGCCCGGGCGCATCGCTGGTGGCGAGATCCGCCTCGAAGGCCGGCGCATCGACAACCTGCCTTACGAGCAGATGCGCGCCATCCGCGGCCGCAAGATCGGCGCGATATTCCAGGACCCGCTGACCTCGCTGAACCCGCTGTACACGATCGGCCGCCAGCTCACCGAGACGATCCTGACGCACTTGCCGGTGAGCGCCGAAGAGGCACGCCAGCGGGCGGTGCGGCTGCTGCAGGAAACCGGCATCCCAGCCGCCGCCGAGCGCATCGAGCAGTACCCGCACCAGTTTTCAGGCGGCATGCGGCAGCGGGTCGTGATCGCGCTGGCGCTGGCCGCCGAGCCCAAACTCATCGTCGCCGACGAGCCGACCACGGCGCTCGATGTCTCGATCCAGGCGCAGATCATTTCGCTGCTCAAACGCCTGTGCAAGGAGCATGGCGCGGCGGTGATGCTGGTCACGCACGACATGGGTGTGATCGCCGAAACCTGCGATCGCGTCGCGGTCATGTACGCCGGGCGGATTGCCGAAATCGGGCCGGTGCACGATGTCATCCATTCAAGTTCGCACCCGTACACCGCTGGGCTGATGGGCTCGATCCCGGCGATGGACGAAGACCGCGAGCGCTTGTTGCAGATCGACGGTTCGATGCCGCGCCTGAACCAGGTCCCTGCCGGCTGCGCCTACAACCCGCGCTGCCCCAAGGTGTTCGGCCGCTGCAGCGTCGAGCGCCCCGATCTGTTCCAGGCTGCAAAAACCCGTGCCGCCTGCTGGCTGCACGCGCCGGGCGGGGGGGCAGCATGAGCACCGGCAAGCCCCTCGTCGAAGTCACCGATCTGGCCAAGACTTTTGATGTCTCTGCGCCCTGGCTGAACCGCGTCGTCGAGCGCAAGCAGCGCCAGTTTGTGCATGCGGTGGATGGGGTGAGTTTTGTCATTCCGCGTGGCCAGACACTCGCGCTCGTCGGTGAATCGGGCTGCGGCAAAAGCACCGTCGCGCGGCTGCTCGTCGGCCTCTACGCGCCGACCCGCGGGCGTGTCGAGTTCGACGGCCAGGACACCGCGACCTTCAGCGACGCGGCCAAGTTGCGCGCGCTGCGCCGGCGCATGCAGATGATTTTTCAGGACCCGTACGCGAGCCTGAACCCGCGCTGGAAAGTCCTCGACATCGTCGCCGAGCCGCTGCGCGAGCATGCGCTGGCAACCACCGAAGACGAACAGCGCGCACGTGTGGCCGAGTTGCTGCTGTCGGTGGGCCTGGCGGCGTCGGATGTTGAAAAATTCCCGCACCAATTTTCCGGCGGCCAGCGCCAGCGCGTCTCGATCGCACGCGCGCTGGCGACGCAGCCCGAATTTCTGGTCTGCGACGAGCCGACTTCGGCGCTCGATGTCTCGGTGCAAGCCCAGGTGCTGAACATCATGAAGGACTTGCAGCGCGAGCGCGGCCTGACCTACCTGTTCATCTCGCACAACCTGGCCGTCGTGCGCCATGTCAGCGACCAGGTCGGCGTGATGTACCTCGGCCGCCTGGTCGAAATCAGCCACAAGGCCGAGCTCTTTGCGCGGCCGCGGCATCCGTACACGCGCATGCTGCTCGACGCGATCCCCGATATCCACATGAGCGGGCGCGCACGCACGCCGGTGCAGGGTGAAGTGCCGAACCCGCTGAACCCGCCCACCGGCTGCGCTTTTCACCCGCGCTGCCCGCATGCCAACACACGCTGCTCGAGCGAGCGGCCGGCGCTGCAAACCATCGGCGGGGTGCAGGTCGCCTGCCACGCCGTCGAAGAAGGCCGCATCCAGCCGGCGTGATGACAAGCGTGTGCGCAGGCCGGTAGGTCCACGCCGGCTTGATCAGGCGGATTTCAGCAGTCGCTCCCCGGCAAACAGGCTGGCCACCGATTCGCGTTCGCGGATCAGCGTCGCGCGCCCGCCGTCGACCAGCACTTCGGCGGCACGCGGGCGGGTGTTGTAGTTGCTCGACATGGCCATGCCGTATGCACCGGCCGACAGCACCGCGAGGCGGTCACCAGGCTGCACTGCGAGCAAACGGTCGCGACCGATCCAGTCGCCCGACTCGCAGACCGGGCCGACGATGTCCCAGGTTTGTTTTCTGATCGCGGCGCGCTCCGAGCACGGCTCGATGGCCATCCAGGCTTCGTACATCGCAGGGCGCAGCAGGTCGTTCATCGCGGCATCGACGATGCAGAAATTCTTGGGCGCGCTGCCGTCAGTGTTGTCGCTGTTGTCCTCCGCCGCGTCGGCGTCGGCGCCGGCCTTGAGGTACAGCACCTCGGTCAACAACACCCCTGCATTGCCGACCAGCGAGCGCCCCGGCTCGAGCATCAACATCCGGTGGCCATGGCCCCGCTCGTCGATGCGCGAGAGCAGCCGCGCCACCAGCACATCGGCGCGGGGCGGCGTTTCGTCGGTGTAGGTGATCCCCAAGCCGCCGCCGATATCAACATGGTGAATCGGGATGCCGGCGGCTTCAACCAGTTCGACCAGGTCGAGCAGCCGATCCAGCGCATCGACATACGGCTCGATCTGCGTGATCTGCGATCCGATATGGCAGTCGATGCCGACCACTTGCAGCCCCGGCAGCGCGGCAGCGCGCCGGTAGGCGGCGACGGCGCGGCCATGCGCGATGCCGAACTTGTTGCCCTTCAGGCCGGTCGAGATGTAAGGGTGGGTCTTGGCGTCGACATCGGGGTTCACGCGCAGGCTGACCCGCGCCGTGCGGCCGACTTCGACCGCCACTGCCGACAGCAGTTCGAGTTCACCTTCACTTTCGACGTTGAAACACAGCACGCCCACATCGAGCGCACGCCGCATCTCGCCGCGCTTTTTGCCGACGCCTGAAAAGACGGTTCTGCCGGGGTCACCGCCCACGGCCAGCACACGTTCGAGTTCACCGGCCGAGACGATGTCGAAGCCACATCCGGCCGCTGCAAAGGTCTGCAATACAGCGAGGGTCGAGTTCGCTTTCATCGCGTAGCAGATCAGGTGCCGGCGCCCGGCGAGCGCGCGCTGGTAGGCACCCAGCGCATCGAGCATGGCGCTGCGCGAATAGACAAACAGCGGTGTGCCGTACTCGGTCGCAAGCGCGTCGAGATTGTAGCCATCGAGTACGAGCTCGGCCCCTTCGCGGGCCAGCCAGGGCGCGCCGGGCAGCATCAGCGCGGCACCGCGGATGCGGCGTTCGCTGATGCAGCGGCGGCCGCAGACACCGGCTTCGGCAATGACAGCGGCCCCTTCTGCCCACACCCGGCAAACAGCAGGCACAGCGCTGCCACGACTACACTCGATTTCCTGGTTCGCTCATACATCACCGGATTCTAGACAGCATGTCTGCACTCACCGACGCCGAGTACCACCGCCTGAGCGCTGCCGTGCTGGCGTCGATCGAGGCGACGGTTGACGCCTGGCTGCAAGACGACGTCATCGATATCGACGCGCACCGCACCGGCGGCCTGCTCGAGCTGGAGTTTCCCGACCGCAGCAAGCTGGTCATCAACACCCAGCCGCCGCTGCAGGAACTGTGGCTCGCGTCGCGCGCCGGCGGATATCACTTTCGGTATTTTGACGGCCGCTGGGTCGATACCCGCGACGGCACCGAGTTTTTTGCCGCGCTGTCGCGCGAGGCGTCGGCGCTGGGCGGCTGCGCGCTGGTCTTTGCCGCGACCTGATCGCGGCGCCGCGTTTCAGCGCGGCGCTTCAGCGCCGGAACAGGTCGAGGATGCTGTTGC
>JANPDN010000201.1:0-4836 GCA_031431555.1 Rubrivivax sp.
CCGACGGCCTGGAGCAGTTGTCCGTCTGGCGCCAGACGCTTGCGCCCGGCGCGGCCACGCCACCGCACCGGCACGATTGCGATGAAGTCGTGTTGTGCCTGGCCGGCCACGGCGAAGTGCACGCGCAAGGCACGGTGCAGCGTTTTGGCGCCGACTGCACGCTGGTGCTGCCCAGGGGCCGCGACCACCAGATCTTCAACACCGGCGCGCAGGCGATGGAAATCATCGGAATGTTCGGCGCCACGCCGGTGGCGACCTACCTGCCCGACGGCGTGGCGCTCGAACTGCCATGGCGCAGCTGAAACTCGCCGTCACGTCAAGCTCGATACGCGCTGGGGCGCGCCGGCGCGGGTAGATGCCGATTGGGAACCGGCCGACCCGCGCGGATACTGCAACGCACTTCGGCGCATTGCAGCGACGCACAGGAGCAGGCAGGATGACCCTTCCGATCGGCGTGATCGCCTTCTACGGCGCCCTGGTGGTCTGGTTCGGCCTGCTCGTGATCGGCCTGAAGCGACGCTCCTACGGCGCGTTCCTGGTCTTCGGCGTAACGCTGCTCATCGTCCTGAACGGGCGCTACGCGATCGACGGCGCCGCCGATTCGATCGCCTTCTTCATCGGCATCTACGACGTGCTGGACAACGCGGGCGTCACCGACGCCGCCCGCGCCACCGCGCTGGCCACCTGCCCGGACAACCAGTGTTCGGTGTGGGGCGACCGGTACCTGCTTCACCCGTCCTGGGGCGTGGCGTTCTATGAACGTTTTTCCCAGGGCAACGGCTTGCGCACCAACCTGCTGTACGGCCACATCTTCTTCAACTCGCTGGCCTTCGTGCTGATGACGGTGCAGCTCTTTCGGCCCGGCAACGGCAGCCATCGCGCGCAGCATCGTTTGATAGGTTATGCATCCATCGTGTCGTTGACGATCGGCGTCGTCTGCGCCTGCGTGCTGGCCTCTGAACATGGCTCGGTGACCAGCTACGGCGGCAATCTCTCGGTGCTCGGGTTCTGGTTCATGGCCGCCTGTGTCTACGCCTGCGCCGTGATGGGCATCGTCAGCATCCGCCGACGCGACTTCGAATCGCACCGCATCTGGATGATTCGTTACGCCGGCTCGATGTGGGGCGCGTTCTGGCTCTTCCGCGTGATGGAGTTCGTGCTCGGCCCCTTGCTGCGGAGCTACGACTCGGCCTCGCTGCTGATCTGCATCTGGTTCTCGGCGCCGCTGGGCATCGTGCTGGCTGAAGTCATCCGGCGGCGCGCCGCGCGCGCTGCGGCGGCGCCGCTTCGAGATCCATCGATCGGCCGCGCTGCATTACGCTGATCAAGCGCCCTGGGTCGATCGACAGGCCGGCGGCCTCGCCGTCATTGGGTTGGCGACGGCTGGCGCAGGATCCAAACCATGTAGCCGGCGAAGACCAGCCCGCAGGCCACGAAGACATAGACCTGAGCGGCTGCGCTGAGCGCCGGCACGAGCGCAAAAAACACCGCGAACGGCGCCGCGCCGATGGCGGTGGACAGCAGGTTTTCGCTGAGGCCGGTCTGGCGGCTGAACAGCCCCAGGGCATACGACAGCACATCGACCGGGAAGGTCATGCGCAAAAGCGCAAGCGAGGCGATGCGGTGGCGTGGGTGGATCAAGCGGTCGATATCCGCATGGCGCTTCACCGACGGGAAGTGGCGCAGGATCATTCGGCGCGCGTGGCGGCCGAGCGCGAACGACAGCCCCGCCCCGGCAACCCAGCCGCCGAGCAGCAACACCGCCGTCCAGGCCGGGCCCCAGGCCAGCACCGCCATCGGCACCAGTGGCAAATTGGTCAGCACGGGCACCAGCACCGCGATGATCGTGGTGACAAAAAAGACGATCACCGCCAGGCGCGGGTAGTCCTGCAACAGGCCCCGGATCGCGGTGGCGAACTGCTGCTCCAGCAACAGCGCCGCGATAAACAGCGCGAGCACCCAGGCGCCGCCAAGAACCGGGCGCAGCAGTTGGCGCCAGCTGAAGGCGGGTCGCAAGGAGCCGGCGGGTTCGGGCATGAAGCGTTGTCCTCGTTGGCGTCGTCGATGGCGTCGTCGGTGGTGTCTTGGGCAGCCGTCATCATCGGCTGATATCGCCCATGGCCGGCACTCATTCGTGGCAGCTCGTTCGTGGGCAAAGGGCGTCGCGGCGACAGGACTGCATGCCCAGCGCGGGATCGACTGCACAGGCTCGCCTGGACGGTACGCGTGTTGCAGGCCATCGGACTTGGGTGCATCTCGTCGCTGGGCCTGGGCGGTGCGTCGCCCGTGCGTCGCACAGAAGCTCGCAGACACCTATCGTGCGCTGCCTGCTGCATCGCGATGTTGCGCCGGCCCCGGCGCACAAGCGCCGCTGCGATCTGGCTCGGCGGCTTGGATGGCCGGCATATCGGGCCGCCCCGGCGGTCATCGTGAACACTTTGAAGGGAGGGCCTGTGCGCTCGAGTTGTCTGACTCTACCGATTCGCTTCGTGCTGCTGGCGCTGCTCGTCTTGGGCTCGCCAGCACGATCGCAGACCGTGCCCTGCGACAACCCCGATTTGAAGACGCTCAGCGGCGCCTATCGCCAGGCCGATGGCGCCGTGCTTTCGATACTGCCGTCCGATGCCAAGGGGCACTGGCGCATCACGCACTTCGATTCGGGCCGCAGCCACAAGCTGCACCCGACCGATGCCTTGAATTTCCGTTCCGCCGCGGACCTCGGGTCCGAGCAGCCCGTCGCCTTTCGCTATGGGTTCAAGCTCGGCGAAAGCGGCCGGGCTGAATCCCTGACGATTCAAGACAGCGTCAAGCCCCCGTCGATCGCCAGGAAGATCGAGCTGCGTGAGCGAACGGCGCTGTTCGGCAGCGGCGACACCGAACTGCGCGGCAGGCTGACCTTGCCGGCTGCAGGCAGCGGCCCATTCAAGGCCGTGATCTTTGTGCATGGTTCGGACCCCGTGCCCTCCGTCGACCAGGAATGGCTGCCCCATCTGCTGGCGTCGAACGGGATCGCGACGTTGGTGTTCGACAAGCGCGGTACCGGCTGCTCCAAGGGCCAGTACCTGCAGCACTTCGATGTCCTGTCCGACGACGTGGTGGCCGCTGCCCGCTGGCTGAAGACCCAACCCGAGATCGACAAGGAACAAGTCGGCCTGGCGGGATTCAGCCAGGGCGGCTGGGTCGCCCCGTTGGCCGCGCTCAAGGACCGATCGCTCAGATTTGTGCTGGTCGGCTATGGGTTGGCGATGTCGATGGCGGATGAAGATCGTCTCGAAGCGCCGCTCAAGCTGAAGCAGGGCGGCGTGGACGATGCCTCGGTGGCCGAGTTTGTGGAGCTCAACGCGGCGCTCCATCAGGTGGCCCGGGAGGACTTCAAAGACTGGAGCCGGTTCGAGCGGCTGGTGGAGCGATTCAAGGACAGGCCGTGGTTCGCGGTCGCCGCTCGGCAACAGAGCTGGGTGGGCGTAGTCCTGCAGATGGGGATCGCGCAAGCGAAGACCGCTGCACCACAGATGTTCAGGACTTTCTTCCAGCCCTTCTACGAGCCTGTCCCGACGCTCGAGAGGCTCGATATCCCGATGCTCTGGCTGATCGCCGGAAAGGACATCGAAGCCCCGCCCGAGCTGACCGTCGCGGTCCTGAGCCGGCTTCGTCGCCAAGGCAAGCCGGTTTCAGTGGTGGTCTTTGCGAACGCTGATCATGGATTGCAGGACTTCGATGTTCGTGACGGCAAGCGGGTCAGGACAAAGTACGCGGATGGATACTTCTCTACGCTATTGCAGTGGATCCAGGATCGCAGGTGAAGGCAACGGGGCCGCGGACAATGCGCCGATGACCCCCGACCTGCGCCACCACAGCCCGGCCGCGGAACGCAACCGCGAACCGATCGCCGCCGAATTGGCTCGCCTGCTGCCGGCACAAGGATTGGCCCTGGAAATTGCCAGCGGCACCGGCCAGCACGCCGCGTATTTTTCGCAAGCCGCCTTGCCCGGCTGGCGCTGGCAGCCCAGCGACGGCGATCTGCGGTCCCTGGTCTCGATCAGCGCGTGGTGCGCCGGCTGCGTCAACGTGTTGCCGCCGCTGCACCTCGATGTGCTGGTCGATGGGTGTATCGATGCCTGGCCCGGTGTTCCAGCGCGCGTCGATGCGGTCTACTGCGCCAACCTGCTGCACATCGCGCCCTGGGCCGCCTGCGCCGGGCTGATGCGCGGTGTCGCGCGGCACCTCACCACCAGCGGTCTGCTGCTGGTCTACGGCCCGTTTGTCGTCGATGGCGAGGCCATTGCGGCGAGCAACGTCAACTTCGACGCCGACCTGCGCCGGCGCGACGCCGCCTGGGGCTTGCGCCGCTTGGCGGACGTGGCCGGGCAAGCCGCGGCAGCGGGCCTGCAACTGCGCGAGCGGGTCACGATGCCCGCCAACAACCTGTTGCTCGTGTTTGACCGCGGCCGCACAAACACCAGCGATGTCCGTGACGGTCCGCCGGTGATCCGGTCGCATCCCGCCTGATCTGAAAATCAGGCCCGCTTCCAGCGCTCGAGCCGGGGCCCGGCGCGCGCGAACAACAGGTCGGTCGCAACGGCCAGCAGGCCGACCACCAGCGCGCCCTGGATCACGTAGGCCGTGTTGAACCCCGACAGGCCGACGATGATCGGCGAGCCGAGGGTCTTGGCGCCCACCGTCGAGGCGATCGTCGCGGTGCCGATATTGATGATCACCGAGGTTCGCGCGCCCGCCAGCAAGACCGGCAGCGCCAGTGGCAGCTCGACCGACCACAGCCGCTGCGCCGGCGTCATGCCGGCGCCGCGGGCGGCTTCGAGCGCCGCCTGCGGGACC
>JANPDN010000202.1:0-3051 GCA_031431555.1 Rubrivivax sp.
ATATCGACGGTGCCGTTTTGCACCAGCGGGATGCGGTTCTGCGATGTCACCGGCTGGTACTTGATCTCCATCTTGGCCAGGCCCAGGGTCTTCTGGACATCGGCCAGCACACGCTGGCAGACCTCGACATGGAAGCCGGCATATTTGCCGTCACCCAGCGTAAACGACAGCGCCCCGGACGATTCGCGCACGCCCATCGAAACGGCTCCGGCCTCCTTGATCTTGCCCAGCGTTTGGGCCTGGGCGGTGGTGGCAGCGGTGGTGGCGGCGAGTGCGGTCAGCACCAGCATGGTCTTCATCTTCATTCGAGCTCCTAGGGTCCGTCGCAACGGCGGGGTGGTGAGACTGCTGCAACGCGGGCCGGTGGTGCAGGGTTGTCCGGGCTGACCCGCAGCGCCGCGCAATGTAGGGGCAGAGCAGCTTGTGTGCCAATGCTGTTTCTACGGGTCACGATGTGCGTGGCGCATGACGCATCAGGGTCAACCCTCGGCCGATTGCAAAAACTGCCACAAGGCCTGCGCCATCGGCTTGGCGTGGCGCGCCACTTCGGGGCGCTCGCGGTAGATGCGCACCTCCATCGTCAACTCAAGCTGGCCAGCCGGTGCTGCAGGCACCAGCCGGCGCGACTTGAGCTCCTTGCGCACCGAGCTCACCGGCAGGATCGCCAGGCCGTGGCCTTCGAGCGCCATCGCCTTCAGGCCTTCAGCCATATCGGTTTCGTAGATCGGCTCCAGCGCCGGCGGCGTGCTCGCCTGCGCGAAAATGAGTTCGACCAGGCGCGCCATGTAGGCCCCCGGGGCAAAGCCCAGGAACGGCACCTTGTGCCCCGGCGCCGCGGGCAGGCGGAACATCGGCTCGCCATCGGCACCGGCCTTGGCATAGGGCGCCAGCGTCTCGCGGCCCAGGCTCAGCATCTCGTAGCGGTCCGGGCTCAGTTGCAGCGGCTGGCTGGCATGGTGGTAGGCGATCAGCAGGTCGCAGCCTCCTTCGGTCAGGCGCAACACGGCGTCGTGCACGTTGAGCGCAATCAGGCGCGTCTTGATCGCGCCGAAGCGCGGCCGCAGGTCCATCAGCCAATGCGGGAAAAATGTGAACGCCAGCGTGTGTGGCACCGCAAAGTCGATCATGTCCTGACCGCCAGCCTGGTGGCTGCGCATCATGTTGCGCGTGGCCTGCAGCGCGGCCAGGATCTCCAGCGCCTGGGCGTGAAAGGTCTCGCCAGCCGGGGTCAGCCGCGTCGGGTACGAAGAGCGGTCGACGAGGTCGATGCCGGCCCAGGCTTCAAGCGCCTGGATGCGGCGCGAAAACGCCGGCTGCGTGACATGCCGAAGCTGCGCTGAGCGCGAGAAGCTGCGCGTCTCGGCCAAGCTGGCGAAATCCTCGAGCCACTTGGTTTCCACGCGAACAAGTGTAACGACAGTGACCGGTGCCGCAGCAACGCCCCCGGGCCGCGGGATGACCGTCTCGCAACCCCCACGAATGCAGGGCCCGCCGGCCTCGCCGCAAACAGGTCGATTCGGTAAAGTCGGGCCCACAAGAGGCGCCTTGCCTGACTCGACTCGATGGGACCCAATATGAAGACGATCACCAAACGCCTGCTCGCCGCTGCCGCGGCCGCAGTCTGCCTGCCGGCAACGGCCGCCTACTCGGTGGTCGGCCTGGGGTTTGAGAACCTCTCCAGCCTCAACCCCGAACTTGCCGAAATCGCCGACGTGCGGGTCGCGCAGTTCTACAACGGTGGTTTTTCCAAGTCCCTCGCGGGTGACCTCGACGTCAACCTCGGTCCTGACGACTTCGACATGCAGTTTGGCAACGGCGCGATCGCCACGACCTCGGTCGCCGATGGCGGCTTTGCCCCGTGGGACCAGCGCTGGCTCAACGGCACACCGCTGGGTGACCCGCCGATCAGCGGCCTGGGACGTTCGGCGATGTACTTCGACACCGACGCGGTGACGATCAATTTTGCCGCCGGCTTCAACAACGGCTTCTCGTTCTACTACGCGTCCAAGAGCCTGCCGGGCTTCACCTTCGTCAAGGTCTTCGGCCAGGAAAACGGCGCCGGTGACGCGCTCGGCTCGGCCGAGCTGTCGTCCACCGCCACCTGCGTCAACAACCCCGGCACGCCCGACTGCTACTGGTCGGTGGCCTCGATCACGCTCGGCCAGACGGCGCGCTCGGTGGTCTTCTCCGGCATGAGCCGCACGACCTTCGTCGACAACCTGACCTTCGGCTCGGCCGTGCCGACCGACAAGTCGGTGCTCGCGCCCCCGATCCCCGAGCCGGGCACCTATGCGCTGATGGCGCTGGGCCTGCTCGCCGTGGGTGCGGCAGCGCGCCGCCGCCGCGGCTGATCAAGCCCGCCGGGGCGCCGCACTGGCGAGTGCCGGCGTGCGATGCACGAAAGTTCCAGTGAACGCCCGCCGCCCGGCGGGCGTCTTTCATTCTGCTGCGGTGTCGTCTTCGGTACTGCGCTGCAATCGCCACATCTCGGCGTAGCGACCACCACGCGCCAGCAGCTCGGCGTGCGCGCCCCGCTCGACCACGCGCCCCTGGTCGAGAACGACGATCTCGTGCGCGTCGACGACCGTGCTCAGCCGGTGGGCGATGACGAGTGCCGTCTTGCCCGCGGCGACGCTGCGCAGTTCGGCCTGGATCGCACGCTCGTTGGCCGAATCCAGCGCCGAGGTGGCCTCGTCGAAGATCAGCACAGGCGGGTTTTTGAGCAGCGTGCGGGCGATCGCAACGCGCTGCTTTTCGCCGCCCGACAGCTTGAGCCCGCGCTCGCCGACCATCGTCTGGTAACCCTTCGGCGTGGCGGCGATGAAGTCGTGGATGAACGCCGAGCGCGCCGCCGACTCGACCTGCGCCTGTGTCGCCCCCGGCTGGCCGTAGGCGATGTTGTAGGCCACCGTGTCGTTGAACAGCACCGTGTCCTGCGGCACGATGCCGATCGCCGCGCGCAGGCTGGTCTGTGTCACCGCGCGGATGTCCTGGCCGTCGATCGTGATGCGGCCTGACGAAACATCGTAGAAGCGGTACATCAGCCGCGCC
>JANPDN010000203.1:0-26387 GCA_031431555.1 Rubrivivax sp.
ACCCAGGGCGAATGAGCGCCGCGCCGGGCCGCCCCAAGCAAATGAACATCCCCTCGGGGGATCGACGGCCGTACCCGGCCGGCGAGGGGCGCCAGGCTACCGCGGGCGGTATTCGCAGTCGGCCTTGATGCAGTTGGCGTACAGCGCCAGCGTGTGTTCCTGCAGCTCGAAGCCGCGTGATTGCGCCACATCACGCTGGCGGCGCTCGATCTCGGCGTCGACAAACTCAACCACCCGGCCGCAGGTCAGGCACACCAGGTGGTCGTGGTGCGGGCCCTCGTTGAGCTCAAAAACCGACTTGCCGGACTCGAAGTTGCTGCGGGTCAACAGCCCCGCCTGCTCGAACTGCATCAAGACGCGGTAGACCGTCGCCAGGCCGATTTCGGCATCGTCACTGAGCAGCGCCTTGTAGACGTCTTCGGCCGACATGTGCCGGCGCTGCGCATGTTCAAAGACCTCGAGGATCTTCAAGCGCGGCAGCGTCGCTTTGAGTCCGCTGCTCTTGAGTTCTTCGCTTCGGTTCATGGGCACCCTCGGGGCTCTGGCGAGCTGGCGGCCGGCCGGGGTGGGCCCGCCCGCTAGAATTCCAAGATGATATCCAGAGCGCCTGCCCCCCCTTTAGCCCGTGCCGCCCGCGCGGCCCTGTGCCTGCTGCCGGCAGCCTTGTTGCTGACCGCGGGCTGCGCCACCCGCGAACAGTCGTCCGACGGGTTTCTCGGCCTGATCACGCCCTACCGCATCGACATCGTGCAGGGCACCGCGGTGACCAAGGAACAGGCCGCGCTGGTCAAGCTCGGCATGACCCGCAGCCAGGTGCGCGACCTGCTGGGCTCGCCGATGCTGACCGACATGTTCCACAACGATCGCTGGGACTATGTCTTCACCATTCGTCGCCCCGGCACGGCGGCGCAGCGGCGCAGCATCGTCGCCCACTTCGAAGGCGACTCGCTGAAGCAGATCGACCTGCCCGAAGCCTTGCCGAGCGAGAACGAATTTGTCGCCGCGCTGGTGCCGCTGCGCGGCGCGCCGACGACGCGCTCGCTCGAGCTCAGCGAAGAGCAGCGCAAAGGCCTGCCGGCGCCGAAGAAGGTCGACGCCGCAGCGGCCGCGGCGCCGCTTGGCGCGGTGCGCAGCTACCCGCCGCTGGAGCGGCCGCAATGACGCCCCCAGGCCGACGGCATACGTCGTCCGCCATCCGGCTTGCAGGCCGGATGTCCTTCGCCAGCCCCAAAGCCCCTTTCGGGCCTTGGTGCGCGGGCTCAGCCCCCCGGGGGGGCTGAGCAAAGTGGCAAAGCCACATTCGCTCATGCGGGTCGCGGTCGCTGGCTGTTCCGGCCGCATGGGCCGGATGCTGGTCGAGGCGGTGCTGGTCTCGGGCGACCTGCAACTGCGCGGTGCCCTCGATATCGCCGGCAGCGCGGCAATCGGCAGCGACGCCGCAGCTTTTCTCGGCCGCGACAGCGGCGTTCGTGTGACCGCGGATATCGACGCCGGCCTGGCTGACGCCGATGTGCTGATCGACTTCACGCGCCCCGAGGGCACGCTGTTGCACCTGGCGGCCTGCCGCCGCGCCGGCGTCAAGATGGTCATCGGCACCACCGGCTTCAGCGTCGAACAAAAAACGCAGATCGAAGCCGGGGCTGCGCAAATCGCGATCGTGATGGCGCCGAACATGGGCATCGGCGTCAATGTCATGCTCAAGCTGCTCGACGTCGCCGCGCGCGCGCTGCACGAGGGTTACGACATCGAGATCACCGAGGCCCACCACCGGCACAAGGTCGATGCGCCGAGCGGCACCGCGTTGAAGATGGGCGAGGTTGTCGCCTCGGCACTCGGCCGCAGTCTCGCCGATTGCGCGGTGTATGCCCGCGAAGGGGTCACCGGCGAACGTGACCCGGCGTCGATCGGCTTTTCGGTGGTCCGCGGCGGCGACATGGTCGGCGAACACAGCGTGCTCTTCATCGGCACCGGTGAGCGCATCGAGATCAGCCACCGCGCGTCGAGCCGCGCCGGTTATGCCCAGGGCAGCCTGCGCGCAGCGCGTTTTCTGGCCGGCCAGCAGCGCGGGCTGTTCGGCATGGACCGCGTGCTCGGCCTCGATGACCACAGCTAACTGTACAAACCAGCGGTGCGTGGCTTGGACGCGCTGAGCACCTACCTCGCCGGCAGCGACGGCATCGGCCGCATCGTCGCGGTGCTGCTGCTGTTGATGTCGATCGCGGCTTGGGTCGTGATCCTGTGGAAGGCGGTTGTGCTGCGCCGCGCCCGGCGCGATATCGGCGCCGGCATCCCGGCGTTCTGGGACGCCCCGGGCATCGACGAAGGCCGCGCCCGGCTGCAAAGTGGCGACCGCGAGCGCCTGCTGCTGCCGCTGGTCGATGCCGCTACCCACCAGCCCGCCGGCGGCACGCTGGAAACCCGGGCCCACCTCGACTCGCAACTCACGCGCCGCTTGCGCGACGCCTTGCACCGCGGCCTGTCGCACTTGCAGTTTGGGCAGGTGCTGCTGGCATCGGTCGGCAGCACCGCGCCTTTTGTCGGCCTCTTCGGCACCGTCTGGGGCATCTACCACGCACTGCTGGCAATCTCCGGGGCCGGCAACTTCTCGATCGACAAGGTCGCCGGCCCGGTCGGCGAAGCCCTGGTCATGACCGCCGCCGGCCTGGCGGTGGCGATCCCCGCGGTGCTGGCCTACAACCTGTTTGGCAAATGGGTCGCCGCAACCGAGGCCGAGCTCGAAGGTTTTGCACACGACCTGCGCGAGATGATGCTCGACGCAGCGAGCAGCGCACCGCGGCGCGCATCCACCGAAAGCAACTGAAATGAGTCCCCCACGCTCTCTTCGTTCGCTGCGGTGCGGCTTGCAGGCCGCACGGCGTTCGCCAGCCACTCACGAGCGCGCAGGCGCTCGCTCGGTGCGGGCTCACCCCCCCGGGGGGGCGCTCAGTACCTTCGGAACGGCCGGGCGGTACTGAATGGCCTTCGGCCGCCTCGAGCGCCGCGCCGGCGCCGCACCGATGAGCGAGATCAACATGACGCCGTTGATCGACGTGATGCTGGTGCTGCTGGTGATCTTCATCATCACCGCGCCGCTGATGGCGTCGAGCCTGAAGCTCGACCTGCCCAAGACCGCCGGCAGCGCGCCGAGCGACGCACCGCAATCGATCGCGCTGGCGATCGACGCTCAAGGGCGGTTTTTTGTCGGCGATACCGCGACCGAACGCGCCGCGATCGTCAAGCAGGTGCAGGACGCCGCCCGGCGCAACCCGGGCACCGAAGTCCAGTTGCGAGCCGATGCGCAGGTGCCCTACGGCCGCGTCGCCGAACTCATCGGGCTGGTGCAGGAAGCGGGCTTGAGCCGGATCGGCTTTGTGACCGAGCTTGAAGCTGCGCCAGCGGCAACCCCTGCCGCGGCTGGTGCACAGCCAGCCGCCCCGCCCAAGTAGAGCGCCTGCCTACAATCCGGCGGATGAACGAAAAATACGTCCCCGCCGAAGTTGAAGCCGCAGCGCAAGGCCGGTGGAAAACCGACGACGCCTACCGCGTCACCGAAGATCCCAAGCGGCCGAAGTTCTACGCCTGCTCGATGTTGCCCTACCCTAGCGGCAAGCTGCACATGGGGCATGTGCGCAACTACACCATCAACGACATGCTCGCGCGCCAGTTGCGCATGAAGGGCATGAACGTGCTGATGCCGATGGGCTGGGACGCCTTTGGCCTGCCGGCCGAAAACGCGGCGATGAAAAACAAGGTGCCGCCTGCGAAGTGGACCTACGACAACATCGCGCACATGAAGGGCCAGATGCAGGCCCTGGGCCTGGCTATCGACTGGAGCCGCGAGGTCACGACCTGCACGCCGGACTACTACAAGTGGAACCAGTGGCTGTTCCTGAAGATGCTGCAAGCCGGCATCGCAGAGCGCCGCACCCAGGTCGTCAACTGGGACCCGGTGGACCAGACCGTGCTGGCCAACGAGCAGGTCATCGACGGCCGCGGCTGGCGCAGCGGTGCGCTCGTCGAGAAGCGCGAGATCCCGGGTTATTACCTGAAGATCACCCAGTACGCCGACGAGCTGCTCGACGCGGTGCAACACCGGCTCGACGGCTGGCCCGAGCGTGTGAAGTTGATGCAGGAAAACTGGATCGGCCGCAGCGAAGGGGTGCGCTTTGCGTTCACGCACCAGATCCGCGGCGCTGACGGTGCGTTGCTGCAAGGCGGGCGGATGTATGTCTTCACGACCCGCGCCGATACGGTCATGGGCGTGACCTTCTGCGCCGTGGCGCCAGAGCATCCGCTGGCGCTGCATGCGGCTGCATCCAACGCCGAGGTCGCCGACTTCATCGCCGGCTGCAAGGCCGGCGGCAACACCGAGGCCGAGCTCGCGACGCAGGAAAAAAAGGGCGTGCGCACCGGCCTGCAAGTGACCCACCCGCTCAATGGCGGCCAAGTCGACCTGTGGGTCGGCAACTATGTGTTGATGAGCTACGGCGACGGCGCGGTGATGGGCGTGCCCGGCCACGACGAGCGCGACTTCGCGTTCGCGCTGAAGTACGGCATCCCGATCAGCCAGGTCATCCATGTCGATGACGAGCCGCACTACGACTACCACCAATGGAGCGACTGGTACGCCGACAAGGCCCGCGCGGTGGTCATCAACTCGGGCAACTACAGCGGCCTGGGCCACGCCGACGCCGTCAACGCGGTCGCAAAAGACCTGGCCGCGCACGGCCTTGGCGAGAGAAAAACCACCTGGCGGCTGCGCGACTGGGGCATCAGCCGCCAGCGCTATTGGGGCACACCGATCCCGGTCATCCATTGCCCCGACCACGGCGCCGTACCGGTGCCCGAGAAGGACCTGCCTGTCGTGCTGCCCGAGGACTGCGTCCCCGACGGCAGCGGCAACCCGCTGAACCACCATGCCGGTTTCCATGCCGGTGTGAGGTGCCCCGTCTGTGCCCGGCCATCGCGGCGCGAGACCGACACGATGGATGTGTTCGTCGATTCGTCGTGGTACTTCATGCGCTACTGCGACCCCAAGCTGTCCGACGCAATGGTCGGTGCCGGCACGCAGTATTGGATGCCGATGGATCAGTACATCGGCGGCATCGAACACGCGATCCTGCACCTGCTCTACGCGCGCTTCTGGACCAAGGTCATGCGCGACCTGAAGCTCGTCAGCATCGACGAACCTTTCACCAAACTGCTGACCCAGGGCATGGTGCTCAAGGAAGCATTCGTGCGCAGCAGCGACACCACCGGGCGCGAATATTTCTGGGAGCACGAGCTCGACATCCAGCGCGACGAGCACCACAGCGTCACCGCCGCGACGCTCAAGCGCGACGGCTCAGCCGTTCAATGTGAAGGCTGGACGACGATGTCCAAGTCGAAGAACAACGGCGTCGACCCGCAACAGGTCATCAGTCGCTACGGGGCCGATACCGCGCGGCTGTTTGTGATGTTCGCGTCGCCGCCCGAGCAGACGATGGAGTGGAACGACGCCAGTGTTGAAGGTGCGCAGCGCTTTCTGCGCCGGCTCTGGCTGTTTGGCGTCAAACATGATGCCGCGCTGCGCCAAGGTGGCGCCGGCAGCGCACCCGAGTTGCGCTTCGAGCTGCACAGCGTGCTGCGCCAGGTGAGCTACGACTACGAGCGCATGCAGTACAACACCGTCGCTTCGGGTGCGATGAAGATGCTCAACGCGCTGGAAAGTTTCAAGGGCGACGCCCCCGGCGCGCTGCGTGAAGGTTTTGGCCTGCTGCTGCGGGTGCTGTACCCGGCAACCCCGCACGTCACGCACGAACTCTGGCGTGCGCTGGGCTACGAGCACGAGTTCGGCGGCCTGCTCGACGCCCGCTGGCCGGATGTCGACGAAGCCGCCTTGCAGCGCGCCGAGATCGAACTTGTGCTGCAGGTCAACGGCAAACACCGCGGCGCGATCCGCGTGCCGGCCGACGCCAGCAAGACCACGATCGAAGGCCTGGCTGCGGCCAGCGAAGAGGTCACGCGCTACAGCGAGGGCCGACCGATCCGCAAGATCATCGTCGTCGCCGGCCGGCTGGTGAACGTCGTCGTATGACCGACGCCCCTGGCGCTTGCCGCTGCGCGGCGGCGCCGCGCTGAACCACGACCACGATGCGACGCTCGGACTTTGTGCTCGGCCTCGGCGCTGCCGCTGCTGCGGTGGCCCTGCCCGGATGCGGCTTCGCGTTGCGCCGCCTGCCGGTATTGCCCTTCACGCGCATCACGCTGGCCGGCTTCGAGCCGCGCTCATCGCTGGCCGAAGAACTGCGCGCGCTGCTGCGGACCCAGGTCCAGGTTGTCGATGCGCCGGCGCCGGCCGATGTCGTGCTGGTGGCGCTGCTCGACAAACGCGAACGCAGCGTCGTCGCGTCCACCGCGGTCGGCCAGGTGCGCGAGCTGCAACTGCGCCTGCGCCTGGAGTTCAAGGTCCAGACGCCATCCGGGCGCGAACTGCTGCCGCGCGCCGAACTGGCGCTCAAGCGCGACCTCAGCTACAGCGAAAGCGCCGCGCTGGCCAAGGAATTCGAAGAAGCGCAGCTCTTCCGCGAGATGCAGAGCGACGTCGTGATGCAGGTGCTGCGCCGGCTGGTCTCGGTCAAGCCCTGAGAGCCTGAGAGTCTTTCGCACATGCCCGCTCATCGCGCCAAAACACCCCTGCTCGTCGTTGCAAATGCTCGCCATAGCCCGAGCTATGGCTGCGCTTTGCGCCTAGACCAGGCGCGTTTTGGCGCGCTGCTCGGGCACGCCCGAAAAACTCTCAGGCTCTGAGCCACTGCGCCTGGTACCGACGACGATGTTGTTGCGCGCCGATCAACTGCCCGCCCACCTGGGCCGCGGCGTGCAGCCGCTGTACACGCTGCATGGCGACGAGCCGCTGCTGATGCAGGAGGCGGCGGATTTGATCCGCGCCGCGGCGCGCGCCGCCGGCTGCACCGAGCGGGATGTCTTCAATGTCAGCGGTGCCCATTTCGACTGGAGCAGCGTGCTCGGCGCGGCGTTGGAGATGAGCCTGTTTGCGTCGGCCAAGGTGGTCGAGATCCGCATCCCGTCCGGCAAACCGGGCAAGGACGGTGCCGATGCTTTGCAGCGTTATGCAGCGCGCCTGCCCGAAGGTGTGGTCACGCTCGTCACCCTGCCGCGGCTGGATGGCACGCAGACCAAGAGCGGCTGGTTCAACGCGCTCGACGGCGCCGGTGTGCAGATCCGCGTCGAGCCGGTGCCGCGCGCCGCATTGCCGGGCTGGATCGCGCAACGCCTGGCGGCGCAGGGCCAGCGGGTGCGTGATGGCGAAGACGGTGAACGTGCGCTGGCCTTTTTTGCCGACCGTGTCGAAGGCAACCTGCTCGCCGCGCAACAAGAAATGCACAAGCTCGCGCTGCTGCACGCCGCAGGTGAACTCAGCGCCGACCAGATCGAAGCCGCGGTGCTCAACGTCGCGCGGTACGACGTCCGCCAGCTGTGCGAGGCGACCCTCGCCGGCCAGGTGGCGCGCGCGCTGCGCATGCTCGACGGGCTGCGCGCCGAAGGCGAGTCCGCGGTCGGCGTGCTGTGGCAACTCGCCGACGACCTGCGCGCGATCAAGCGCGTGCGCTCTGCCCTCGACGCCGGCCGGCCGATGCCGCTGGCATTGACCGATGCCAAGGTCTGGGGCCCGCGACAGCGCGCCATCGAACGTGCCATGCCACGTTTCAGCGAGCGCGCAGCGCAGCGCCTGCTCGTCGCCGCCAGCCTGTGTGACGGCATCACCAAGGGCCTGCGCCGGCCCGACTGGCCGCCCGAACCCTGGGACGCGCTGCGCCGGCTGGTGCTGATGACGCTGCGCTTCAGCGCGCCGGCACCGGTGCGCGAACGCGGCGCGCCGCGGCCGCCGCTGGCTTTGATCGGCTGACCGTTCGGCATCGAGGGTTGTCGCTGCGCGCCAGCGCGTGCTGCGCAACCACGCCGCGTCAATAACCGCGGTCGCGGTCGACCAGATGCAACAGCGGCTGCCCAAGCGCCAGGCGCTGCAGGTTCTCGGCGACCACCGCCGCCGCGCTGCGCGGGTCGGTGAGCGCGGCGGCATGCGGCAGCATGGTGACGCGGTCGTGCGCCCAGTAGGGGTGGGCAGCCGGCAGCGGCTCGGTGTGAAAGACGTCGAGCACCGCGTGGCGCAGGTGGCCGCTGTCTAACGCTGCAAGCAAGTCTGCATCGACAACATGCGCGCCGCGCGCGAGGTTGATCAGCGCCGCGCCGCGTGGCAAGGCCGCCAGCAGCCTGGCGTCGACAAGGCCGGTGGTGGCCGCGGTCAGCGGCAGCAGGTTGATCAGGATCTGCGTTGTCGGCAGGCGCTGCCACAACGCGGGCAGGCCACTGAGCAGCTCGATGCCGGCCGGTGCAACGTGACCAGCGATCGCACTCCCACCCGCACCCGCACCCGCACCCGCACCCGCACCCGCACTCGAACTCGAACTCGAACTCGCACTCGCACTCGCACGCCAGCCGCTGACCGAGTAGCCCTGCGCGAGCAGCCGCGACGCCACCGCCGCGCCCATCGCGCCCAGGCCCAGCACCAGCACCGGCACTTCGTCAGCGCGCCGCTGCCGATGCTGGCGCCACTGGGCCTGGCGCTGCCGGCGGGCATAGGCAAAAAAGCCCCGGTGCAATGCCAGCGTCGCCCACAGCGCGGTCTCGGCCATGGCCGCGGTCATGGCCGGGTCGACCATGCGCGTGATCGGGATGTCCGCCGGCAGGGCAGGGTCGGCAAGCAGGCGGTCGACACCGGCCCAAAGTGACTGGATCAGGCGCACGCCGGGCAGACGGGCCAGCCCGCGCAGGTCGCCCGGTGTCGGGTTGGCAACCACCGCAGCCTGGATGTCACGCACATCTGACGCGCCAACATCAGTTGCCAAATTCTCGACCCATTGCACACCCGGGCAGGACGCCGCCAGTGCCGCTTGCCACTCGGCACGCTCTTTGTTGTCAAACGAGACCAGCAGGGCGACTTTCATCGCTGCCAGCCTACAGCAGGCGCCGGGCGCCGCCGATATGCAGCTGATGTTTCCCGTCCCTCGTGCCAAGCCGATCGCCACCGATCAACGCCCTGCGGGCGCCGCCTCGGCTCATTTCCATGCTGCGGCGCTGGGTTGTGACGGCGCTCGCTGCCGCACCGCGGGTTGCGCGTGAGCTGGCCGCGGCTGTCGATCCAGAACACCGTGGTTCTGGCGGTGCTGGTCTCGGTGCTCGGGCCGACCGCGCTGCTGTGGCACATCGACCAGCGGCTGACCCGCAGCGTGCATGAGCCCCTGATCGCGCAGAGTCGCCAGGCCTCGCTGGGGGCCACCGCGGCAGCACTGGTGCAGCCGCTGTGGACGATTCACCGCGAGGCCATCGAGGACACGGTGAAGAAGGTCCTCGATGAGCCCTCGGTGGTCGGCGTTCGGCTGCTCGAGCGCCGCCCCGGCAGCGAGCCGCTGGTCGTCACCCGCCCGCAGGCGCCAGCGAACCCGGTGGTGCTGTCGACCGTCATTTTTCACGAAGGCGAAAACCTGGGCACGCTCGAACTGCTGTTCAACCCCAAGCAGTTGGACGATGTGCTGGCCGCACGCAGCCGCGCGACCCTGCAGCTCGCGGTGCTGCAGGTCGGCCTGGCCGCGCTGGTGATGTTCCTGGTGCTTTACCAGCGCCTGCTGCGCCCGATCGGCCGCCTCAAACAGCAAGCCCAGGCGATCGCCACACGTGCCGACCCCAAACCTGTGGACTGGCGCCGGCGCGACGAACTCGGTGAGGTCGGCGAGCAGCTCAATCGCGTGCATGGGCAGATCAACGCCCTCGTCGGCAGGCTCGAAGCGCAGAAAGCCGAACTGCAAAAGGTGGCGCTGCACGACGCGCTCACCGGGTTGCCCAACCGCACCCTGTTTCGCGAGCTCAGCCAGGCCGCGGTGGCCGGCGCCCAGCGCCACCGGCAACGGCTGGCCTTTGTCTTCATCGACCTCGACCGCTTCAAGTCGGTCAACGACACCCTGGGTCATGGCGCCGGCGACACCCTGCTCGTGACCCTGTCGGCGCGCTTGCGCCACGCGCTGCGCGATGCCGACGTGCTCAGCCGCCACAGCGGCGACGAGTTCCTGGCGCTGCTGCGCGACCCCGGTGACGTCGACGAGATCGCGGTGGTGGTCGACCGCATGCTGGCCGAGCTCGAAGCACCCATCAGCATCAACGGCCGCGAGGTATCGATCTCGGCCAGCATCGGTGTCTCGCTGTATCCCGACGACTCCCTGCTGCCAGAAGAGTTGATCCAGTTTGCCGACACCGCGATGTACGCGGCCAAGACCCTGGGCCGCGCGCGCTACAGCTTTTATCGTTCGGAATTGAATGCCCGACTGCAAGCTACGGTCGAGCTCGAACGTGAGCTGCGGCGGGCGGTCGCCGGCAACGAGTTTGTGCTGCACTACCAGCCGCAGGTGATGGCCGGCAGCGGTGCGCTGGTCGGCTGCGAAGCATTGATCCGCTGGCAGCACCCGGTGCGCGGCATGGTGCCGCCGGGCGAGTTCATACCGGAGGCCGAAGCCTGCGGGCTGATCAGCGATCTCGGAACCTGGGCGGTGCGCGCGGCCTGCGCGCAGATTCAAGCCTGGAAAGCCGCGGGAGTGCCCTTCATCACGGTCGCGGTGAATGTCTCAGCGCTGGAATTTCGGCATCACCGCCTGGTCGATACCGTGACCCAGGCGATGGCCGAGTTTGGCGTTGCACCGCACGAGCTGGAGTTCGAGATCACCGAAAGCGTGCTGATGACCGACTCGCAGACCACGCAGCGCATCGTCGAGCGCCTGCACGCGATCGGGCTGCGCCTGGCGGTGGACGATTTTGGTACCGGCTACTCGTCACTGGCCTATCTGAAGCGGCTGCGGCCGTCCAAGGTGAAGATCGACCGCAGCTTCGTGCGCGATTTGGGCAACGACGAAGACGACCGAGTGCTCGTCAAGGCCATCGTTCACCTCGCCCATGCGCTCGATACGGTGGTCGTTGCCGAGGGCGTTGAAACCGACGACCAGCGCGACATCCTGCGTGGATTCGGCTGCGACATGCTGCAGGGCTTTCTGATCAGCCGGCCCAAGCCGGCGGGCGACTTCGCCGCGCTGGCGTTTGACCTCTGCGGCGAGCAGACCGCTGACGACCCGCCGACCTTGATCATGGCCTGATGGGTGGGGTGCCGGCCCCGGCCAGGTGCGTCGACAAGGCAGCCAGCGCCCCCTGCAACGTTGCCTCGCGCACGGCCGTGCGGTCGCCGGCGCATTGCAGCCGCCGCGCCTGCGCCGCCGTTGTGCGTGACACCAGCGCCAGCCAGACCGTGCCGACCGGTTTGCCCGGCACCGCACCACCCGGCCCGGCGATGCCGGTGACCGCCACGCTGATGTCGCCGCGTGAATGCTTGAGTGCACCGTTAGCCATCGCCAACGCCACTTCTGCGCTGACCGCGCCATGCGCCGCGATCAGGGCGACATCGACGCCGAGCATCTCGGTCTTGGCCTCGTTGCTGTAGGTCACGAAGCCACGCTCGAACCAGTCGCTCGACCCGGCCACCGAGGTGCAGGCTGCAGCGATGAGGCCGCCGGTGCAGCTCTCGGCGGTGACCAGGCGCAGGCCGCGTTGGCGCAGCGCCGCGCCGAGCGCGAGCAGCTCGGCCTGCAGCGGCTCGAAGTTCATAACCACCTCCACAGTGCAACGCCCAGTGCGATCACGACCAGCGTGCAGCTCGCGGCCACGAGGTCGTCGAAGAGGATGCCAAAGCCTTGGCGCCAGCCGATGGCCTCGCCCGGGCGCAGTTTGAAGGCGCGGTCGGCCCAGCCCACCGGGCCGGGTTTGGCGGCGTCGAAATAGCGAAAGAGCGCAAACGCCGCGAGCTGCGCCCACCCGCTGGCGGGGGTCAGCAGCCAGAGCACGGCCCAGAAAGCAACGACCTCGTCCCAGACGATCGCGCCGGGGTCGGCAACGCCCAGATCGCGTGCGGTGCGGGTGCAGGCCCAGATGCCGATCCAGAAGGCGAGCACGATCACCGCGGCCCAATCGGTGGCGTCGAGCCAGCGGTCGAGCAGCAAAAAGCTGGCCCAGGCGAAGAGCGTGCCGGCGGTGCCCGGCGCCCGGGGCGCCAGCCCGCTGCCGAGGCCGAGCGCGAGCCAGCGCGCGGGATGACCGAGCATGAAACGCAGCGTCGGGCGGCGTGGTGCGGCGGGGCCCGGGGGGACAGACATCACATCGGTGTTCACGCTGCTGTTCACGCCTTTGTTCACGCTGTTGTTCACGTCGGCATTCACCCGGCGAAGTGGTCAAAGGCGCGGTGCGCTGCCAGGTCGACGGCCAAGCCATCGGCGTCGAGCACAGTCAGCCCGCTGCCGGCGTGGACTTGCCCGATCGCCGTCACCGCGACACCGGCCAGCTCGCCGGCGCGCTCGACCGCGGCTTGTGCAGCGGGCGCCGCGGTGAAGAGCAGCTCGTAGTCGTCACCCCCGGCGAGCAGACATTCGCGCTGCATCGCAGGCGCCTGCCGGCGCAGCAGATCGCTGCACGGCAGGCGTGGCAGATCGATCAGAGCGCCGACACCAGAGCGGCGCAGGACATGGCCGATATCGCCGATGAGCCCGTCGCTGAGGTCGATCGCGCTGGTGGCGATGCCGCGCAGCGCGATGCCCAGCGCGACCCGCGGCTGCGGCATTTCCATCGACCGCCGCGCGGCGTCGAAATCAGCGCCGGCCGGCGCGAGCAGGTTGGCGTCCACGTTGCCGCGAAAGAACTCCAGCGCCAGCCGCGCATCACCGAGCCGGCCGCTGACCCAGACGGTATCGCCGACCCGCGCGCCGCTGCGCAACAAGGCCTGGCCGACAGGCACTTCGCCAAAAACCGTGATGCAGATATTCAACGGCCCGGCAGTCGTGTCGCCACCGACGAGTTCGATGCCCAGCGCGTCGGCGAGCGCAAACAGCCCCTTGGCAAAAGCGGCGACAAAACTTTCGTCGGCACGCGGCATGGCCAGGGCGAGCATGAAGGCGCGTGGCGTGGCGCCGCAGGCAGCGAGGTCGCTGAGGTTGACCGCCAGCGCCTTGTGCCCCAGCCGTTCAGGTGAAACGGTAGACAGGAAGTGCCGGCCCTCGACCAGCATGTCGCAGGACACCGCCCATTGCATGCCCGCGGCCGGCGCCAGCAGCGCGCAGTCGTCGCCGATGCCGAGCACGGCGCGCTGCGCACCGCGGTCGAAATATTTGCGGATCAGGTCGAACTCACCCATCGCTGCTGGCTCGGCGCTGCGTGCGATCCCAAGGAAATGTGGCTCTGCCACTTTCGTTGATCCCGCTCGGGGGGGGCTGAGCCCGCGCACAAAGGCCCGAAAGGGGCTTTGTGGCTGGCGAAGGCCATCCGGCCTGCAAGCCCGATGGCGGGCGACGTATGTCGTCGGCCTTGGGGGCACTCATAACGCTTCACGCAGCAGGTTGGCCAACTCGACCGCCGACTTGACGCCCATCTTGTCGAAGACCTTGGCGCGGTGGACTTCGACCGTGCGCACGCTGATCTGCAGCGCATCGGCAACGAGCTTGTTGGCGCGGCCGGCAACGACCAGGCGCAGCACCTCGTGCTCGCGCTCGGTAAGTTCGGCCAGGCGCCGGTCGCGCTGCAGGCGGGTGTCGCGCGCTGTGATGCCGGCCGCGCTGCGCACCAGCGCCTGCTCAACGCGGTCGACCAGCGCGTTGTTCGAAAACGGCTTTTCGACGAAGTCGAATGCACCGGCCTTGACCGCGGCCACCGCGGTTGGCACGTCGCCATGCCCGGTCAAAAAGATCACCGGCAGCAGCGCCACCATGCCGCGCTGGACAAGGCGCTCGAACAGCGCCAGCCCGCTGAGGCCTGGCATGCGCATGTCCAGCAACAGGCAACTCGGCGCCGCAGGCCAGGCGCTGGCCTGCGGCAGCTGGCGCGGCTGCAGCCAGGCGTCAAAAGCTTCGGCGCTGGCAAAGCCTTCTGACAACAGGCGCCGCGAGCGCAACAGCCAGGCCAACGCGTCGCGCACCACCGCTTCGTCGTCGACGAGGTAGACCATCGGGATGCCGAGCTGGGGGTCAAGGTTCACGGACCGGGGATGCGGTGGTTGTCGATGCGGACGCAGCCGGGAGCGTAAACCGGAAGCGGCTGCCGCCCACCACGGCGATACCAGAAAGTCCGCCAGTGACCCCGGCTGCGGCGGCAGCCTCGGGCACGAGCGGCGACTCAAAATCGAGCACCCCGCCATGTTGTTCGATGACGGTGCGGCACAGGCTCAAGCCCAGGCCCATGCCTTCACTGCGGGTGGAGTAAAACGGCGTGAACAGGCGCGCGGCAACCTCGGGGTTGATGCCGACACCGGCGTCGATGACGCTGAAGGTGACCCAGCGCGGCGGGCCCGCGACGACGCTGATCGTGAGCACGCGCAACAAGGGCGCGGTGGTGGCCTCCATCGCCTGGATGCCGTTGCGCGCCAGGTTCAGCAGCACCTGCTCGACCATCGTGCGGTCGCAGCGCACTGCGGGCACCGGCTGCGCAAGCTGAAGTTCGACACGGGTGCCGCTCTTGCGCGCCTGCAGGCGAACCAGGGGCAGGACCGCGTCCAACAACAACTCGGCGCTGACCACCTCATGGTGTTGTTCGCGGCGGCGCACAAAGTCGTTGACGCTCTTGATCACCCGCCCGGCGCGATCGGCCTGTTCGGCGACCCTCGCCAGCGCCTGATGCAGAAGGCCGCGTGTCTCGGACGACAGCGGCGCGTCCGCAGCGGCGTCGAGCATATTCATCGAGCCGCTGGCATAACTCGCGATCGCCGCCAGCGGCTGGTTCAACTCGTGGCTCAGCAGCGAGGCCATTTCGCCGACCGTGGCCAGCCGGGCCGAAGCCTGCAGGCGCTCGAGGTGTTGGCGCGACAGCTCCTCGGCCCGGCGCTGACCACTGATATCGAGCACCGAGCTCATCCAGCCGGTGTGGCGGCCTTGGAGGTCGACCAGCGGCGCCTCGTAGATCATGACGGGGAAGCGCTCGCCGTCGCGGCGCATGAAAACGGTCTCGAAGCCCTCGCGCGAGCGCGCATCGCCGGGCGTTGTGCCCGCAGGCAAGCGCAGGCGCTCGCTCTGCCGGCGCACATAGTCAGCGGCCTGTTCCGGCGGCCAATAGGGCGGCACCGCCTGGCCGATCAGCTCGTCGACCGCGAAGCCGACCATCGTGCAAAACGCCGGGTTGACGTAGCTGATGCGGCCCTCGAGATCACGCGCGCGCAGCCCGGTCGACAGCGAATCCTCCATCGCCTTGCGCAAGGCCAGCGATTCGGCCAGGGCATGTTCGGCCTGCGCGCGGCGGCGCACGTCACGCACGAGCAGCAGCACGACGACAAAGAGCGCGATCGACAGACCCAGGACCAGCGACAAGGTCAGGTTGGGCAGCAGGCTCGGCCGGCCGGCGGCGCTGTCGGCGCGCAATTGCAGCGACGCCGATGGCAGCTCGACGACCCTTTCGGCGACATACACGCCCAGCCCGCGCGCGCTGCCGGCGCGGGCCAGCCGCCCGCCGTCGCTTTCGACAAACGACAGCTCGTGCCGGCGCGCCGGCGCGGCCGCTGCAGCGGCGTCGAGCAGTTGGGGCAGCGAGATCGTGGCGACGACAAAACCGAGTTCACCGGCAGCGGCGCGCACCGGCAGGCACAGTTCTGCGACCTCGACACCGACACCGCCCTGCAGCGGCAGAAAATAGCTGCGCGAAAAAACCGGCGTCGTGTCGCGGCGCGCGAGGCTGCACGCCGCCTCGGCTTCGAAGTCGAGTTCGTCACGCCGCAGGCGGGTAAATACCGGGGCGCCAAAGGGCGAGTCCAGGCCCGCCAGCACTTGCATCTGCGGGCCGCGCCGCTCCACGCGCAAGAGCCCCGGCCGGGCTTGCAGCACGGCGCGCGAGCGCTGCGGCCAGGCCGCCAGCGAGGCTTCGCTCCAGACCAGTGTCTGCACATCCTGCAACGCGGCGAGCACGTCGCGGCGGACATCGGCGGCGGCTTCGACGGCGACGTTTTCGGTCTGCTCCTGCGCGCGCGCCGACTCGTAGGCCGCGGTGAGCCAGAGCAGCGCCGATTGCGCAACGACGAGCAGCAAGACCAGTGCCGACCACAGCAGGCGGCGGCGCCAGCCCCGCCAGCGCAGGGCAGCGGTGCCCGGCCAAGGCGTGGGCCGGGCGGCAGCGGCGGCCGCTGAGGCGTCGATGGCGCGATCGCCCGCGGGATCGCGGTCAGGGTCGGGGTCGGGGTCGCGATGGGCAGCCATGGCCGCCGAGTATTCAGCGGCGCGCTGTCAGGTCTGCTACGCAGTTTCGCGCATGGCGGCAGGGCCGATGACAACGACACTGTGCGCCTGGGCTCAACCCGCCGGCCCCTACAATCCCGCGCCCCGTTGGGCCTAAGCCGATGCCGGCCCTTTGATCGAGAACACCCGATGCCGAACTACGAAGATAAGCGGGCCGAACTGCGCCGCGCCGCGCTCGAATACCACGAGTTCCCGACACCCGGCAAGGTCGCGATCACCGCGACCAAGCAGATGCTCAACCAGCGCGACCTGGCGCTGGCCTACTCGCCAGGCGTCGCCGCGGCCTGCGAAGAAATCGTCGCCGATCCGGTCAACGCCTACCGCTACACGTCGCGCGGCAACCTCGTCGCGGTGGTCACCAACGGAACCGCGGTGCTCGGCCTGGGTGACATCGGCCCGCTGGCGGCCAAGCCGGTGATGGAAGGCAAGGGGGTGCTGTTCAAGAAGTTCGCCGGCATCGACGTCTTCGATATCGAGATCAACGAGAAGGACCCCGCGAAGCTGGTCGAGATCATCGCCGCGCTGGAGCCGACCTTCGGCGGCATCAACCTCGAGGACATCAAGGCGCCGGATTGTTTTTATGTCGAGCGCCAGTTGCGTTCGCGGATGAAGATCCCGGTCTTCCACGACGACCAGCATGGCACCGCGATCGTCGTTGGTGCGGCCCTGCTCAACGGCTTGATAGTCGTGGCCAAGGACATCAAGCAGATCAAGCTCGTGACCTCGGGCGCGGGTGCGGCGGCGCTGGCCTGCCTGGGCTTGCTCGTCAAGCTCGGCGTGCCACGCGAAAACATCTGGGTCACCGACCTGGCGGGTGTCGTCTGGAAGGGCCGCACCGAATTGATGGACCCGGACAAGATCGAGTTTGCGCAGGACACCGCGCAGCGCACGCTGGCCGAGGTCATCGAAGGCGCCGATGTCTTTCTCGGCCTGTCGGCCGCGGGGGTGCTCAAACCGGCGATGGTCGCCGCCATGGCGCGCCAGCCGCTCATCTTTGCGTTGGCCAACCCGAACCCGGAAATCATGCCCGAGGACGTGGCCGCGGTGCGCAGCGACGCGATCATGGCCACCGGGCGCACCGACTACCCGAACCAGGTCAACAACGTCCGGTGTTTCCCATACATCTCCCGCGGCGCACTCGACTGCGGCGCGACGACGATCACCGATTTGATGGAGATCGCCGCGGTGCACGCCATCGCCGAGTTGGCGCAGGCCGAGCAGAACGATGTCGTCGCTTCGGCCTACGAAGGCGCGGCGCTGAGCTTCGGGCCCGAGTACCTGATCCCGAAGCCATTTGATCCGCGGCTGATGATGAAGATCGCGCCGGCAGTCGCCCGCGCCGCCGCCGAGAGTGGTGTTGCTCTGCGCCCGATCGCCGACTTCAACGCGTACCACGAGAAGCTGCAGGCTTTTGTCTACGCCTCGGGCACAACGATGCGGCCGATCTTTGCGCTGGCCAAACAGGCAAAGCGCAAGAACGTCGCCTTTGCCGAGGGCGAAGACCGGCGGGTGTTGCGCGCCTGTCAGGTGGTGGTCGACGAAAATCTGGCCAAGCCCTGGCTCGTCGGGCGTGCGACGCAGATCGAGCGACGCATCGAGCAACTCGGCCTGCGCCTGAAGATCGGCCGTGATGTCGAGGTCATCAATATCGACGACGATAAACGTTATCGCGACTACTGGCAGGCCTACCACCGGCTGACCGAACGCAAGGGTGTCACCGAGCAGTTTGCGAAGATCGAGATGCGGCGCCGGCTGACGCTGGTGAGCAGCATGCTGCTGCACCACGGCGAAGTCGACGGCATGATCTGCGGCACCTGGGGCAGCACCGCGCAGCACCTGCACCATGTCGACCAGGTCATCGGCCTGCGCCCGGGTGTGAAGACCTACGCCTGCATGAACGGGCTGATCCTGCCTGGGCGCCAGATCTTTCTCGTCGACACCCATATCAACCACGACCCTGACGCCGGGCAACTGGCCGAGATCACGATCCTGGCCGCCGAAGAGATGCGCCGCTTTGGCTTGGTTCCGAAGGCCGCGCTGCTGTCGCACAGCAACTTTGGCTCGAGCAACCACCCCTCGGCGGTGAAGATGCGCGACGCGCTGGCGTTGATTCGGGCCCAAGCGCCCTGGCTCGAAATCGACGGCGAGATGCACGGCGATGCCGCTTTGGACGCCGGCTACCGCCAGGAAACGATGCCGCGCAGCACGCTGACGGGTGAGGCGAATCTGCTCGTGCTGCCGAATATCGACGCCGCCAATATCAGCTACAACTTGCTCAAGACTGCCGCCGGCGGCGGCATTGCGATCGGTCCGGTGCTGCTCGGCGCAGCCAAACCGGTGCATATCCTGACTTCGGCAACGACCGTTCGGCGCATCGTCAACATGACCGCGCTGACCGTGGCCGACGCCAACGCCGGACGTTCGTGAAAGCGCTACGCTGCGCCGCGCCGGTGCGGCGCTGGTGCGGCGCCGGTGAAGTAAAGGCGCAGTCTGACAACAAAATTACAGGCCGTGAGTGTTCACTCACTAAAGCCTGGCGCTGCACTATTTTGAGGCAGAGGCTTGAGCTTTTTTGGCCACTCCGGTATCATGACGGATTGATTTCACAGGGTTAACCCGTGCTTTGGTTTGAGCGGACATCATTGGGGCTGGCGGCAAAAAAGTTGGCGCTTGCTCTTATGACGGTGGCAGCCACGGCTGCGATCGCGACGGCCAAGGAGTCACCGGCGCTGGGCGGGCCGGGCACGATCGGGCTGGCTTCTTTGCCGGCAGAAGCACAACAGACCCAGGCCCTGATCCTGCGGGGCGGGCCGTTTCCTTTCCCAAAAGATGGCACTGTTTTTGGCAACCGCGAAAGGTTGCTGCCGTCGAACCCGCGTGGGTTCTACCGCGAGTACACCGTCAAGACGCCGGGGTCACGTGACCGGGGCGCTCGCCGCATCGTCTGTGGCGGGCCTGAGCCGGCGCGGCCAGAAGCCTGTTTTTACACCGCTGACCATTACACGAGCTTCAAGCGCATCGTGCAGTGAGCAGCGGTTGTCATAGAGTTTTTTTACTTTTCGATCAGAAGGAGGTAAGCGACATGCAGTTGCAGACCATCCGCCCGAATATCGTGCAGGCGATTCGCGCCTACCGGGTGGCGGACTTGCAGGACGCAGCGCAAGCTGCGGGCCAGCATTTTCTCTACGCGAGCACTTTGTCCGCGCAGAGCAAACAAGAGGTGCTTGAAGGCATCGCCGCCGCATTCGAGTTCCCGGTTCACTTCGGCAAGAACCTGGACGCGCTTTTCGATTGCATGACCGACCTGGTGGCCAAGTCCGGCCAGCAACCGGGTTTTGTCGTCGTGCTCGAGCAGTTGCCGGACAACCCGCGCTTCGACCGCGAGGCGCGCGAGCAGTTGCTCGACGTCTTCCGCGATGCCGCCGATTACTGGGCTGAGCGACGAATACCGTTCAGGTGCTTCTATTCTTTTCAGTAGCCCGCTCCCAAGATTCAGGGTCATGGGAGCGGGCTACGGAAACGGCCCAAGCAGACAGCATTTCGATCGAAGCCAAACCAGCGCCAAAACCGGCGCCCAAGGTTGCGGCAGCGAAAAACGGCGTCAACCCCAACTTCGGCATGAACATGCCGATGATGAGCAGCGCCTTTGATACCGCAGCGTGGTTGAACGCGGCTTGAGGCTGCGTTCATGAGTAAATGTGGCTCTACCGCTTTACTCATGCCCCCTCCTGGGGGCGGCGGCAACGCCGCCTGGGGGCTCTCCTAGATCCGCGGCGCGAGCTGCATTTCGACATCGCGCGCAAGCGCGATGTATTCGTTCACCGGCACTTCTTCGGCGCGCCTTTGGCAGTCGAAGCTGCCGGTGAACTTGTTTTCATCGAGCCAGCGCCCGAGGGTGTGGCGCAGCAGCTTGCGGCGCTGCGAAAACGCCACCTGCACGAGTTGCGACAGGCGCGACGCGTGCTTCGCAGCGTCGGCCACTGCGGCCTGCGGCAGCGGCAGCATACGCACCACCGCTGAGTCCACCGCCGGCGCCGGATCAAACGCCGTCGGCGGCACATCGAGCACGCGCTCGATGTTGTAGCGCCACTGCAGCATCACGCTGAGCCGGCCATAGGCCTTGGTGCAAGGCACGGCCGCCATGCGGTCGACGACCTCGCTTTGCAGCATGAAGTGCTGGTCTTGCACATGCGCCACCGCATCGAGCAGGTGAAACAGGATCGGCGTCGAGATGTTGTACGGCAGGTTGCCGACGACCCGCAGCTTCTGGCCGAGCTGCGCCGCCAGCGCCACAAAATCGACCCGCAGCACGTCCGCCTCGATGACCGTCAGGCCCGCCTGATGGCGCAGCCGCGCCGCGAGGTCGCGGTCGAGTTCGATCACCGTCAGCGCTGCACATTGGCGCAGCAGCGGCAAGGTCATCGCGCCCAGGCCGGGGCCGATCTCGACGATCGCCTGGCCCGGCTCGGGTGCGATGACATCGACGATGGCGTTGATCACCGACCGATCGGTCAGGAAATGCTGGCCGAAGCGCTTGCGCGGGGTGTGCTTCAAGCGGCGCTTGAGCGTTCAGCGGGCCGGCTTCACAGCGGCGGCTCGCGCATCTCGACGTAGGCCTTGGATCGCAGGTCGCGCACCCATTCGGTGTAGGCGTCTTCGAACTTCTGCTCGCGCAGGGTGTTGCGCGCCTGCTCGCGGAGTTGTTTGAGCTCGATCTCGACCTGGCGGCGCTCGAGCACCTGGATCAGGTGGTGGCCAAACCGCGAGACCACCGGCGGCGACAGCCCGCCGATGGCCAGCCGGTTCATCGCCTCTTCAAATTCCGGCACCATCACGCCGGGGCTGGTCCAGCCGAGGTCGCCGCCCTGTGCCGATGAGCCGTCTTCGGAATATTTGCGCGCAATTTCTTCGAAGGTCTGGGCGCCGGTGTCGATGACGCGGCGGTAACCGGCGAGTCGCGCCTGCGCCTGATCGGCCGTGACCTGCGGCGTCACGCGCAGCAGGATGTGGCGGGCGCGGGTCTGGGTCACGCGTGGCGTGCCGCCATCGGGCGCCGAGAGCACCTTGAGGATGTGAAAACCGGCGCCGCTGCGCACGATCTGCGGCACCAGATCGCCCGACTTCAGGCCCTTGATCGCCTCGACAAACAGGTCCGGCAAACGTGCCGCCGGCCGCGGCCCGAGCTCACCCCCACGCTGGCGCGAGGCGTCGTCGGACAGCTCGCGCGCGACGACCTCAAAGGCCTCGCCACCACGCACCCGGGCCAGCGCCGCATCGGCACGCGCACGGCGCTCTGCTACGGTCGCGAGGTCGGCACCGTCGGGCACCGCGACCAGGATCTGCGCCAGGTTGGTCGGTGCTTCGGCGACGATCGCCGCACGCTGCTCTTCGAGCAGCTTGTCGATCTCGCCGTCGGTGATGCGGATGCGCTGGTAGACCTCGCGCTCGCGGGTGCGCTCCATCATCATCTGCTCACGCAGGTTGGAGCGGAATCGTGTGAACTCGATGCCGTCGCTGCTCAGTCGCTTGCGCAACTCAGTCACCGGGATCTGGTTCTGCGCGGCCACCGCCTGCACCGCACGGTCGACCTCGGCATCGTCGACCCGGGCCCCGGTTTCGCGCGAATAGGTCAGGATCACGCGCTCGTCGATGAGCGCGTCGACCATCTGTTTTTGCAACTCTTCGGCCGGTGGCAGCCCGGCGCCGGCGCCGGGCCGGTTGAGCTCTTCGCGCGCACGCTGGATGCGCCGCTCGACCTCGACGGCGGTGACCAGCTCCTGGTTCACGATCGCCACGATGTAGTCGCCGGTGCGCGTCGCCGCGCGGTCCGCCGCACGTGTCGCGGCGCGGTCGGTCGCACTCGGGCGCCCTTGGGCCGAAGCCGGCGGGCTGCCCAACACGATCGCCAAGAGAGTGGCGCAGCCAATCACAAAAGGCCGCGCGCCCCGGCTGCGCCGGGCTAGGAATTCAGTCATAGATGGAGGTTCGCCTGGGCTCGTCGCTGTCATCGCGCAGCAGCCGATAACCGGGGATATTGTCCTTCAAGACCCGCAGCGGGTTCGAACCCAGCCGCGACAGCCCGACAAGCTCGAGTTGCAACAGCAGCCGCGTCGTCGCTTCGCTGCGCCCGGTGGACAGGCGTTCGGCCACCACCCGGCCGATCCAGCAGCCGGCGTCGAACTCCAGGCCGAGGATCGAATCGGTGATGCGGCTGTCGCGCAGGCTGTAGTTGATGCGGCCGACGCTGTAGAGCTGGCCGCCGCAGGCGCGCCCACCGGCAGCGGCCGCGCTGCCACGGTCGCGGTCGGTCGCGTTTCGAAGCAGATCGGCCGCCCCGCCGATGCGCCCGACCGGCCACTGCCAGCCGAGTTCAAGCTGCTCGCTTTGGATGCCGCCGAGCGGGTCGCTGGCATCGCGCGCCAGGCGGTAGGTGCCGCCGACGGTGCGGTACGGCCCTGGCGAATAACGCGCCGACAGGATCGACCGCACCGGGCGGTTGACCTCGGCGTTGTATTGCAGCGAAGCGTCGAGCGTCCAGCCCGGCAGCACATTGGTCGAGCCGAGCAGCAGCAAGTCAGAAAAACGCCGCGTCTGCGCGTCCAGTGGCGTATTGCGCTGGTCGCCAAATAGATAGCGCTGGACCAGGCCCAGGCGCAGCAGCTCGGCGCCGGTGGTCTCGTCGACGAGGCGGCTGGTGACCCCGGCGGTGAGCCGGCTGCCGTCGGAAACCCGGTCTACGCCGGAAAAAGCGTTCTCAGAAAAGATCGAGCTGAAGCTGAAATCCTTGGCCGCGGAATCAAACGCGAGGTAGTCGCTCTGGCGTCGGAATGCGGTGCTGACATAGAGCAGCCGCGGCTCCAGCGTTTGGCGCAACGTGCGGCCAAAGGCCTGCGTCTGGCGTTCGAATTCGAGGCCGGCGTCCAGGCTGGCGCTCGGAATCACGCGTTGCACGCGGCGGCTTTGCAGGTCGAAGACAGTCTGGTCGAGGTCGTAGGCCGCGGCATTGAAGCTCAGGCGCGGCGTCACCCACCAGCCCGGCTGGTGCCAGGGCCGCGACAGCGCCGCCAGCAAATGCGCGCGCCAGCCCGAAGGCCGGGTCGCCGAGGCCAGGCCGTCGGCGACGGTGAAGCGGTTGAGTTCGGTCTCGAACTCGGTCTCGAAGCCGCCGCGCGCAAAGCGGCCGCGCAGGCCCAGCTGCGGGCTGCGCTCGTAAGGCAGCGGCGTGATCAGCTCGCCGGCGACGCTGGATTGCAAGACCTGCCAGCGCTGCATGCGCGCATACAGCAGGCCCTGCGCACCGCCCCAGGCGATCGGTCGCTCAAGATCGGCGACCAGCGGCAGCAGGCGCGGCGTCAGCGTTGTCGGCGAGGTCGAGCGCGGGAAGTCCTTCCACCAATCGTCGTCAGACACGCGCGCGCCGCGCAGCGCATAGCGGGCGCCGTCGAAGGCCGCACCCAAGCTGCCCAGGCCGCCCTGGTGTTGCAGGCTGACAGCGTGCCGGCTGCGCCGCGCCACCAGATCGCTGGGCAGCAGGTCGATCGTTAGGCTGCCTTCAAACTGCGGCTCGAGATAACGAAATTCGGTTTCGACGCCGAAGCCGCGCCGCGTCGACGCCTTCGGCGTGATCGTGGCATCACGTTGCGGCGCGATATTCCAGTAGTAGGGCAGCGCGAGCTCGAAGCCGCTTCGGTTGTCGAGGTTCACGCTCGGCGGCAGCCAGCCCGATTTGCGCGCATCGCTGATCGGGAAGCTCAGGCGCGGCAGGGCCAGGATCGGCACGCCCATGAAACGCAGCACAGCGCCTTCGGCGATGCCTTCGTTGGCCTCGGTATCGAAGCGCACGCTGCGGGTGGTGAGCAGCCAGGCCGGGTCGCCAGAGCCGTCACGCGGGCAGCTGGTGTAGAGCGCGTTGGTGGCACGCAAGCGGCTGTCGTCGATGAAGTCGATGCGGTCGGCGCGGCCGCCGGCCGCAGTCCGCGCAAAGTCGAACTCCGGCTTCAGAAAAAAACCTTCGAAGCGCTGCACATGCAACTGCAGTTCGGGGCCGCGGTAGACCGAGCCGTCGCGGCTGATGCGCACCTGGCCGCGCGCCACCGCAAGATCCTCGGCATGGTTGTATTGCAGGCGGTCAGCGCGGATCACCGCGCCGCCGCGGCGAAATTCGACATCCCCTTCGGCGACCGTTTCCAGGCCGCCCTGGCCGCGCAATTCGCGCGCGCGCAGCACGATCGGCAGCGCCTTGGCGGCGTCACCACGGGGCGGCGGCGATAGGCTCGGGCTCAAGCGCAGCGGCGCAAAGTCATCGGCCTGCGCCACGACGTCGCGCGACGCCAAAAGCGCGGCCAGAAAAGCTGCGGCCAGCGCAATCGGCGCCAGGCGCATCGGTTCATGGCGTCGACAAGGCATGGCGGCGGTCGGTTTGTAGAATCGATTATCCATGAGGGCTTGCCCTCACCCGGGCTTGGGCCCCTCCCCCGCCGACCAGGCCGCGCATTGAACCATCCTCATCCCAACCCGGGCCCGGCTGCTGCGCTCATCAGCGCGCACGCGCCGTCGACCAACCCGATCGCCTGGCCCGACATCACCCGCAAAGCGGCTTTTGACCGCTGGCTGGCCGCCATCACGCCGCGCCACGCGCTGCTCGCCAACACCTTGGCCAGCGCCTCGGCGGATGCGAGCTTTCGCCGCTACTTCCGCATTCACAGCGGTCAAGGCGTGTCCTTCATCATCATGGACGCACCCCCGCCGCAAGAAGACGTGCGGCCTTTTGTGCACATCGCCGGGCTGATCCGCGGCGCCGGGCTCAATGCGCCGGTGGTCCACGAAGCCGACGCCGGCCAGGGTTATCTGCTTCTCGGCGACCTCGGCCACACACCCTACCTGCAAGCCCTCGGCCAAGCCGACGCGGCCGGCGCCGACCGCCTGATGCGCGACGCCATCACCGCGCTGGTGCAGTTCCAGCAACGTGTGCCCGCTGGCGGCCTGCCGCCGTACGACGAACCTCTGCTCGCGCGTGAGCTCGCACTCTTCCCCGACTGGTGTGTCGAGCGCGAATTTGGGGTTGTCTGGAACGAGTCGCAGCGCAGTCAGTGGCAGCAGGTCTGCCGCACCCTGCAGAGCAGCGCACTGGCGCAGCCGACGCTGGCCGTGCACCGCGACTGGATGCCACGCAACCTGATGGTTTGTGATGGCGGCGCCGATACGGATGGCCAAAGCGCAATCATCGGCAACCCCGGCATCCTCGACTTTCAGGACGCGGTGCGCGGCCCCATCAGCTACGACATCGCCTGCCTGTTGCGCGACGCCTTCATCTCCTGGGACGAAGAGCGCGAGATCGACTGGGCTGCGCGTTATTGGAGCCAAGCGCGGCGCGCGGCGCTGCCGGTGCCGGCGGACTTTGGCGAGCTCTGGCGCCAGGTCGAGTGGATGGGTTTGCAGCGGCATTTGAAAGTGCTGGGCATCTTCTGCCGCCTCAAACACCGCGACGGCAAGCCGGCGTATTCAGCCGACCTGCAGCGCTTCTTCAACTACGCCACCAAGGTCGCGCTGCGCTACCGCCCGCTGCAAGCACTGCTGCCGCTGATCGAGCCGCTGTCGGCCGTCAAACTCTCAACCGGCTTGACGTTCTGAACAGCTCGCGCCGGTGGCTCGGCATCAAGGGCAGGCCGCGATGACCTGCGCTACCGCTGCGGTCAAACGTTTGCCATAGGGCACGTGCAAAAACTCATTGGGCCCATGGGCATTGCTCTTCGGGCCGAGCACACCGCAGACCATCATCTGCGCCGCCGGGAAACCCTTTTGCAGCATGCTCATCAGCGGGATCGTGCCGCCTTGGCCGATGTAGCCCAGCGGCGCGCCGAAGTGACTGTGCGACGCGGCGTTCATCGACGCCTCGAGCCAGGGCGCGAGCTCGGGGGCATTCCAGCCGGTGGCGCCGAGCGCGCCGGCGCGGCCATCGGGGTGGAACGTGACCTTGGCGTTGTAGGGCGCGTTGTCTTCGAGCAGCGCTTTGAGCTTCAGGCTCGCTTCGTT
>JANPDN010000204.1:0-20173 GCA_031431555.1 Rubrivivax sp.
CTGGCGCCGCCTGAAGACCGAGCTGCAGACCTATGCAGCCCTGCGCGGCCGTGCCTCCGTGCGGCTGGCTGACTTCCTGCACGACCAGGCACTGGAGCTAGAAGACGTCTACCGCGCGGGCACCGGCCAGGGCCGCAGCGGCTGGACGGCACTGAAGCGCGACGCCGGCCTGATCGTCGCGGAGCGCGGCCCTGAAGAGGACTACTTCAGCCGCCGCTTCGGTGACCTGCTGCATGTGGACGATCCGCAGAGGCAGGGCGTGATGGCTGCGATAGGTGCGCGATCGCGCCGCCCGCCGGCGCTCGATGCCAAGGATGCGCTCGGTGTGCAGATGCTGGCTTACCAGATCGATGGCCGGCACGAGCAGGCGGCGGGCCCCGACGCTTTCGTTGAACGCATCGAACGTCACTCGGCAATAGCCGCCGAACTGGTCGAGCTGTCTGGCCTGTTGCAGGCCCGCAGCACGTTGAGCGCCAAGGCCGTGCCTGGGCTCGAAGACACGCCACTGTGCCTGCACGCCGCCTACGGTGCGCGCGAGGTGCTCACGGCGGTAGGCTGGCTGACGGCGGGGCGCCGTGCGCCATTCCAGGCCGGTGTGCTGCCGCTGACCAGCCGCAAGACCGAGCTGCTGTTCGTCACGCTCGACAAGAGTGAGGGCTACCACGATCGCATTGCGTATCACGACTACGCGATCAGCGCCGAGCGATTCCACTGGCAGACACAGAACAGCGCCGGCCCTGACACGCCTGGTGGCCGGCGCTATCTGGAAAGCTCGACCAACGGCTGGCAGTTCCAGCTGTTCGTGCGGCCACGCAAGGGTGATGCGTACCGCGCTTGCGGGCGCGTGACGCTGGAGTCGGCCGAAGGCGACCGACCCATGAGCATCGTCTGGCACCTGCAAACGCCGCTCCCGGCGCGGCTGTTCAGGGAGTTCAGCGTGCTGCGCGGGGCGTAGCGCCAGCCAGCACGACCTGCCGCGCTGGCGTCTCCGACCTTCTTCGGCCGGCCTTCGGGCATCGCGAGCTTCCTCTACGACGGCTTCGTCACCCGGCCCAAGCTCTGGCTGGAGCTGGGCTACACCATGGTGGGGACGGTGGTGTCGTTCGTGCTCGGCAGCGCGCTGGCGATCCTGCTCGGGCTCGCGTTCGTCGCCTTCCCGCGCCTCGAGCGCGCGGCCGACCCGTACCTGACGCCGGTCAACGCCATGCCGCGCATCGCGCTGCTGCCGTTGTTCCTGCTCTGGTTCAGTCTCGGCCTGGGCTCGAAGATCGCGGTGGGCACCAGCCTGGCCTTCTTCATCGTGCTGGCCAACACGGTGGCTGGCATCCGCGGCGTATCGGGCGACCTGCTCACGCTCACGCGCAGCCTGGGGGCGTCGCCGCTGCAGCTGTTCATGCAGGTCACCTTGCCCTCGGCCGTGCCCGTCATCGCCTCGGGCCTGCGGCTGGCACTGGTCTACTCGATGCTGGGTGTGATCGGCGCCGAACTGATGGCCGCCGAACACGGGCTGGGGCAGACGCTGGCCTACATGCAGTCCACCTTCAACATGAACGGCGTGATGGGCCTGCTGTTGGTGCTGGCGCTGCTGGGCATGCTTGTGACCACGGCCATGACGCGCTTGGAACGCGCGCTGCTGAAATGGCAGTAGTGTCGCGCCGATCCGCCTGCCGCCAATAGGGGAGCAAGGATGCCGGGCGACTGGAAAACGCTGAAACTCTCGCAACCTGCTGCGCATATCGTGACCGTGGCCATGAACCGGCCGTGGGTGCGCAACGCGGTGAGCCTGGAGATGGCGCGCGAGTTGGAGGCCTGCCTTGCCGAACTTGGCGAGCGCGACGACATCCGGGTGCTCATCCTCACGGGCGTTGGCTCAGCCTTCGGCGCCGGCGCGGACATCAAGGAGCGGGCCCAGTTGACCCCCGTGGTCGTCCAGCAGCAACGCCACACAGGGCTGCGCATCGTCCGCTTGCTGGAGACCTTGCCGATGCCCGTCATCGCGATGGTCAATGGACCGGCGTTCGCCGGTGCGCTGGAACTGGCGTTGGCCTGCGACATCCGCGTGGCCTCCGACCGGGCGGTGTTCGCGCTCACCGGACTGCGCAATGCGGGCTCGTTCCCGGGTGCCGGCGGACCGGTGCGCCTGGCCAAGATGCTCGGGCGTGGCCGGGCCAGCTAAATCGTGCTCAGCGCTCGCCAATTCCAGGCGCAGGAAGCGTTCCAGCTCGGTCTGGTCGAGCGTGTCGTAGCGCATTCGGAGTTGCTTGAGCAGACCCTCGCGCTTGCGCGCGAGATTGCCGGCAACAGCCCGGCAGGCGTCGCTGCGGCCAAGGAGTTGATCCGCCGCAGCGTCGACCTCGATACCGATGCGGCGACGGCGCTGTCGCAGTCGCTGCGCGATCCGCACGATGGCACGGCCGACGACACCGAAGGAGTCCAGGCTTGGCTGGCCCGGCGGGCGCCCGAGTTCAAGAGGCCCTGACGACTTTCCGGCCAAGGGCACCCCGCCGGCGCTGGCACCGTCGATTGGAACCGCAGCGGTGATCCGCCCGCATGAGGCAAGCGAGGGCTGCCGCTGCGTTGCACGACCCGTTTGGCCGCGGCGGCTCGGACCGTCACCGCGCCGAAGAAGGGCCCCCTTGGCCAAGCAGTAAAGTCAAGCACCCGCAGCGACCCGACTTGCCCCACTTGCAAGAGCGCCATCCCATGACCCTTACCGCCCACGCCCTCGCCGACAAGCGCTACCACCTGCACCCCTACACCCAGCCGCGCCACCTCGAGCGCGATGGGCCGCTCGTCATCACGCGCGGCGAAGGGGTCTACGTCTACGGCGAAGACGGCACCAAGTACCTCGAAGCAATGGCGGGGTTGTGGTGCGCCTCGCTCGGCTTCAGCGAGACGCGCCTCGCGGACGCCGCGGCACGCCAGATGCGCACGCTGCCGTACTACCACTCGTTCAGCGGCAAGGTGCCGGGGCCGGTGGCGGAGCTGGTCGAGGCGCTCATGCGCTGGGCCCCGGTGCCGATGGCGCGCGTGCTGTTCGCCAACTCGGGCTCGGAGAGCAACGACACCGCCTTCAAGCTCGTGCGCATGTACAACAACGCGCGTGGCAAGCCGTTGAAGAAGAAGATCGTGGCGCGCGTGAAGGGCTATCACGGCGTCACGGTCGCTGCCGCCTCGATGAGCGGCCTGCCCGTCATGCACCAGCAGTTCGACCTGCCGCTGCCCGACATCGTGCGCGTGGGCTGCCCGCATCCGTACCAGTACGCGCGCGACGGCGAGACGCCCGAAGCCTTCGCCAAGCGCATGGCGCAGGAGCTGGAAGAGACCATCCTGCGCGAGCGCCCGGACACCGTGGCCGCCTTCATCGCCGAGCCGATCCAAGGGGCGGGCGGGGTGATCGTGCCGCCGCCGGGCTACTTCGATCTCGTGCAGCAGGTGCTGGACAAGTACGACGTGCTGTTCATCGCCGACGAGGTGATCACCGGCTTTGGCCGCCTGGGCACCGCGTTCGGCACCCAGTACTACGGCCTGAAGCCCGATCTCATCACGGTGGCCAAGATGATGACCAGCGCCTACATCCCGATGTCGGCGCTGTACATCAACGACAAGGTCTACCAGGCCGTCGCCGATGCCGCCGCCACGATCGGCACCTTCGGCCACGGCTACACCTACAGCGGCCACCTGGTGGCCTGCGCGGTGGCGCTGGAGACGCTGAAGATCTACGAGAGCGACCGCATCCTCGAGCACGTGCAGCGCGTCGCGCCGCGGCTGCAGAAGGGGCTGCGCAAGTACGTGGGCCACCCGATCGTGGGCGACGTGCGCGGCGTGGGCCTGATCGCCGCGCTCGAACTGGCCGAGCACCCGAAGGCGAGGAAGCCCTTCGATCCCGCGCGCGGCGTGGGCGCGTTCTTCGCCAAGGCGGCGCAGGACCGCGGCCTGATCGTGCGTGCGTTGGTGGGCGACATCATCGCCTTCTCGCCGCCGCTGGTGATCACCGAGGCCGAAATCGACGAGTTGCTGGCCAAGCTGGACCAGGCCATGCAGGACACGCTGCGCTGGCTGGGCTGACAAGGCAGCCGCGGGCGCGTTGCACATGCCGCTGATCGAGTTCCTTCAGGTCAGCAAGGTCTACCCCGGTTCCGCCGAGCCGGCGGTGGACCGGTTGAACCTGGCTATGCGCAGTGGCCGGTTTGTCGCGCGAGGCTGTCAAGGGTCTGGCGAGGAAGACCCTGCACCGCCAAACCGCAGCCGGGGCGGCGCTGCGCGTTGCGTCAGCTCGGCACCATCGACAATCAAGGTCAACCCGCACGACGTGGTGAACCCCGAGCGTCACGAGCGCCCACGGGCCCGCCGAAGCAGCGTTGCGCGGCGTCACGGTCGCCAGATGCAGGCGCGTCAGACCGCCGCAGGACCGCGGCAGGTAGACGCCGAGGGAGTTTGAAACTACGATGCCCGACACACCCGATCAGGGGGCGGCGCGCCGTTCGGTCACGGCATCGAATGGCGTGCCAGATCCTCGATCAAGGTGGCTTGCAGCTGATCTGGCAGAGCCTGGGCAGACCACGCGCGGCAAGCCTTATGGTTTCGTCGGCCAGGACAACTGCGGCATCAGCTACTTCTCCATCGAAATCCGAGGTGTCACCGCCAAGGCCTTCGGCGACCATGCCGACGACTTCATCCCGGGCGGCAGCGGTGCAACGCACACAACGCGCCGGGCTGCGTCGCCAACGACGACCTGGAGCGCGCGGCAGCGGTCTTCAAGCAGCCTGCGCTCCCCAACCTCAATGGGCGCATGCCGGTGCGCTGAGCACCGGTCGCGCGGAGATGGAGGGCCCATGAATCTTCGCGCGAATCTCGCCAGAGCGGATGGCGGGGCCTGATGGAGCACACCGTCACCATCACCTTCGAAGGCCGCACGATCGTGGCCAGGCATGGCGAGAGCGTCGCCGCTGCCCTGACGGCGGCCGGCGTCACGGTGTTTCGACGCACACGCAGCGGCGCCAAGCGCGGCATGTTCTGCGGCATGGGCGTGTGCCAGGACTGTCTGGTTCGCATCGATGGCAAGGCCAATCAGCGCGCCTGCATGGTCAAGGTCGATGCGCCCATGCGGATAGAGCGCGAAACGGATGACGGGTCTCTCGAGTCGACGAACGGCGCCTCGCTGCCGCCCGTGACGTCGGCGGATGTGCCAGTCCGGTTCCCCGATGTCCTGGTTCTCGGCGCGGGACCGGGTGGCTTGGGTGCGGCAATCGCAGCACGCGCCTGCGGCGCCAGTGTGACGGTCCTAGACGAGCGTGCCGGCCCCGGCGGGCAGTACTACAAGCAGCCTGCCGTGCACGGCGCCGGTCTTCCACCGCCCGACGCTCAAGCCGAAGGCGGGCGCGCCCTGATCGCAGCGGCTCGGGCAGCCGGTGCCATCATCGAATCCGGGCATCTGGCCTGGGGCGCCTTCGCGCCCCGCACCATCGTCGCAACCGGCCCTGATGGCACACGACGTTACGAGCCCAGGGCCCTGGTGGTCGCCACCGGCGCCTATGAGCGGGGCTGGCCGGTCCCGGGTTGGACCCTGCCGGGGGTGATCACCACAGGGGCGGCACAGACGCTCTGGCGCACCGCGCGGCGGCTGCCCGGCCGGCGCGTGCTGATTGCCGGCAACGGGCCGCTCAATCTGCAGCTCGCCGCGGAGCTGCTCGAGGGCGGGGGCGAGATCGCAGCGATCGTGGAAGCGGCCCGACGGCCCGGCACGGCCACGCTGGGCGCCGCGCTTCGCATGGCGCTGCTGGCGCCGGCGCTGGTGCGCGACGGCCTGCGCTATCACCTGCGGCGGCTGCGGGCCGGCGTGCCCATGCTCCATGGCGCCGTGCTGGCCAGTGTCGAACGCACCGATCGAGGACTGCTGGCCAGCGTGAAGACGCTGGCTGACGGCACGCAACGGCAGTTCAGCGTTGACGCGGTGTGCCTCGGTTATGGCTTCGAGCCCGCCAACGAGATCTTGCGCGCGCTGGACTGCGCGCACGATTTCGATCGGGCCCGCGGCCACCTGGTCACGCAGCGCGATGCCGATGGCGCGACCACCGTGGCCGGGGTCTTCGCGCTGGGCGACTGCACGGGACTCGGCGGCGCCCAAGCCGCACGCGCCGAGGGTGTCGTGGTCGGGCACGCTGCGGCTCGCCATGCGGGCCATGCGATGCCGGCGCCCCGCCAGGCCGTCGAACACGCAGCAAGGGCTGCGCTCGGACGCCAGCGGGCATTCCAGGCGGCGTTGTGGCACCTCTTTGCCAGCGGCATGCCGACGCCGCTCGGCCAGCTGACCCGACCCGACACCTTGATCTGCCGTTGCGAGGAGGTGAGCCTGGGCCGCATCGAAGCGGCCATTGCCGCGGGCGCCACCTCTGCAGGCGCGGTGAAGCAATGCACCCGTGCCGGCATGGGCCGCTGCCAGGGCCGCTACTGCGGGCCGATCGTGGATGCACTGACTGCGCACCACAACACCACCGGCCGTGACGAGTTCTCCGGCTTTGCGCCGCGTCTGCCGGTGAAACCTGTGGCCATCGCCGATCTGGTGCGCTTGGCAGGCAAGCCGTGACGACCGCCCCGGCCGGCGCCGCCGATTGCGTCATCGTCGGCGGCGGCATTGTCGGGCTCTGCACGGCGCTGTTTCTTGCCGAGGGCGGCATGGCGGTCGAGGTGATCGACGACGGGCGGCTCGGCGGCACGACGGCCAATGCCGGCAGCCTGCACGTGCAGATGCAGAGCCGGTTCATGCGCCTCTATCCTGATCAGGTGGCCAGCCTGGAGAGCACGCTGCACCTCTATCCGAAGGCGGTGGCGTTCTGGCACGAGTTGCAGACCGCGCTCGGGGCCGACTTCGATCTCAAGATGACCGGCGGCCTGATGGTCGCGGAAAACGCCGAGCAATTGGCGTTTCTCGACTACAAGGCCGGGCGCGAGCGCAAGCTGGGCTTGGCCGTCGACATCCTGGGCCGCAACGATCTCGAACGCGTCGCGCCGTATCTGGGGCCGCAAGTGATCGGGGCCGAGCTTTGCGGCGACGAGGGCAAGCTCAACCCGCTGCTTGCCAACGCGGCCCTGCGTCGCCGCGCGACCGAGCTCGGTGTGAAGTTCCACGATCACGTCGCGGCGCTCAATGTCGTCTGCGAATCTGCCGGCTACCGCGTGGTCACGCGGGCGGGCGCCTGGTCTGCGCCGCGGCTGGTGCTCGCCGCCGCCGCCGGTACGACGCCACTGGCGGCGCAGCTCGGGTTGCGCATCCCGGCCCAGGCCGAGCCGCTGCACATGAACATCACCGAACCGACGGCGCCCTTGATCACGCACCTGGTCCAACATGCCGACCGGCCGATCACGCTGAAGCAGTTCGGCACTGGCCAGGTGGTGATCGGCGGCGGTTGGCCGGCGCGACGGGCCGGCCGGCGCGAAGATCCCGCTGTGACGTTCGACAGCCTGATCGGCAACCTCTCCCTGGCCCAGCATGTCGTGCCGCGCATCGGTCCGCTGCGCCTCATCCGCACCTGGGCTGGATTGAACACCACGGTGGACGGCAAGGGCGTGCTGGGCGCGGTGCACGGCCTGCCCGGGCTGTTCGTGGCGATCCCCGGCGACGCGGGCTACACCTTGGGCCCGCTTTCGGCGCGGCTGGTTGCCGATGCGGTGTTGGGTTTGCCACCGCGCGAGGACATGGCGCCTTTCGCTCCGACCCGTTTCGTCGACTGAACGGGCCCGCTTGCCCGCCATGCTCTTGCGGACCGAGCGTTCAGTCCTGCAACGCCATGGCGATGCGCTTCGAGGCGTCGAGCAGCTCGACGAGGATCCGGCTTCGCATTTCCTGCGGTGTCACCCGCGCGCTGGGGCAGCACACGTTCAACGCCGCCACGGTCTGCTGCGTGCGGTCGCGGATCGGTACCGAGATCGAGCGCAACCCGATCTCCAACTCCTGATCCACGATCGACCAATCCCGGCGCCGCGTTTGCTCGATCGCCGAACGCAGCGCCTGCTTGGAAGTCACGGTGTTGGGCGTGTGTCTGTCCAGCTTCACGCGCGCCAGATAGGCGTCGAGCTCGGCTTCGGGCAGGGCGGCCAGCAACACCCGGCCGGTGGAGACGCAATAGGCCGGAATCCGGCTGCCGATGCTGATGCCGACACTGACGACCCGATTGGAGGTGGCGCGCGCCACGTAGATCACCGCGTCTTCGTCCAGTACCGCAGCGAAACAGCTTTCCTGGATGCGCTCGGACAGGTCGTTCATGATCGGCCGCGCAACCGACCAGATGTCCAGCGATGACAGCACGGTGTAGCCGAGCTCCAGGACCTTCGGGCGCAAGCTGAAGTACCTCCCCGTGGCCCCGACGTAACCTTCCCTTGCCAGGGTGAGCAGGAAGCGACGCGCGCTGGAGCGCGTCATGCCGGTGGCCTGTGCCACTTGGCTCAAGGTCATCTTGGGTTGTTGCCGCGTGAAAGCGCGGATCACCCCAAGGCCTCGAGCGAGGGAGTTCACGTAGTCGCGATCGCTGCCCTCGTTGACCAGCGCTTCGTCAACGGCAAACCCGTCGTTTGTCTCCAAAGCCGACATCCCTTTCCGCGAGCCCGACACAAGCACTGCACCGCCGGCAGAGAGTTCGCATAGCGCACGAAACTGGCCATGTGCCCCGCCTGACGTCGCGAAAGGGTAGCACGCGTCCACGCCCGTGGTGCCAGCAAGTGCCGCTTTGGCGCGGCAGCAGTTCCCCGATTGACAGCCCGTGCTGGAGCGACTTCAATGTGCGCACAGGTGTACGCATAGCGACAGCTTCATGCCTGCACGGACCGACACGTCAACCCAGTGGGGGATCAAGAATGCACCCGAAATCGGACAACGGAACCACCCGCCGCGCCCTGCTGCAAGGCGCCGCGGCCATCGCCGCCACTCCCTTTGCCGGCTCGGCCCGGGCCCAAGGCAAGGCAACGCTGCGTTGGTGGTCGCCGCAGTCGGCGCCCGCGCAGCAGGAAGCCTACAAGGCGCAAATCGCCGCTTACCAGGCGGTCAATCCGAACGTTCAGGTCGTGTTCGAACCCACATCGGACGAGGGCTATCCGGCGCAATTTGCGGCCGCCTTCGCCGCCAAGCAGTTGCCGCACGTGGTCACCCACTTGCCCTCGTTCGCGGCGGTCAACTACTTCGCCTCCGGACTGATCGAGCCTTTCAACGACGTCATCAAGATGATCGGCGAGGACAAGTACTATCCCGGCGCCAATCGGGTCTATGAGGCGTCGCCCGGCGTGTATGCCGGCACGGGCATCGGCAATTCGGCCGCCAACATGCTGTGGATGCGCAAGGACCTGATGCAGAAGGCAGGCATCGCCGCCATTCCCGAGACCTGGGACGAACTGCGTGCCGCCTGCCAGAAGATGCAGACCGGCGGCATCTTCGGCGCGCCACTGCCGTACGGCATGAACTCCATGACCTCGCTGATCTTCATCGGCGTGATCCACCAGGCCGGTGGCCAGATCTTCTCGCCCGACCTGCAGATCGCAATCGATTCCCGCGCCACCTACGACGCCATCGAGTTCTACCGCTCGATGCGCGAGCTTTGCCCACCCGGTGCCACCAGCTACAGCTGGGGCCAGAGCCTCACGGCTTTTGTCTCCGGCGCCACCGCGACGGGCATCTACGCCGGGCGCGTGCTCGCGAACGTGACGGCTCAGAATCCCACCATCGCCGATGCCGTGACGTGCGCTCTGTATCCGCGACTGTCCAAGAGCGTGGCGCCTTGGACCTTCAACGATTTCCCGTCGGTGTTTATTCCGAAGGGCGTCGACAACATGGCCGAGGCGAAGAAGTTTGCGGCCTTCCTGTTCGACCCGCCGGGCTACATCCGCCAATTGCATGCCGCACCGGGGCACGTGCTGCCGGTGCTGAGGACCGTGGCGGAAAGCGCGGCGTATCAGGCCAACCCCATCATTCAGAAGTACAAGAGCGAAGTGAGCCTGATGGCGTCAGCGGCCGCCGGCGGCTTCAATCTCGGCTTCGAATCGCCTCGGCACAAGTCAAACGCCAAAGCGGGCGCCATCGTCGCGTCCAACGTGATCGCCGAGTTGGTGCAGCGTGCGGTGGTCAATCGCGAAGATCCGAAAGCCTCGGTCGGCATTGCCGCCAAGCGGCTCGAGGAGCTGATGAAAGCCTAGGCATCGAACAAACGGGGCGGACCCGTTTCGCCCCTGCTTGCGTGTTGACGCCCCCAATGGCCCGGATCGTCGCCAGGAGCGTGCACCGCCTTGGGACTGGGCCGCCTTCAACAGGAAATGACAGCAACTTCCATCTCCGCCGGACGGGGCCGAAGCCTCGACGACCGCTACGCCGTGCTCGGATTGCTCCTGATCGCGCCCGCGATCACGATCTTCGTGGCGGTGATCGTCTATCCCTTGATCTCGGCGATCTACCTGTCGCTGTTTTCAATCTATACGCCGACCCTGCAGGGCCGTTTTGTCGGGCTGGGCAACTACGCCGCGATCTTGGTCTCGCCGCGATTCTGGAATGCCCTCTACAACACGCTGGTCTGGACCGTCGGCACCCTGACGCTTCAGGTGCTGATCGGCGTCGGCGTGGCGCTGTTGCTGAACCAGACAATCCTTTTCCGCTCGCTCGCGCGCAGCCTGGTGCTGTTTCCTTATTTCATTTCGACCGTTGTCGCCGTGCTGGTCTGGCAATGGGTGTTCAACGATCTTTATGGCGTGCTCAACCACGCCATGCTTCGGCTGGGTTTGGTCGATCGCCCCATCGACTGGCTTGGACAGATGCCCAATGCGATGCTGAGCATCGTCTTCGTCGGCGCCTGGAAGTACTTCCCCTTCGTCGTGATCGCGGTGCTGGCGCGGCTGCAGTCGATTCCCGAGGCGCTTTATGAAGCGGCCACCATCGATGGCGCCGGCCCTGTGAGCCGTTTTTTCGACATCACCCTGCCGCAACTTCGCGAGGTGCTGGCCGTCGTGATCCTGCTGCGCACGATCTGGGATTTCAAGGAATTCGACCTGATCTACTTGCTGACCGGCGGCGGACCGCTCAACAACACCCAGACCCTGCCGCTCCTGGTTTATCAGGAGGCGTTCGGATTGAATCAAATGGGCATGGCCGCCACCATCGCCGTGGCGATGATGTTCGCGATGCTGGTGTTCATCGCGGTCTACCTGGTGCACAGGGCGCGTGAGGCCGCTGCGTCATGAACAAGCCCCGCCGATTGCAGACGGTCCTTGTCAATGCCGTCACCTGGACGATCGTGCTGCTGGTGTCGTTTCCGTTGATCTGGATGTTGCTCACGTCGGTAAAACCGCAGTCTGAGCTTTTTCGCATTCCGCCCACTTTCCTTCCGCAGCAAATCACATTCGAGCACTACACCCGGCTGCTGTTCGACACGCCGTTCCTCACCTACTTCGGCAACTCCGTCATTCTCGCCACGGCGACGACGATCCTGGTGGTCGCGGTGGGCACGTTGGGCGCCTACAGCCTGGTGCGGTTCCGCTATCGCGGCCGCGAGCAGCTCGCCACCCTGGTGCTGTTCACTTACCTGCTGCCGTCGGTCGTTCTGATCATCCCGCTGTACCTGCTGATGGTGAAGCTCGGCATCGCCAACACACTGTTCAGCTTGGTGCTGGCGTACACCAGTTTTGCGCTGCCGTATGCGCTTTGGCTGCTGCGCTCGTTCATGGCCGGGATCCCCGAGGACCTGGAGTCGGCGGCGCTGGTCGACGGTGCCAGCCGGCTCGGCGCCTTCCGCGACGTGATCCTGCCGCAAGCCCTGCCCGGCATCATCTCCACGGCGCTTTTCACTTTCATCCTGGCCTGGAACGAGTATTTGTATGCCCTGGTGCTGGTGAACTCCGACAGCAGCCGGCCCCTCACCACGGGCGTGATGAACATGCTGATCACGTCTTTCAACATCGAATGGTCGCTGCTCATGGCGGCCTCGGTCATGATGAGCATTCCATTGATCGTGATCTTCGCGTTTCTTCAGAGTTACCTCACCAGCGGTTTCGGCGCCGGCGGGGTCAAGGGTTGATGAGCTGATGGCAGCAGTCACATTCGAGAAAGTGCGCAAGACCTTCGGCGCGTCGGTCGCGGTCGAAAGCCTCGACCTCGCGATCGCCGACGGCGAGTTCGTCAGCCTGCTGGGCCCTTCGGGATGCGGCAAGACGACAACCTTGCGCATGCTGGCCGGGCTGGAGCAGCCGTCCGGCGGGCTGATCCACATCGGCGGCCGGGTCGTGAACGCCTTGGCGCCGTCGGAGCGCGACGTCGCCATGGTGTTCCAGTCGTATGCGCTCTACCCGCACATGACCGTGGCCGAGAACATCGCCTATCCGTTGAAGAAGCGCGGCGTGCCCCAGCCAGAGCGCGCGACGCGCGTGGCGGCCACGGCCAAGCTGCTGCAGATCGAAGCGCTGCTGGAGCGAAAGCCCAAGCAGCTCTCGGGCGGTCAGCAGCAACGTGTGGCCTTGGGGCGTGCGCTGGTGCGCGAGCCCGAGGTGTTCCTGCTCGACGAGCCGCTGTCGAATCTGGATGCCAAGCTGCGCGCGCACATGCGCGTCGAGCTGATCGAGCTGCATCGCCGCCTGGGCAAGACGATGGTCTACGTCACGCACGACCAGCTTGAAGCAATGACCATGTCGACGCGAATTGCGGTGATGCGCAGCGGTGTGCTGCAGCAGCTGGCAACGCCGGCGGAGATCTACCAGCGGCCGGCGAATGCTTTTGTCGCAGAGTTCATCGGCACGCCCTCCATGACGCTTGCCGCAGCGACCCAATCGTCATCGACGTCGCTCGCCGTCGGCGACGCGTCATGGACGATTCCCGCCGGCCACATCGAAGATGTGCCCGCGGGCACATCGCTCACGGTCGGCGTTCGGCCCGACGACATTCTGCTTGGCAGTGGGCCGCACCGCGCAGTGATCAAGGTGGTCGAACCAATCGGACATGAGAGCATCGTGCAGATCACCGCCGGGGGCGCCGAGTTTTCCGTTCGCATTGCCGGCGACACCCACGTCAAGGCCGGCGAGGCGGTGCCGTTCGACATTCGGGGCGAGCGGCTGCATGTCTTCGACAGCGCGAGTGGCCGGCGTCTTAACAACGACTCAGCCTGACGAGGCGGGTTTCGAAGGAGAGCATTTCACATGGACAGGAACAGCGTCAACTGGGCGGGGCCGATGCCGGCGGTGACCACGCCTTTCACCGCCGCCGGCGCGATCGACGAGGCCGGGTTTGCGCGCAACATCGAACGGCTGCTGGCGGATGGTGCGACCGGCGTGGTTGCGGGCGGTTGCACCGGCGAGTTCTGGGCGTTGAGCCACGACGAGCGCAAACGGCTTTTTGCCGTGGCACGCGAGGCCACCCAAGGCCGCGGCACGCTGATCGTCGGCACCGGCGCGGTCACCGTCGATGAGACCGTTGCCCTCACCCGTGCGGCGCAAGCTTCGCGCTGCGACGGCGCGCTCATCCTGCCGCCCTACTTCGTCAAGCTCACCGACGACGAAATCTTCGCCCATTTCCGCGATGTGGACGCGGCGACAGGCCTGCCCGTATGCCTCTACAACATCCCGGGCAATGCCGTGAATGCCATCAGCCCCGCACTCGCGCTGCGCTTGGCCGATCTCGGCAATGTGGTGGCGATCAAGGAAAGTTCGGGCGATTGGAACAACTACTACGCCACCCATTTGGCCGTGAAGGATCGGCTGCGGGTTTTCTGCGGCCCGTCTTCGATGTTCGGCGTGCCGGCGGTGGGTCTGGGTGCCGACGGCACGGTCGATTGTTTCCCCAACATGTGGTCGCCGGGCGGCCTCGATCTCTACCACGCCGAGAAGCGCGGCGAGCATGCCCGCGCCGTCGAGTTGCAGGTGATGGGCCGCAAACTGACCGATCTTTTTGTCAGCGGCGGCCGCACGATCTACCCTGCCACCAAGGCCGCCATGGACATGCTCGGGCTCCCCGGTGGCGGCAAGCCGCGTGCACCCCTGAGGCCGCTCGAGGGCGCGCCGCTGCAAGGCCTGCGCCAGGGCTTGATTGAGCTTGGGCTTCTCTAACTTTCCTTCAACGCGGACTCCGTTTCACGAACCCCATCAGGAGGATCCTCATGACCGCTTCCAACAATTCCGGTGGTGCCGCCCCTTCGCTCGCACCTCGCAAATACAGCAAGAATTTCGGCGAGTTCATCGGCATCGGCCCGAACGGCAATCTCTGGGTCGATGGCTGCGATGTGGCCGAGCTGGCCGCACGCTTCGGCACGCCGTTGTTCATCGTGTCCGAGAACCAGCTGCGCCACACTTATCGCCAGTTCCGCGACGCGTTCCGCAAGCACTACCCGGAGGTGGAGATCCTGTTCGCCAACAAGTCCAACAACGGGCCGGCGATCCGCCACATCATGAACCAGGAGGGCGCCGGCGGCGATTGCTTCGGCGTCAACGAGATGTACCTGGCGCTTGCCGCGGGCACCAACCCGAAGACGCTCGTGCTCAACGGCTCGAACAAGCAGACCGAAGAACTCGAAATGGCGATCGAGAACGGCCTGTGCATCAACATCGATGCGATGGACGAGCTCGACCGCATCGACGAGATCGCGCGCCGCCTGGGCGTGTCGGTCGACATCGGCATCCGCCTCAAGCTCGATCTGGATCCGCTGGCCGATCGCACCGGCGTGGCGATGCACGGACCCGGCACGATGAAGCAGCAAAGCGACTCGACAAAATGGGGCATGAGCCGCAAGCAGACCGTCGCCATCATCAAGCGCGCCCAGGAAATGCCGCACGTGACGCTGAGGGAGACCCACTTCCACCTCAGCCGCATGTCGAACAACGCGGCCGATTTCGCCGTCATGGCGCGGGAGATGATCACGTGGTCGGCCCATATCAAGAAGGAGACAGGCTGGACGCCGCCTTGCATCGACATCGGCGGCGGCTGGACCTTCGGCAAGTGGTACGGCACGGGGCCGAATTCGCAGCTGGACGACGCCAAGGCACCGACGGCGGATGACTACGCCAGGTTGTGCGCAGAAGCGATCAAGGATGAAGCGGCCAAACACGGCCTGCCGCTTCCGAAATTGCGCCTGGAGCCGGGGCGGGCGCTGTCGGGCCCGTCGGGCGTGGCGGTAGGCTGCGTCGGCGCGGTGAAGCAGGGTGAAAAGAAGAAGTGGGTGAATCTCGATCTGTCCACCAACCACCTCTCCTGGGCATCCGCGCTCGATTGGTACTACCACGCAGTTCCGGTGGTCAACGCGGCGGTCGAGGGCACTGAAGTGGTCGATCTGGTCGGCCCGCTGTGCAACTCCGATGAAGTCGGCGCCCATCGCAAGATGCCTGCGTTGAAGCGCGGCGACTTCGTGGCGTTCCTGGACACCGGCGGCTACACCGAATCGTGCGCGGCGCGCTACAACGCGCAGCTGCTTCCGGCGAGCGTGCTGGTTTGCGGCGATCGCGCCGAAGTCACCACCGAACGCGAGCAGCTCAAGGACATTGCCGGCCGCTTCAAGGTGCCGGCGCGTCTTCTGGCCGGCTCGTTCGCACCGAAGGCCTGAGCTCTCGTCGCCCGCCCGCGGTTCATCGCAGCGGCGGGCGGCGTCGCTTTCTAGCTTTTTGGTTTCTTGAATAAGAGGACGCAGGAATGAATCTCGGCATCGCCGGACGACACGCTCTGGTTTGTGGGGGCTCGAAAGGCTTGGGCAAGGCAGCCGCCCTTGCGCTGGCCCGCGAACGGGTGACGGTCACCCTGGTGGCCCGCAACCGCGCCCCGCTGGAGGCCGCCGCCGCCGAGATCACCGCCCAGACCGGCACCGAGACTCGGATCCTTGCCGGTGACCTGTCGACGAACGAGGGGCGGCAAGCCATCGCGGCGAATATCGGCGACATCGACATCCTGGTGACCAACCCGGGCGTCAGACAGGTGCCGGCGAGTTTCCTCAGCCTGGCGCGTGCCGACTGGGACGGCTGGATGGAGGCGCACTTTCATTCCTCGTTGGACATGATCCGCCTCGTGATCCCCGGCATGACGGCACGCAGGTTCGGCCGCATCGTCAACATCTCGGTGAGCTTCATCAAGTTTCCGCAGCTGAACTTCGGGCATTCGCATGCCGCGCGGCTGGCACTGGCCGGGGCCGTGGCGTCGTTGGCGCGCGAGCTGATCGCGCACAACGTGACGATCAACACCGTCTGCCCCGGACTGTTCGACACCGACGCGTTGCGCACCAATCTGCATGGGCATGCCGCACGCGGCAATGTGACGTATGAGGAGATCGTCGCCGACCGCATCCGCAATTGCCCGGCCGGCCGTTTTGCAGACCCGCAGGAGTGCGGCGACCTGATTGCCTTTCTCTGCGCGGCGCAGTCGGGTTTCATGACCGGGCAAAACATCGTGAACGACGGCGGCGTCTATCAGGGCCTGTTCTAAAGAGGAGCCTGTTCTAGAGATCATGGCAACCCCACCGGCGCGCAGCGCCGAACTCCAAAATACAGCGCGCGGCGCCGAATTCCAACCGGCGCGCGGCGCCGAATTGATCGATCCCAGCGGACGCGTGATCCTGATCTCCGGCGCCGGGCGCGGCATCGGCGAGGCGATCGCGCGGCGGCTCCATGACGAGGGCTATACGCTTTCACTCGGCATGCGCCGCCCGGCCGAAGCCGCAAGGCGCTTTGCCGGCTTCGATGCCGCGCGGCTGCAGGTCGAGCGCTTCGACGCCCAGGTGCCAAGCACCGCCGAAGCCTGGGTGAATGCCGCATTGGCGCGCTTCGGCCGCATCGACGGCTTGATCAACAACGCCGGCATCCTGCGCATGCTGTCCCTCGAAGAGGGCGACGAAGCCATTCTCGACGAGATGTGGGCGGTGAACGTGAAAGCGCCGTTCCGGCTGATCCGCCTGGCGCTGCCGCACCTCAAACGCGCCGGCAGTGGGCGGATCGTCAACGTCGCCAGCACCGATGGCAAGCGCTACCGAGACCGCAGCGTCTCCGTTGCATATGCGATGACCAAGCACGCCGTGATGGCGCTGAGCCACGCGGCCAAGTTCGCGAGCTGGGACGCAGGCGTGCGGGTGACGTCCCTGTGCCCCGGCGCCGTCGAGACGGACCTGCTCGCCGGTGTCCCGGGCGCCACGCCCGGCCCGGGCCGCCTGTCGCCGGCAACCCTGGCCGAAATCGTGGCGCTCCTGCTGCGATTGCCCAATACGGCGACCATTTCCGAGTTGGTCGTGAACACGCGACTGGAGCATTCGCTGTAGCCACGGGGCCTCGGGGTTCACGCCCGGCAGCGAGCCCGGCTATGCCGCACGGCACGCCACGTGGCATCGGTCACGCTGCGGCCGTGGCGCAACGCCTGCGCCCGCAGCAGAGCCCGCTGGTCCGAGCCCGGGGCGGGGGCGACAGTCGCCTCTTTGCGCAACAAAGCTCAAGCGCATGGGCTTTCAAGTCGTCCATCACGAGAACCTCGCGGGCACAGGCGCGGACATCGCGGCGAGCGTGCGCCGAGCGTCAGGCGACAGCGACACACCCTGCACAATCGGCTCGACGCGCCTGCTCGGAGTCGACTTCACCTGCGCACCGTCGCGGCGCAAGCCCGTCACCGTGGCGCACGGGCGCCTGGATGCCGGCGGCCGGGTGCGGTGTCTCGAGGCGATCGAGGCGCTGCCCACGCTCGGCGGCTTCGAGGCGCTGCTGCGCACGCGGGGTCCCGGGCTCGGCGGCTTCGACTTTCCGTTCGGCCTGCCGCGAGCCTTCGTGCGCGAACAGCGCCTCGGCCACGGCGGGGCCGACGTCATCGAGGCCTTGCACCGTCGCCGCACGACGCGCGCCGCGTTCCGCGCGCTCGTGTCGTGCTCTCGGCGCTGGTGTTCGGCAAGGGCACCACCGCTCGCCTGCGTGCCGCCTGGCAGGGCGGCCATTGCCTGCCGCTGGTCAGCACCGCCACCGCGCAGCAGTTTGTGCGTGTCCTGCCCTATCCGAAGTTCCGCCTCGACCCGCAAGAGCAGCAGGAGTTGCTGGCCGACTACCTGGCCTACGCCGAGGCCGTTCGCATTCCTCAGCCACCGCCGACCGTACCGCTCTGTCGAGATCCGTTCGACATGCCATTCCTTCACCTGGCAGCCGCCGGCCGAGCCGACGCCCTGGTCACCGGAGACGCCGACCTGCCGACGTTGGCCCGCATGGGGCGCAGTCCGATCATGACCCCCGAAGCCTTCGTGAGCGGCCTGCCCCCGGCCGTGCAACCCCATGCATGACAAAGTTGCCGTTGGCGCCCGAATCGGCGCCGATGGCACGCGTGAGGGCAGGCGTGGGCCGCTGCCTGATATGCGATGGCGATTGTTTTACGAAGTTGTCTCAGCCTAAAATAGCGTCCACCGCTAATTTAGGTTTGCCGCTCCGATGAAGCGCGCGCTACAAGGCCGTTACCTCAAGGTCGCCACCGCCGGAGAGTCGTTCAAGGCCTTCGTCCCGGCGCCGTTGCCGCCGCGTCCGGCCATCCAGTGGTCGCCGGCACTGCGCGGTCGTTTCGACGCCGCGCTGCTCGCTCTTGGGCGGCTCGACGCGGTCACCGACCTGCTGCCCAACGCAGCGCTGCTGCTCTACAGCTTCGTGCGCAAGGAGGCGGTGCTGTCATCGATGATCGAAGGCACGCAGTCGTCGCTCGCCGACCTGATGCTGTTCGAACTGGATGAACAGCCGGGCGTGCCGATGGAAGACGCGCGCGAGGTCAGTCGCTACGTCGCGGCGCTGGAGCACGGCCTGGCGCGGGTGCGCGGCGGCTTTCCGCTGTCGCTGGGGCTGATCCGCGAGGTGCACCAGGTGTTGATGGGCCGTGAAGGTCGCGGGGCCGAGCTCACGCCCGGCGAGTTTCGGACGAGCCAGGTCTGGATCGGTGGCACGCGTCCGGGCAACGCGGTGTTCGTGCCGCCGCCGGTCAATGAGCTGGATGAATGCCTGAAGCTCTTCGAGCGATTCCTGCGCGACGTCCCCGAGCCGACGTCACCGCTGGTCAAGGCGGCGTTGGCCCACGTGCAGTTCGAGACCATCCACCCCTTCCTCGACGGCAACGGTCGGGTCGGCCGCCTGCTGATCGCGCTGCAACTCGCGGTCGATGGCCTGATGCGCGAACCGATGCTGTACCTGAGCCTGCACTTCAAGGAACACCGGCAGACCTACTACGAGTTGCTGAATGCGGTGCGCCTGTCGGGCGATTGGGAGGCCTGGCTGGAGTTCTTCGCCGATGCCGCTGTGGCCAGCGCCACGCAGGCCGCCACGTCGGCCAAGCGCCTGCTGGCATTGGCCTCGGCCGACGGCCAGCGCATTGCGGGCCTCGGCCGCGCCACAGGATCCGCAGCGGCGATTCACCACGCCCTGCAGCGGCGGCCCATCGCCACCGCTGCGTCGCTCGTCGCCGCTACGGGCCTCACGCCGGCCACGGTGAACAAGGCGCTGGCGCACCTGGAGCGCATTGGCATGGTCGCGGAACTCACGCGCAAGCAGCGCGGCCGCGTGTTCAGCTATGCGCGCTATGGCGAGATCCTGAACGAAGGGATGGGCTTGCCGGGCAGGGGTCGATAAGTCAGTTCTGCGGTTGGCGATGTTTGGCCCTGTCTCAGCGTGCCAGGACGTGACTGCAGCCGCTATGCTGTCGCAAATGTCGAGACGGTGTTCAAGTGCAGGACGACCGTATGAAGCGTTCAGTGGTGATGGCGGCACTCGCGCAGGGCAAGCCCACCCTGATGGCCCGATTCGGGGTCACTGACCTCGCCCTGTTTGGGTCGACGGTGCGTGACGCTGCGGGTGTCGGCAGTGATATCGACATCCTCGTGTCCTTTTAGGGCCCGGCCACTTCAGAGCGCTTCTTCGGCGTCCAGTTCTTCCTCGAGGATCCGCTGGGCCGATCGGTCGACTTGGTCACCGACCGTGGGCTGCGTCCTGAGCGGCGACCTGTCATCGAGGCTGAAGCTGTTCATGTCTGAGATCACCACGTCCCATGCAACCCAGGCAGAGCCCGGGTGCGACAGGTAGCCAGGTGGGTAGCCGGATATGAGCAGTAGCGTCCCATGCGTCGCAACCTGTTGATCCACAAAGACTTTCCCGCGATGCACCCTCAATACGACATTGTTCAGATGTAGGGTTTCACGACGTCTCACGACGACCCACTTGCCACCCGCGAACTCGCATG
>JANPDN010000205.1:0-17275 GCA_031431555.1 Rubrivivax sp.
GCACCGCCTCGGCGGCGACCGACACCGGCTTCAGATCGCTGATCGGGTCGTAAGCCAGCTTGTCGTAGAGATAGGGGTACACCGTGGCCACCGCGCCTTGCGCGAGCAGCATCGTCGCGCCATCAGGCGTGGCTTGCTTGAGGGCCGCCACGGCGATGCGCCCGGCCGCGCCGCCCCGGTTGTCGACGATGACGCCGCCCGCGTAGCGGCCGCCAAGGTGTTCGCTGTAGCGGCGCGCCACGATGTCGGGGATCGTGCCGCCGGGGGCGGTGCACAGGATGCGCAGGGTGTTGGGGGTGGCCGTCTGCGCCCGCGCCGTGAGCGGGAGGCCCAGGCCCAAGGCCGTGGCCCAGGTGGCGCTGCGTTGCAGGAAGTCGCGTCGTGCGGTGATGGCGGTGGACATGTGAGGGCTCCTTCTGGGCGCCGATGTGCGGCGGGTGAGAAGGAGCATGCGCGGCGCCGACTTAGCGATCGGGTAGAGATCGGTCGGCGGCGAGCGCAGCCTGCACGCGCCGCTGCAATTCATGGCGGCGTGTGACGATGCCGGCCTGCTCGTCGCCCGGCAGCAGCGCGCCACGGTAGAGCTGGCGAATGCATTGCACCTGCGCCGCGCGGTCTTCGAGCACACCGGTTTCGAGCCGGTCGAGCGCCGTTTCCAGTGCCTGCACATCGCTCCAGCATCGCTGGCGGTTCAGGGCCAGCGCGCCGTGGCGCAGCACGATGCGGTCTTCGCCGCCGAGCCACTTGCGCAAGCGATGCACGGCGTTGTCGAGCGCGTTGCGCGCGGCGTCGCCGTCGGCATCGGGCCAGAGGGCGTCGGCAAGCCGATCTTGCGGCAGCGCGGTGTTGCCCTGCGCGACGAGCAGATGCAGCAACTCCATCAGCCGTTTGCTTTCCTTGCGGCTGGTGGCCAGCGGGCCATCCGAGCGCTCGATCTGCCAGCCGCCGAGCGCATGGATGCGGATCGTCCACGGCCACGACGGGCCGGCGTGCGGCGGCGCCTTCAACTGGTTGCGCAGGACGAGGTCGCGCGCCACATCGGCCTCGATGTCATGCCGCAAGGCCAAATCCATCAGCCGGCTCATCATGTCGCCGCAAGCGAACAGCATCGGGCCGTGGCGATAGCCGTGCGCGCGTGCCACGCCGAGTGCGCTGCGCAAATGCCTGAGCACCGCTCTCTCATCGCCGCGACGCATTGCAGCGTAAGCGGCCACGGTGCCGGCGATCCAGTGGTGCCAGCGGCAATCGGCGTGGAACGGATGCGCGAACACGGCGTCGAGCAGCGCGGCGGCCTCGGCATGCTCGTCGCTGGATGCCGCGGCCAGCGCGTTGGCGATCAGCGCGATATGTTCGCGCAGCGGGAATCCTCCCGCGCGGCCGCTGGCCACCGATTCGCGCATCAGGCGCAAAGCGGTCGGGCGGTCGTCTTCGAGCAGCGCCAGGATGCCGCGCTGGTGTTCGAGCGTCGACCGCTCGACGGGCTGGTCCGGGTGCAAGGCCTCCTCGGCGTTGTTCAGGTGCCGCCGCGCGGACGGCGCATCGATGCGGGCCAGCGCCACGATCATCGCCTGCAACTCCACCGCGGCGCGTTGCCGCGCCACCGAAGGCTCGGCGACGACCAAGGCCAGCGCGCGCTCGGCATCCGCCAGCGCCGAGTCGTGCTGACCGAGCAGGGTCTTGACCAAGATGGCCACGCTCCACCAGCGCATCAGCGTCGCCGGCGCCGCACTCTGTTCGGCAGACAGCGCATCGATGCGCAGCACGATGCGCTCCCAGCGGCTGACATGGCCGCGCCACAGCAGATGAAACGCCAGCGAGCCAAGCAGCAGGCGTTGACCCGGCGCGAACTCCCAGTGCAGCAAACGCTCGGCGCGCTCGGCCAAGGCTTCGGCCAGCGGATGCCACGGCACGCGGTAGACCACCGCGGCGAGCAGGCCCGGCACCAGGCGCATCTCCACCTCTTCAGCATGCACGACGTTGGCGCGCGCGGCGTGGGTGTCGAGCACCGCCAGCCAGCGGTCCAGCGCCTTGATGCGGCCCAGGCCGACCAGCGCAGTGGCGGCGGCAGCGGCAGCGGCGAGCTGGCCATCGACGTCGTGTCTGGCCAGGGCGCGCTCATGCGCCTGTTCCATGTCGCGCAGCGCCGCCGCGGGGTCGGTGTCCAGTGCGCACCAGCCACGCCAGTAGCGCAGCGGGCCGAGGTGCTCGTCGGGCAGGCTGTCGATGGCGCGGCGCAGGGCTTCAGTGCGGCCGCCAGCCAGATACGCCGCCGCGTGGTCTTGCAGCACAGTTGCGACTTCGGGCCAGCATCGGGCCTCGATCAGCCGCTGCAAGCCGGCATCGGACTGGCCGTGCGCGACCAGCAACAGGCCGGCGCGCTGCTTCATGGACTGGCTCTGCTGCGGCGAGTGCATGCGCTCGTAGCGCCGGCGCAGGAACAGGCTGAACAGATCGTGTAACCCGAACACCGTTTCCGGCGCGGCCTCGCGCCGATCGGTGAACAGGCTCTGCGCGGCGAGCCGCTCGAGCAGCTCGCCGGCACGCGGCTGGCCACTCAGCGCGCAGGCCATCGCGCCGCTGGCGCTGGGCAGGTAGGCCACGGCGCACAGCACCTGCTGGTCTTCGGCCGGCATGCGCGCCAGCACCTCCTCGGCGAAGTAGTCGAACAGGCGCTCGCGCGCTTGCGGCGTCGGCAGCGTGGCGTCGCTCGGCGAGCCGAGCAACATCAATGTCATGCCACCGACCCAGCCCTGCGCGCTCGCAAGTGCCGAGGCCATCGCCGCCGGACGGCCGTGCAGTTGTGTCAGGGCCTGCGTTTCAGCATCGTCGAAACGCAGTGTCTGGGCGTCCGCCAACACGAGTTGCTGCTGCGCAAGTGCACGCGCATACGGGGCTGACGGCGCCTCGCGGCTGATGAACACCCAGTGCGCACCGCTCGGCAGTTCGGCCAGGGCCTGCGCCAGCGCGCCGTGCAGCGCGGAGTCGGCGGCCAGCTCCTGGTGGTTGTCGAACACCAGCACCCAGGGCGGCGCGAGCTGCGCGACGTACAAGCGCACACGGCGTTGCAGCCAGCCGGCCAGGTCGCCCGAGTCATCGGCACAAAAAGGGGGCAGCGCAAAAGGCGTTCCAGCAGCGCGCGTGAACAGCGTGTCGAGCGACTGCACGAAGGTCGCCGGGTCGGCATCGCCGACATCGACCTGCAACCACATCGCGCGGCGCTGGCGTGCTTGCAACCAGCTCGAAATCAGCGTTGATTTGCCGGCACCCGGCGCCGCGCCGAGCCAGAGTGCCGGCTGCTCGGCCGCCAGGTCAAGTTCGGCAAACAGCCGCTCGCGCGCGAACACCCGGCCCAGGCGCGGCGGCGCCAGCTTGCCGACGACGGCCACCGGCCGAAACGGGCGTTGCGCCATCACCCGTCATTCGCAACGCCGGCCGCGACATGCCCGGCCGGCACATGTGCCGCCGCCGAGTCGACATGACCGGTCTGGTCATCGAAGAAAAAGTCGGGTTCGAACTCGCGCAGGAAAGCACCCTTGGCCAGGCCGCCGAGGAACATCGCTTCGTCGACATCGATATGCCAGTCCATCAGCGTGCGGATCGCGCGTTCATGCGCCGGCGCGCTGCGTGCGGTGACCAGCGCGGTGCGGATGCGCATCGTCGCCGCAGGGCCTTGTTGCAGGCGCTGCAGGGCCTCGAGCAGCGGCTTGAAAGGCCCGGCGGCCAGCGGCGTCGCGGCGCGCGCACTCTCATGCGCCTGGAAGGCCGCCAGCCCGGCGTCCTGATAGACCCGCTCTGATTCGTCGGAGAACAGCACCGCGTCGCCGTCGAAAGCGATGCGCACCTCGTTCGGGTGCGCGTCGGATGCGCGTTTGCTGTGCGGATAGACGCGCGCCGCGGGCACATCGGCGGCCAACGCGCTGCGCACATCGGCTTCGTTGGTCGACAAAAACAGATTCGCGGCCAGCGGCTTGAGATAACGCCAAGGGCTTTCGCCGCGGGTGAAAACACCGCGCTCGATCGGCAAGCCGTAATGCTGGCAGGAGCGAAAGACGCGCATGCCCGAGACCGGGTCGTTGCGCGACAGGATCACGACCTGCACCCGCGGTGCATCACCGGCGTTGAAGGCCAGCAGCTTGTTGACCAGCGAGAAAGCCACCCCCGGCCGCGCCGGCCGATCCAGCCGCTGCAGTTGCAGCTGCATATAGGCGCGGTCGTCGCCGCCCTCGAAGACGCGGTTCTCTTCTTCAAAGTCGAACAGCGCGCGCGAAGAGATCGCAACGACGAGCTGGCCTTGCAGCGTGGTGGGCATGGGGGGATGGTAAGGCGCGGCCGCGGCATCGACTGCGACCTCGACTTCGACCACGACAGCGACAGCGGCATCGACGACCTCACCGCCGAGCGCGGCGCCGAGCCAGAACGCCTACTGCACAAACCCCACCGGCGCGCGCCGGCCATGCGCTTCGGGCAAGTCGCGCAGTTCGACGCGGCAGCGCGCATCGAGCTTGGCATTGCCAAAGGCGGTCATCCAGGCGCGGCGCATTTCGCGCGGCGCGAGTTCGCTGAAAGCGTCGAGCAGCGCGTCCCCGGCTTCGGGTTCGAACTGCGCGCCCCAATCGTGGCTGTTGCGGATGCCGGTGTACAGGCGCTGCGCAATCGTGCGCGCCGCATCGCGGTCGGGCATCTGCACTTCGTAGACATTGACCCGGTTCAGGATCGGCTCGGGGATCGCGCGTTCGTCGTTGGCGGTGGCGATCCAGATCACCTGGCTGGCGTCGATCGGGACTTCTGCAAACTCGTCGGTGAAGGTCTGCGCAGTGTCGTGCTCGAGCAGGCTGTAGAGCGCGCCCAGCGGGTCGTAGGCATGTTCGCCGCGCGCCTTGTCGATCTCGTCGATGACCATCACCGGGTTGGCATAGGTACCGTCGACGAGGGTCTCGAAAACCTTGCCCGGGCGCGCGCCCTTCCACTGGCTCGACGCACCGCTGAGCACCCAGCCGGCGGTGAGGCTGCTCATGCTGACAAAACCCATCCCGGTGCCGAGCAGCTGGGCGATCTCGCGTGCGAAATGCGTCTTGCCGACACCCGGCGGGCCGAGCAGCAACATCGGTGTGATCTCCAGCGCGTCGCGGCTGTCCTGGCACAGCGCGAGCTGGCGCTTGAGGTCGTCCAGCGCGGCGTGAAAATTCGGCAGCTCTTCGTAGAGCCGGTCCATCGCGGGCACGCCGCTGGGTTTGACCTGGAAGCGTTCGGGGCCCTTTTCGAGCATGCGCTCGTAGGTGCTGCGCAACGCTTCGTGTTCTTTTGCCGCGAGTTTATCCAGGCGCTGTTCGACATCGGCGGGCCGGAAGACCCGGCGCATGCTGGCCAGGCCGATCGCACCGCGGCGGGCGGGCAGGAGGTCGGTGGACATCGGCCTGGGCATCGGCACGGACATGTTCATCATGCGGCTCCTTCGGGACGGCGGGGAAGCTGTCCCATTGAAGCGCAGCGTGCCACAGCGCAGCCTCTAAACAAAGGCCACGCTGTGCCCCTGTTCCGGGGGTTGGGCGCGCCGGCGTGCCGAGCAATTCACGCTTGCGCGCGGCGCGCCGCAAACACATTCGTCGGCGCTGGACGCCGTTCATCGCAGCGTGCCGTCGTCTTGTCGCTTGGCCCTGGTGTGCTGCGCTGGGTTCGACGAAAGTGCAGTCATCGAACAGCGCAACCCAAGCGCTACGCAACCCCGAAACGGAGCTTCATATGAACACCACGCACCGCACCACCGAATACAACCCGCCGGCCCGCCGCCTTACCAGCCTGGCTCTGGCCGCGCTGTTCACGCTGACGATGTTGGTGGCCGTCGACACGCTGGCCACGCAAGACACCGCCGCGAGCACGATGGCCGCTGCGACGACGGCCCAGAACACCTGAGAGCAGCACGCTGCTCAGCACTGAAGAGACTTCCATGATGGCCAACGGCGATCACGACTTCGACTGGTGCGGGCTGCGCAGCGAGGCCTTCGCCGAAGACCTTGAGGGCCTCGTCGCCAGCGCACCGATGCCGGCGAACCGGAGGCTGCTACTTGACCCAGCTGTTCATCTGGATGATCGGCAGCAGCACGGCGAGCACGATCAGCATCACCCCCGCGCCCATCGCCACGATCAACAACGGCTCCAGGATCGTCGCCAGCGCGAGTGAGCGGCGCTGGACTTCGGTCGACAACTGCGCCGCCGCGCGCGCCAACATCAGCGGCAACTGGCCGGTCTGCTCACCCAGCCGCGCGAACATCGCCAGCAGGCCGGGGAAACGTTTTTTTGCCGCCAGCGCCGCGGCCAATGGCGCGCCTTCGCGCACCTGCGCCAGCGCATCGATCGCGTCGGCGCGCATCGCCCGGTTGCCGAGGGTTTCAGCGGCGGCCTGCAGGGCCTTGAGGATCGGCACGCCGGCCGAGGCGAGCATCGACAGCGTGGCCGCAAAACGCGCCGCGTTGTAGCCGCGCGCCAGGCGCCCGACCAGCGGCAGCGTCAGCCACAACGCGTCGGTGCGTTCACGAAAAGCCTCGTTGCGCCGCATCATCACAAAGGTGCTGATGCCGCCGATCACGGCGAGTGCGACCAGCCAGCCCCAACTGCGCACGAAGGCACTCAAGCCCAACATCAAGACGGTCAAAAAAGGCAGTGCCTGTTTGGACGTCGTGAAAACGGTCGCGACCTGCGGCACGACGTAGGTGACGAGAAAGATGACGATGATCAGCGCGATGAACGAGACGATCGCCGGGTACAGCGCGGCGCCGATCAATTTGGCGCGCAGGGTCTGACGCTCTTCGAGGTCGTCGGCAAGTTTTTCGAGCACCACGCCGAGCGCGCCACTCTGCTCGCCGGCAGCAACGACGGCGCGGTAGACCTCGTCGAAATCACGCGGCGCACCGGCTAGCGCGCGGGCGATCGGGCTGCCGGCGTTGACTTCGCTTTTCAGGTGCGCCACGAGTTCGCGCTGGCGCTGGTCTTCGGCCTCTTCGGCGAGCGCTGTCAATGCCCTCTCGAGCGGCAGGCCGGAGGTGATCAGGCCGGCCATCTGGCGGGTCCAGATCGCCAGCGCGGCGGCGTTGAAAACGCGCCCGCCGCGCCGCTGCGGCGTGCCGTCGCTGAGCGAGGCGCCCATCGCCACCGGCGAGACATCGATCGGCACCAGCGCACGTGCGCGCAGCTGCGAGCGCGCGGCCTTGGCGTTGTCGGCTTCGAGCAGGCCGCTGCTGGACTTGCCGGCAGCGTCGAGCGCTTCAAAGCGGTAGGCGGGCATCGATGGTCACGGCACGCCGCTATTCACGCGTCACGCGCATCAACTCTTCTGCCGAGGTGATGCCTTCGTCGACCAGGCGCTGGCCGTCTTCGCGCATCGGGCGCAGGCCGGTGGCTTCAGCGGCGACAAAGATCTGGCTCTCGGCAGCGCGGCTGTGGATCAGCGAGCGCACCTTGTCGTTGGCGACCATCAGCTCGTAGACCCCCGTGCGGCCCTTGTAGCCGGTGTGGCTGCAATGCGCGCAGCCGACCGGGTGCCAGCGGCCGCGGCCGCCGTCGCGCTTGCAATGCACGCAGAGTTTGCGCACCAGGCGCTGGGCCAGCACACCGAGCAGGCTCGAGCTCAGCAAAAACGGCTCGACGCCCATGTCGGTAAGCCGCGTGACGGTGCTCGGCGCGTCATTCGTGTGCACCGTGGCGAGCACCAGGTGGCCCGTTAGGGAGGCCTGGATCGCGATCTGCGCGGTCTCGAAATCGCGGATCTCGCCGATCATCACGACGTCCGGGTCTTGCCGCAGTATCGCGCGCAGCGCCTTGGCAAACGTGAGGTCGATCTTGGCGTTGACCTGGGTCTGGCCGATGCCGGGCAGCTCGTATTCGATCGGGTCTTCGACGGTGAGCACATTCGTGGTGCTTGTCTCCAGGCGGCTCAGCGAGGCGTACAGCGTCGTCGTCTTTCCTGAGCCGGTGGGCCCGGTGACGAGCACGATGCCGTGCGGCTGTTTGATGAGCTTGTCGAAGCCCGCCAGCACCTCGCCGCTCATGCCCAGCGCTTCGAGCGTGAACTTCGATTCGCTCTTGTCGAGCAGGCGCAAGACCGCACGTTCGCCATGTGCGCTGGGCAGCGTCGAGACCCGCACGTCGATCGCGCGGCCGCCGATGCGCAGGCTGATGCGGCCATCCTGCGGCAGGCGTTTCTCGGCGATATCGAGCTCGGCCATGATCTTCAGGCGCGAGATCAACGCCGCATGCAGGGCCTTGTTCGGCTGCACCACTTCGCGCAGCGTGCCGTCGACGCGAAAGCGCACCGAGCTCGAACGTTCGTAGGGTTCGATGTGGATATCGCTGGCACCGTCCTTCGCGGCCTGCGTCAGCAGCGCATTGAGCATGCGGATGATCGGCGCGTCGTCGGCGGCTTCGAGCAGGTCTTCAACGGCGGGCAGCTCCTGCATCAGGCGCGAGAGGTCCACTGCGCTTTCGACTTCGCCGACCACCGCGGCAGCGCTCGATTCGCCGCCGGCATAGGCCACTGCGATGCGCTGCGCCAAAGTGTCGGTAGGTTCGCGCTCGGTGGCGTTGACCGCATACAGGCGCTGGACTTCGCCGATCGCGGCCGGCGAGGTCGTCTCGCCGGCCCACAACACGAGCTGCTTGCCGTCGTCTTCGAGCAGCAGCGTATTCGCCTTGGCGAAGGTGTAGGGCAGGGGGTGGCGAAAGCCCATCGGGGTGCGCGCCTAGTTGCCGGCTGCTGAAGCCGGCCGCGCCGGTGACGGCGCCGGTGCCAGTGACGGCGCCACGCCGGGGGGCTGCGCTGGGGCCGTCCCCGACGACGTCGCCGGCGTCGTGATCGGCGGCAATACGGGTGCCTCGTTGATCGGCATCACGATGCTCGGCGCGGGCTGCGCCGACTGCTGGGCGCCGCGGATGAAGTCGTAGCGGTCGATCGACAGTTTGTCGGCGCTGGCGGCGTCGCGCAGCACGGTCGGACGCAGGAAGACCATCAGGTTGGTGCGGTTCTTCGAACGTGTTTCGCTGCGAAACAGGCCACCGACCCAGGGCAGGTCACCCAGCAGCGGTACTTTTGATTTGGTTTCACTGAAGCGGTCTTCGATCAGGCCGCCGAGCACGATGATGCCGCCATCGTCGACGACGACATTCGATTCGATCTGGCGCTTGTTGGTCGACGGGCCGGCGTTGGTCGTGCCTGGCGCGACCTTCTCGGCGACGCTGGACGATTCAAGAAAGATCGACATGCGCACGGTGCCACTTTCGCCGATCTGCGGCTTGACACGCAGGGTCAGGCCGACATCCTTGCGCTCGATGGTCTGGAAAGGGCTCGTCGTCGCGGTGCCGGTGTTGGTGAACTGCCCGGTGATGAAGGGCACGTTGCTGCCGACGACGATCTTGGCTTCTTCGTTGTCCAGCGTGATCTGGTTGGGCGTGCTGACGATGTTCGTGTTGGTCTGGCTCTGCAGTGCGCGCGCGATCGCGGCGAGTGCGTAGGTGCCGCCGAAATTGCGGATCAAGCCGATATTCACACCCTGGCCGAGCGATATCTGGCCGGCCGCCGCGCCGGTCTGCAGGCTGATGATGTTGCCACCTGCCGGGCCGGTGAAATTGGTGCCGCCGGCGATGAGGTTGTCGCTGCCGCGGTTGCCCAGGATGCCCTGCCACTGGAAGCCGAAGTCGGCCGCGTTGTCGCCCGAAACCTCGACGATCATGCTTTCGATATAAACCTGCGCGCGGCGCGTATCGAGTTGGTCGATCATCGTGCGCACCTGGCGGTACAGCGGCTCGGGCGCCGAGATGATGAGCGAGTTGGTCGACGGGTCGGCCTGCACAAAACCGCCGGTCGATGGCGGCGCCGCACCCGAGATCGGCGCGGTCGATTGGGCCGACGGCCCGCCGGCCGCCGCCGGCGCCACCGCGGTCACCGTTTGTGTCGCACCTCCGCCACCCCCCGCGGCGCCGCCGGGGGTTGTTGCAAAAGCCGCTCGCAGCACCGTCGCCAGCCGCGTCGCGTCGGCATTTTTCAAATGCACGACCCAGACATTGCCGGCCGGCCCGCCGCCTTGTGTCGGCCGGTCGAGTTTGTCGATGACGTTGCGGATCGTTGCCAGCCGCGCCGCGTTGGGGGCGCGGATGATGAGCGCGTTGTTGCGCGAATCGGCGATCACTGTCGCCGCACCGCCGGCCACCGGCACGCCCGGGATGCCGGCGCCGGCACTGCCGTCGGACAGGCGCTGCACCAGCGGCGCGAGGTCGGCGGCGAGTGCATGTTTGAGCGGAATGACCTCGAGGTCGGTGGCCGCCGGCTGGTCGAGCGCGGCGACGATCTTGCCGATGCGCACCAGGTTGTCGGCGTAGTCGGTGATGATCAGCGCGCTGGTGCCGGGGTTGACGTTGATCGTATTGTTCGCACTGATCAGCGGGCGCAGGATCGGCACCAGGTTGTTCGGGTTTTCGTGGCGCAGCGTGAAGATCTGCGTCAGCACCTGGTCGCCGCGGATGCCCGGCTCGCCGATCTCCACGGTGCCGGCTTGCAGCTTGGCATCGGCTTCGGGCACGAGCTTGAGCAGGCCGCCGTTTTCGACCATCGCAAAACCGAGGCCGCGCAAGGCCGAGAGGTAGTTCAGGTAGGCCTCGCGGATCGTCAGCGGCTGCTCGCTGTAGACCGTGATGTTGCCTTTGACCCGCGGGTCGACGGCGATCTGCCGGTTGATCATCGCGGCGAAGGCGCGGGTCACGGCTTCGATATCGGCGTTGACAAAATTGACCGTCACCGGCGCCCGCGAACGCAGCGCCGGGCTGTGGCCTGCGGGCGGCTGCGTGCGCGCTGCGTTGCCGGCCGGCGGGCTTGTGTTCTGGGCCGCGGCAAGCGTTGCAAACGGCGGCGGCAGCACGAGGCCGGCGCTGATCGCCAGGTGAAGCGCACAACGGGTCAGGCGCGGGGGGTGCATGGTCATCCGATCGAGATGATCGACCGCACGCCCTGGCGGCGGCCGATGATATTCAGCAAATTGTTCAATGCGGCCTCGGCGCCTTCGGCGACGGTCGCCTCGCCCGTGAAGCGCATCTTGGCGCCGGCCCATTGGCCGCGGCCGGACAGCTGCAAGGCGCCGTTCAGCGTGCTCAGTTGCAGCGCGGTGGTCTCGCCGCCTTCGCCGCCGTTGATCACGACGCGGTAGCTGCCGAGCACGTCCAGGGTCGTCATGCGCGAAGAGATATCGACTGCGTCGACGCTCAGGCTGCCGGTGAAGCGCAGCCTGCCCTGCACAAATTCGAGCGTCGCGCCGGGGCTGGCCACCCGCAACGCGCCACCCGGCTGCAAGGTGTTGAAAGGCGTGCCCAGGCCCGACAGCCAGGCCGCCGGCCATTGGCCCAGGCCATCAGGCATGGCCGGCACGACGACGCTGAAGCGGCCGAAGCCAGGCCGCACCAGCAGCGGCACGCTGCCGCTCAGGCAGCAAGCCTGGCGCAAGTTGATTTCAGCCGCCAGGCCGTTGAGCCCGACCGACCATTCCAGGCGCGACGGCAAAGCTGCGGCGTCGCGGCTGCCGGCGCCGCCGGTGAGCACCAGCAGCGCACTGCCGCGCCAGACCGTGCCGCGGGTTTCGGCCAGCAGCAGCCGGCCGTCGGTGCTGGACGCTACTGCCGCAGCGAGCCAGGCCGCAGGGGCAAAAGCGATCACGCCGCCAAGGACGCCCAGAACAGCGCCGGCGATGCCAAAACGCATCGCTGCGCGCCGGCGGCGCTCCCACGCCACCTGGGCCATCGAGGTGTCGGCAAATACACTCGACGCGCGATCGGCGCGGCGGCGCGGCAAGGCGTCCTTGAGGCGGCCGACGAGGGCTTCGAACATGCTCATGGGTGCCCCTCGCCCGCCGAGTACGACCGTCGATCCCCCGAGGGGATATTCGCCAGGCTGGGTCGGCCCGGCGCGGCGCTCACTGCACACCCCCGATCAAGACCGTGAGGGTGCCGACAAACCCTTGTGGCGTGCGCGCGAGCTGGGCTTCGATGACCCGCGCGCGGGCGCCGGAGCGCACCTCGAGCAGCCAGCCGCGCAGGGCCTCGCTGCCGATGCCGTCCAGCGTGAGCACGGCGCGGTCGCGCTGCACCGACAGCCGTGCCTTGGCGCCCAGGCGGTCGCTGGCGGCGGTTAGCGCCAGGGTCGACTGGCCGGCGCCGATCGGCGTCGCGGCGCGCAGCTCGATCGCTTCGCCGGCCAGGCGCTGCATCAGTTGCAAGTCGGCATCGAGGCTGTCTAGCTGGGCCGGCGCGCGCTGCAGCGTGCGCCAGGCGGGCTGCACGACCACCGTCCAGAGCACGAAGACAGCGATGACGGCGAGCATCGCGGCGACCAGCCGGCGCTCGCGCGCCGCCATCGACGTCCAGCGCTCGACGATCGGCGCCAGCCGGGTTTTCAAGGCGTCAGCGCCGGCGGCCGGGCTGCGGCGGCCGCTGCTCGCAGCGTCGTTGGCGGCGATGGTTTCGTTCATCCGGCGCCCTTGGCCGATGTGGCCGCGGCGGCACGCGTGATCAACAGCCGCCCCTGGGTCAGGTCGACCGACCAGCCGTCACGGCGCAGGCGATCGCGAAACTGGCGCACCTGCTCGTCGCTCCAGCCGGTGGCAGGCACGGTCAGGCTGCCCGGTTCGAAGCGCAGGCTCGGCGCTGCGCCCTGGCCGTCGGGCCAGGCGGCGGCGGCTGCCGACAGCATTGACTCCAGATCGGTGTCGCTGCGGCGGCCGGCGGCGGCGCGCAAGGCCTCGGTTGCACGCTGCATCTGCAGCGGCGCGTCGACGACCACCCGTTCTTGCGGATGGACACTTTGCAGCAGCGCCACCTGGGCGCGCTTTTTGTCGTCGATGTGGTTGCGCTGCGCCCAGGCCCAGAGGTTCAGGCCGACGAGTTGCAGCACCACCAGGCCGGCCAGGCCGAGCCGCGCCGGGCGCCAGCCCGGGCTCATCCAGCTTTTCCAGAGGTCGAGCAGGGCGCGCGAGCCGCGGTGGCGCGAAGCGAGGTCGAACTGGCGCAGGTTCCACAAAGAGCGTGCCGCGGCGATGACCTGCTCGACTTCGGTCTGCACATGCACCGCAGCGCCGAGCCAGCGCTCGGCCGGGGCGGCGACCGCCGGCGTGGCCGTCCAGCGCGCGGGCTGCGCGGCAAATGCGGGCAGCAGCGCGCGCGCCAGGCTGCCGGCCAGCGGCACGCAGGTGATGCTGTTGACATCGACCATCACCAGGGTCGGCTCCGGCGTGCTGCCGTCTTCGGCGGCGGCGTCGAAAAAATGTGCCCGTGGCGCGTCACCGGGCCACATCGACGGCACGACGCGGTCGACCGTGATGCCGGCTTTGTCGAAGGCTGCCAGCACACCTTCGAGCCAGGCCTTGTGGACCACCGCGACCCAGGCCGGCTGCGCCGGTTTGTGGTCAGGCGCGAGTGCGAAGTGCAGCGCCTCGGGCTCGTCGAGCAGCGCCTCTTCGAGCAAGCCGCCAAGCGCCGCGCGCAGCTTGGTCGGCGGCGCCTTGGGCACGCTGACGCGGTGCCAGCTGACATCGGCCACCGAGAGCACGGCGACCACCGCGTCGGCGTTGGGCAAGGCTTTGGCGCTGGCGCGGCCCTGCGCGGCGACGGTCAGGCCGTCGTCGGTGAGGGCGTAGCTGTATTCGAGCCGCGCGCTCGGCTCGGCCGCGGCGCTGTCAGCACCTTCGGCACGCGCAGTCAAGCGCGCGCGCGGCGGGATTTGGACGACCAGAACGGGCATAAGAGATCGAGGCTATCGCGGATGTGCATCATGGGCAACTGCAACGCCATGTAAATCAAAGACTTACAGGGTGTTTGTGGAGCTTCATCGCAGCATTGTGCGCTGCCCGCGACAGGCCATCACTTGATCACGCCGGCGTGCCAACTGCGACGCTCGCGGCTGAGGCTGACGACATCGGCGCCATTGCGGCGCACCAGCGAGGTTTCTTCGAGCACACGTTCGTCAAGGCGCAGCCGGCCGCTGACGTGGAAGTACGACGAAGCGACGCCAACGCGCGCGGGCTCCAGCGTCAAGGTCGGTGGCAACAGCGGCTTGACGGCGTCAAGGGTCTGGAAAGCCGAGCGCTGGCGCGCCTGCACCAGACGTTCGGCGGTGGCCAGGTCAAGGTCCAAGACAGCGGCGATGACCTCGCGGGCAGCGGTATTCAGGTTGATTGGCGTCGCCAGCGGCAGCAGTTCGACCAGCGGGCGCAGGACCTCCAAGGTGGCGGCGTCGACACCGACCCAGCCCAACTGCGCCAGCCGCTGGGGTGCCAGCAGGCGGTTGGGGGTGTCGGCCTCGCCGACAACCCGCGGCGCCCAAGCCGCGGCCAGCGCTTGCGCGATGCGACCGGCGGTGTCGCCGGGCAGTGACGCGGCTTCGCACAGGCGTGTCAAGACTGCGAGCTCAGTCGGCTTGAGCTTGCCGTCGTCGGCGACGAGGTTGCGCAGGTTGTAGCGCGCCTGGGCGTCGACGATCTGGCCGGACAAAAAGGCCTCGGGGCCGCTGTCGGTGTTGTTGTCGCGGTCGGCCGCCAGAAAGGTCGACAAACGTGCTTCGGCCAGCGGTGTCGCCCAAGGTTCGCCGAGGTGGTCGTGCGGCGGGCGGCCAGCGGCGTTGGCGTTGTCGGCGCGCGCGTCTTCGCGCAGGATCAGGCGCGACCAGTCGAGTGCGCCAAGCAGGATCCAGGCCGACTGGGTGCGTGCACGTTCGGCGGATTCGACCTGGATCGATCGCCACTGCTGCCAGACCATCGCCGCGGCCAGCGTGGCGACCAGCGCGACGATGAGCATCGCCATCAGCAGCGCCGCGCCGGCCTGGCCGCGGGCCCGTCTCGTCATCAGTCAACCTCCGCGCTGCGCGCTGCGGTATTCGCCTTGAGAACGGCTCGGCGGCTCACGGCACCAGCGGCGCGAGCATGACATCGCGGGTGAGTTTGCCGGCGGGCAAGGTGAGCACCAGGCGCACGCCGGTGGGCAGCCGCTCGTCGGTGCTGCCGGCGGTGACGCCGGGCGCCGCGGCGTCACCGCTGGACTGCGCGTTGGCCCAGCTGTTGCCGCGGAAAAAGTAGACCTGCAGCGCGCTGGCGCCGTCGATGACCATCAGTGTGCCGGGTTCGTTGCCAAGCAATTGCTGGCTGCGCAGCCAATGCTCTTGCAGGTCCGACACCCGCGTCACCGCCGGGCTCGCCCAGCGCCACCAGGCGCCGCCGCGCAGCGTCCACGCGACGAGCTGCACGCCGCCCGGCGCCTCGCGGGTCAGGCGCAGGCTGGCGCCGTCAAACCGCAGCGGCGGCGCGGCAAAGCTGGTGTGGATCGCGAGCAGGTCCTGCTCCCACTGCGCGAGCGCGGTATTCAAGCGCAGCGTGCGTTCGACCGCCGCGTTGCTGATGTCGCGCGAGCGTGCGATGCCGTCGACACCACGCCAGGCCATCGCCGCAATGACGGCCATGATCGCCAGCGCGACGAGTACTTCGACGAGCGTGAAGCCCTGGTCGCGGGGTTGCTTCATTGGCGCGCCAGCACCGTCGACAAGGTCAGGATCGCTCGCCCGGCGTCGTCGGCCAAGATCGCATCGATGCGGCGGAAATTCGGGTTTGGCGTCGGCCGCGTGCGCAGCGTGCCCTTGTAGTTGCGCCCGAGTTGCTCGCAGCCAAAATCACTGTCGCCGACGCCCGGAAACTGGCGCGTCAGGCGCAGGTCGGCCAGGGCGTTGTCGGCACACCATTGCGCCGCGGTGACGTCGGCCAGACGCTGGGCGTTGTCGGTCACCGAACCGGCGGCGCGCAGCCCGGCACCCAGCGTGACGGCGACGATGGCCAGCGCGACCAGCACCTCGATCAGCGTGAAGCCGCGTGGCGCTCGCGGGGGGCGGCGGGTCTGCGTCACGGCGCCGGGTCGATGACCACTGCAAACGGCCCCAGGCCGTCGGTGGCCAGCGTGATGCGCTGGTCGGCCAGGCGCAGCACGATGCGCTGCGCGCCGATCAGCGGCTCCGGGCCGAGCAGCACCGAGCGGCCGCCGATGATCTCGGCGCTGACGTCGGGCCCCAGCCAGCGCTGCGGCAGCCCGAGCGCGGCCGGCAGGCCGACAAAGCGAAAGTCGGTGCCGGCGGTGTCGGCCGCGGTAGTGACGGCGATGCCGGCAGCCTTGTCGCCGACCGAAGTTGCCGCGTTGGCCGCGTTGCCGGCGTCAGCCGCACCGGCGGGCACCCAGCGCACCGCCAGGCCCGAGGCGCGGGCCTCGGCGCGGGCCGATTCGAGCAACGCCGAAAGGCGTGCCGCTTCGCGCTCGAGCCGCGACGCCGCCGGGTCGCGGATGGCCAGCGACACCAGGCCGGAGACGACTGCGACGAGGGCGACGACGATGAGCAGTTCGATCAGCGTGAAGCCGCGCGAGGACTTGCCAAACGCGTCGCCGCTCCCGCCGGCGCCGCGGCGCTCACTACTGCCAGGAGCCGACATCGGCATTGTTGCCCTCGCCGCCGGGCTGGCCGTCGGCGCCAAAACTGAAGATGTCGATCTCGCCCTTGACGCCCGGGTTCATGAACTGGTAGTTCTGGCCCCAGGGGTCCTTGGGCAGCTTGTCGATATACGACTTCCAGTTCGGCGGAATCGGGCCGGTGGTGGGCTTGCGGATCAACGACTCGAGTCCCTGCTCGTTCGTCGGGAAGCGCCCGTTGTCGAGCTTGTACAGCTTCATCTGCTGCATCAGGCTGCTGACGTCGGTGCGCGCTGCGGTGACCTTGGCGTCGGATGCACGCTCGAGCAGGTTCGGTGCGATGAGCGCCGCCAGGACACCAATGATGACCAGCACCACCATGATTTCGATCAAGGTGAAACCGCGGTGGACGGCGATGCGCGCGACGCTGCGCGAAGAACGGTTTTCGAGGGTCATTTCAGGGGCTTTGGCGTGGCGACGATGCATGATAATCGCCGCATGGCTGCACGTTGGCTGGCATTTGTGATCTGGGCCGCGGTGAGCGCCACAGCGGCGTTCTGGGGCTTGCGTTTGTTCGCGCCGGGCACGCCTGCGCCGGCGCATACCTTGACGGTGGCGACCGCGGCCGCCGCGCGCGGCGACCTGACCCGCATCCTCGGTGTCGACGGCATGCCGATGGCCGCCGCGACGTCGCGCGAAACCGTACCCGCCGAAGAACGCCGCTACCAACTGCTCGGTGTCGCCGCGCCGCGCGCCGCCGCCGACAGCCGCGAAGCCGTGGCGCTGATCGCGGTCGACGGCAAACCGG